>JAOPXK010000093.1 GCA_025965195.1 Marmoricola sp.
CGGCCGCAACAGCGACAACACCCAGATCCTCGAGACCTACGGCTGGGAGCCATCGATCAGCCTCGCCGACGGCCTCGCCCAGACCTACTCCTGGGTCTATGACCAGGTAAAGCGCTCGATCGGCTGATTTGATGCGCATCCTCGTCCACGACTACAGCGGGCACCCCTTCCAGGTGCAGCTCAGCCGCGAGCTCTCGAAGCGCGGACACGATGTCACGCACTCCTACTGCGAGGCGTACATCTCCGGCAAGGGCGACCTGGCTGGTGGCGAGGACGGGTCCCTGACCTTCCGTTCGATCGGTCAGGGCGAGCACATCGAGAAGATGCGCTTCGTGTCCAGGCTGGTCCAGGAGGCTCGTTTCGGCTTCCAGCTGGCCCGCCAGGTGCGCGAGGTGCGTCCGCAGGTGGTGATGGCCTCCAACGTGCCGATCCCGACGCTGATGGTGCTCGCGGCCTACCTGATGGTGGTGCGCATCCCTTGGGTGCTCTGGCACCAGGACGTGCAGGCGATCGCCCTCCGGTCCTTCGCCGGCAACCAGCTCTCCAAGGCGTTCCGCCTCGTCGCCGCCGCGATCGAGGTCGGCGAGCGCTGGTGTTCACGCCGCGCCAGGGGGATCGTCGTGATCGCGCACTCGTTCCTGGACGTGCACCGCACCTGGGGCACCGCAACCAAGGCCACCGTGATCCCGAACTGGGCGCCGCTGGACGAGATCTACCCGGCCGAGCGCAAGAACGACTGGGCCGTCGAGCACGGTCTGGACGACACCAAGACGATCCTCTACTCCGGCACGCTCGGGCTCAAGCACAACCCGGCCCTGCTCGTCGGCCTGGCGCGCAAGGTCATCGATGGCGGTACGCCGGTCCGGCTGGTCGTGGTCAACGAGGGCCCAGCCGTCGAGATCGTCGAGCAGGAAGCTGCCCGTCTCGACGTACCGATCACGCTGCTGCCGTTCCAGCCCTATGAGCGCCTGCCCGAGGTGCTCGGCACGGGCGACATCCTCGTCGTGCTCCTCGAGCAGGACGCCGGCGCCTTCTCGGTGCCGTCCAAGACACTGTCCTACCTGTGTGCCGGTCGCCCGGTCCTCGGTCTGATGCCCTCGGAGAACCTGGCCGCCCAGCTCGTCCACGAGGTCGACGGGTGTGTGCTCCCGCCGCACGAGGACTCGCTCGACCAGGCGTCCGAATGGGTCCGCAACCTTCTCGCTGACGACCTGCGCCGCGACGACCTCGGCCGGATGGCTCGTGAGTTCGCCGAGGAGGAGTTCGCGCTGCACACCAGCGCCGACCGCTTCGAAGCGATCCTGAGTGCCTGTGCCGGCGAGGACCACGTCGTCGTACGCCTGAACGCGCTCCACGGCTCCGACCTTCGGGTCGCCGAGACCGAGACCGCACGCGCCGGCTGATCTCGCATACTGGATAGAGAGTCCAATATGCGAGACGCGCGTTTCCCGGCTGCCACACCGGCTGCATATGCTTTTGGCATGTTCTCGACCATGCTGACCAGGCGCCGCGCAGTGGACAACTGCCGGATGCGCTCGTCGCTGTGTCGAATGTCCTGACGGGACGTCGCCAGCCCTTACCGGTCCAGCCAGCACTGGCCTGACCGCGGGGCTCCCCCCAGATCCAACGCCGGGCCACCATGCCCGCACGACGTCTCGCGCCCATCCGGGCGCCGCAGGCAGGCACATTCACAGGACATCTCAGGAGAGCCATGAGCAAGCAGATCCCCGGATCGAGCCCGGTCGGGATCGATCCGCGTGGGCCGCAGTTCAATGCTGCGCTCACCAGCGTCGTCCTTGCGGTGACCCTGCTGACCGCCCCTGGACCGCTCGGCACCACGCTGATCGCGGTGCAGACCGCGTTGTTCGGCATCGGGGTCGCCCTTGGAGTGCAGCACACTCCCGCGGCGTACCTCTTCAAGAAGCTTGTCCGGCCCCGCCTCGCGGCTCCTTCGCACCTCGAGGACCCGCAACCTCCGCGTTTCGCCCAGGCCGTCGGGCTGGCCTTCGCGGTGGTGGCACTGGTCGGCTATCTGTCCGGCGCGACGCTCGTGGGAGCTATCGCGACCGGGTTTGCACTCGCTGCCGCCCTGTTGAACGCGGTCTTCGGGTTCTGCCTGGGGTGTGAGCTCTACCTGCTCATACGCCGATTTGCTCCCACAGTCAGCACCGCAGCACCTACCAACGCAGCACCCACCAAAACCGAGAATGCCCCGGCTCAGCCGGCGGCTTGAGAAAGGTCAGACATGAGCCGTGAAACCGCACTCGTCAACGCCGAATGGGTCGAGGAGCACCTCCACGACCCGAAGATCGTGCTGGTCGAGGTCGACGAGGACACCACGTCCTACGACAAGGGCCACATCAGTGGCGCGATCAAGCTCGACTGGACCACGGAGCTGCAGGACCAGGTCCGTCGTGACTTCGTGAACAAGGCCCAGTTCGAGGCGCTGCTCTCGGACAAGGGCGTCGGCAACGACCACACCGTGGTGCTGTACGGCGGCAACAACAACTGGTTCGCTGCCTACGCCTACTGGTACTTCAAGCTCTACGGCCACCAGGACGTCAAGCTGCTCGACGGTGGCCGCAAGAAGTGGGAGCTCGACAGCCGCGAGCTCACCGACGTGCTCCCCACCCGCGAGAAGACCAGCTACACCGCGCAGGAGCAGGACCTCAGCATTCGCGCGTTCCGCGACGAGACCGTCGAGGCGATCGGCGTCAAGAACCTGGTCGACGTCCGCAGCCCTGACGAGTACGCCGGTCGTCTGCTCGCCCCGGCCCACCTCCCGCAGGAGCAGGCCCAGCGCGCCGGTCACATCCCGACCGCTGCCAACGTCCCGTGGAGCAAGGCGGCCAACGACGACGGCACCTTCCGCTCCGACGACGAGCTCAAGGTGATCTACACCGAGGCCGGCGTCGACTGGAGCAAGGACACCATCGCCTACTGCCGCATCGGCGAGCGTTCCTCGCACACGTGGTTCGTGCTCAAGGAGCTCCTCGGCGAGCAGAACGTGAAGAACTACGACGGCTCGTGGACCGAGTACGGCTCGCTGGTCGGCGTCCCGGTCGCTCTCGGTGACGAGGCGGGCGAAGCCTGATGTGCGGAGCAACTGCCGGTGGACTGTCCCTGGACGGCGTGAACGTCGCCAAGGAGGCCATCATCCAGGGCCAGGTGACGAAAGGTGGCGAGCCGGTCGGTACGGCGTACGTCCGGCTGCTCGACAGGACCGGTGAGTTCACCGCCGAGGTCCCGACCTCGGCGACTGGACACTTCCGGTTCTTCGCCGGCCCCGGCGAGTGGACCCTTCGGACGCTGGCTCCTTCGGCGGAGCCGGTCGACAACGTGGTGACTGCCGCCACCGGTGTCGTCGCCGAGGTTGCCGTCGCCATCTGACCCGCTCGCTGGTCGAGCTTGTCGAGACCGCTGCCCCACGCCATCCCCTGGGCGTGGGGCAGCGCTGTTTCCGGTCTGTGCGGTTGATCGAAGTCACCTGGTGGCACCGATCAACCGCGTAGTGCGCAATCGCGTCCGCAGGGCAGCGCCCGTCCGGCCCAACCGCGCTGCTTGAGGAGTAGGGCGATCCGGGCTGCCGTCCAGCAGGGCCGATCAAAGACCTGGCCCCAGGACAACCGCCGGGTGTCCCGTCCGGAGACCGCGGCGTCGAGGTCGCGATCGAAGTCACGGTCGCGCTGACGAGCCGTGTCGTGGAAGAGCCGGCCATCCAGCTCGATGACCAGACCGCAGGAGTACTCGACGTCTCGGTAGAGCGCTCCCGACGAACCGTTTGACCGCACCTGGCGGCGTGCCGGAGCCAGACCGTGGGCCCTCTCGACCTTGGTGAGATAGCCGTGTTCGAGCACCGAACAGGAGCCCGCGGCGACGTCGCGCAGGACCGACGTCATCCATTCCCTCCGGCTGAGCCGGTCACGAGTGTGGATCATCTCGACGATCCGTCGCGCGGTCGTCCGTCTCGACTGGCAGGCTTCGGCAAGGATCCCGATCGCGGCGAAGTCCGACTCCGCAGCGGCGGCGACATCGATTGCGGCATGCTCATAGTTCACCCGCGGTGGGCCCATGTTCCACAGCACCCGGTCGGTCAGCCCGACCACCCGGTGGAGGGTGACACCTGGTGGTCGCACGAGATGGCGATGCCGGTCGATCGAAACGTGCATCGTCGACTCCCCTCGGCCCTTGCCGGGCCCCTCCGCCGAACGGAGCGCCGACTCGTGACTCAGGGCCGCCGGCCAGGAGAACAAGACTGCGGCCCACGCCCGCTGGAGCCAGCTGAGCGACCCGGTGTGGTTGACGTACACGCCGGGCAAGGCGATCGCCCACTCCCTGCGTCGCAGGACTCGCCTGATGTCGTGAGCGACGACACCGCGGGCGATCGCTTGCCTGCGAGCGATCACCCCGGCCTGGTCGGCGATCAGCGCATCGATGTCCTGGGTCATCATCCGATGGTCGGTCGTGGGCGGGCCATGTTCCATCCGTCAGGTCGAAACTGTGGATTCAAAGGGCAGCGCGGTTGATCGAAGTCACCTGGTGGCACCGATCAACCGCGTAGGTGGGCCGATGCTCGGACTCCGACGTGCGGGGCGGTCGTTCTGGGTAGGCTCATCGCTCCATGTCCGGTACCAACTTTTTCGACACTCCGCCACCCGAGGTGCCGGAGGAGTTCGGCGACGCCTATCGGGAGGCCTATCTCAAGGCGTACGCCGAAGCGCAGGCCGAGTTTCCCGGGGAGATCCCGCCGCTCGGGGAGCTGCACGACTCCGCTGAGCTGTCCGCGATGGGGCTGGAGCCGGCCGACGAACCGGCCGACCAACCGGCCGACGAGCCGCCGAGCCACGAACCGGCCGCCGAAGGTCCGGACGACGAACCTACCCAAGGGATGCCGCTTGGCACCCACCGGGCGCCGTCGGTCGAGCGGGCTGCGCCGTCGTTCGAGACGTTCCGGGCATCCGCGTGGTTCATCCCCGCCCTGATCGCGGTAGCCGCGCTCGTGCTGATCCTGGTCGCGTACGTCCTGGGTCGGGTGCTCGGAGGGGACGACGCTGCCACGAAGACGCCGACTGTGTCCGCGACGACGCCCGCGCCCACAAAGGGTGCGGCGAAACCCAAGCCGCTGAAGACCCAGACCGCCAAGCCGATTGCCAATGCCTACGCGGGCGATGTCACGCCGACGACCATCGCGAGTGCCACCGCAACCTGCACTGCGCCCCCCGGCGTCGACTCGAGCGGCAAGAAGGTCACCTACGGCGTCGGGCACGCGATCGACGACCAGACCGACACGGCCTGGCGCTGCGACGGCTCGGCGGTCGGCCAGAAGATCGTGCTCGACCTCGGCCGCTCGCAGCCCATCGGCGAGGTCGGCCTGGTCCCGGGCTACGCGAAGACCGACTCGGAGAGCCACGTCGACCGGTATGCCCAGAACAACCGGATCACCAAGGTGCGCTGGACGTTCGACGACGGCAGCTCCGTCGTACAGAACCTGTCCGGGAACCCGCAGGACCGCAGTCTTCAGGCAGTCCGGGTGCCCAAGACCGACAGCGCCACCGTGACCCTGCAGATCCTCGCTGTGACGAACGGCCCGCGGAACACCACCGCCATCAGCGACGTCCAGTTCTCAGTCGCCAACTGAGGTCCTGACTACGCGAGCAGGTCGTCCAGGGCAGCGTCGAACGCCGCCGGAGCAATCGTCACGTCTGCCTGGATCCGGTTCATCCGCCCGCCGGCCCGCGGCCCCTGACCCTCGGCGATCAGGTAGCGGTAGCGCGAGTCCGCGATGTTGTCGGTGATGGCCCAGAAGGTGCGGTTGACGTAGGTAGGCGTGAACATCTCCAGCACGCGTACGCCGGGCCGGGAGAAGACCAGGTTGGTCAGCGCGGCCCCGTGCACGGCCACGATGACCTCGGCAGCGGCGAAGTGGTCGATCTGGTCCTGGACCGACATCGTTCCCGGGTCGACCCGGACGAATCCGCGGCGCTCGAGCAGCGGCCAGAGCTCGGCCTCGTTGACCAGCCGGCGTGAGTTCGGGCGGTCGCCACGGGTGATGTAGAGCCTGCGTGGCCGGGAGGCGACGTCCTGGGCGGGGAACCGCTCCTGCAGCCAGCGGGTCGTCCAGGGCGGAGCACTCTCACCCAGGTTCGGCATGCTCGGCACCATCAGCCGGTCGGCGCGGACGGCACTGTGCTTGAGGCTCTCGATGATTCGGACCTTGTCGAGGCCGGCCATGTCGAGCATCTGCCGCTGCCGCTCGGTGCCGGCCGGGACGTAGACCGCGTCGGGTGCCTGCTCGGGGAAGGTCTCCGAGTAGATGCCCCATCGCGGCAGCACGTCGAGGAGGAAGTGGTAGTAGTTCGAGGCGCCGCCGCGAACGGCCAGCGAGACGACGGTCCCGTCCACGTGCTCGACGGGGGGCAGCCTGGTGCGCAGGAAGATCGGGTGCTCACGCCAGTCCGTGATGCCGAAGTACTCACTGGTCTCGTAGTCGAGCAGCCCGCCCGGGGTCAGGTTCGCTCCGTAGTCGCCGACGACGATGCCGTCGTTGATCTCGAGCACGAACCTGTCGGGTACGTCGTACTCGCGGCCGGCTTCGAAGACCCAGTGCCGCGCCGGCGTACCGACTGCAGAGGCGCGGCGCAGCTGTTCGCCGGCACCGCCCGGGTGCAGCCGCACGTACGCAGGCTCGGCTGCCGCGGTCTCGGCGGACGTCAGCCCGGCACCGTGCGGCAGGCCGCGGCTGCCGATCAGGGGCGCAACCCCACGGCTGAGCACGCCGAGCAGGAACGAGGCCAGCCGGTGCAGGCGCTTCACGAGCGGCCAGATCGGCTGCAGCTGGTTGGGAAGCCTGCTCACGCCAGAAGGTCTCGAGAAGGCAACCGCGTCACGCGGGTGCGCTGATCTCGTCGCGCGACAGCCATGCCATGCCCAGGCCGTCGCTGAACTTGAGCCGGTGCACCAGGTTGAGCCCGGCCTCGGCGAAGAACGCGGCAAGCTCGTCCCACGAGTGACCGGGCAGGGCGTGGTACTCCATCACCACACGCTGCACGGTCGCCCAGTCCGCAGGCTTGGAGCCGAGGACCATGGCGTACTCGGCGCCCTCGGTGTCCATCTTGACGATGTCGACCTTGCCGCCGGCCCGCGCGAACGCGTCGGACATCGGGATGCTCGGCACCTTGACCGTTGTCGAGCCGGCCTTGCCGAGGTGGAGTACGCCGTTGAGGCCGCTGGCCGCGCCGTTGTCCGCGAACTCGAAGACGCCCGCCTCGGCCGCGAGAGCGACCTGGTTGCTGGTGACCCGGTCGCTCAGGCCGTTGGTCACGATGTTGCGCTCGAGGTACGACGCGGTCGACGGCGATGCTTCGAACGCCTCGACCCGGCCCTTGGGGTACAGCTTCGCGAAGGCAAGGGTGAAGCAGCCGACGTGGGCGCCGATGTCGACCGCGACCGGGGAGTCGCCGAGGCCCTGGGTGATCCAGGCCAGCTTGTAGTCGTCCTCGGAGAACAGCTCGTAGACGGGCACGCGAGCACCGGGGCGGTTCGGGATCGTGATGGTGGTGCCGTCGACCCGGTAGACGAGCTCCTCAGGCTTGCCGGTGAGGCGGTGGCGAGCCATCCCGGCGAGGACCTGGGGTCCGTTGTCGAACGTCGTTAGCGTCTGTCGCACCCTGCGAGCATTCCAGCGGAGCCGTCCGATCATGAGTTGACTCTTTCCTTAGTCGGTTCAACGTAGGTCGATTCGATCTCGGCTCGCTCAGCTGGGGTCATCGTGGTTGCGACGAGATAGCTGAGTCCGATGGCAGACCAGATGTAGCGATCCCAGAGCAGCGGGGTGAGGCAGCCGACCAGCGCGTACGCGAGAGCGGGGTAGGCAAGCCGGTGGAGTGGTCGCGGTGCGGTGAACAACGGCAGCACACCGGATCCCAGCAGGAACAGGAAACCGACGAGGCCGAAGATGCCGACGCAGACGGCGACCTCCAGATAGATCACGTGATAGATCAGCGCCGTCTCAAAGCCGCTTCCGAAGAGCGGATGGGCCTGGAAGAGCGTGAGGCCTTCATGGATCAGGCCGGAGCGCTGCTCGTCGGAGGCCGAGGCACTGCCTGCGCCGAGGAGCCGGCCCAGGGCGCCACTCTTGTCGGCCAGGAGCTTGCTCGACAGCGCGAGGCCGATGGTGATGCCGGCGAACAACCAGGCGGTGGCCTTGGCGGATTTCTCGATGATGGGATAGATGAACGCCATCATCACCAGCACCAGGAGCGCAGCCCTGCTGCCGCTGATCCAGATCGCGCCAACGTTGATGGCCCCGGCTCCCCACCAGAACCAGCGGTGGGTGGGAGGCATCACCTTGACGATGTACGGAACCAGCGCGGCCCCGAGGAGACCGGTGAGGCCGAGCTCGTTGGGTTGTTCGGTCAGGCCGATGTAACGGGTCTCCAGGCCCGAGCTGTGCGTGCCCGTGACCACGCCGTACCCGGCGCTGATGATGACGCCGAGCACGTAGCCACCCGCGAGGTAGCCGGTCAGCTTCCAGCCCGGCCGCCAGAACATGAAGGCAAGGGGGAGGCCGAGGGCGGTGACGACCAGACGGCTCATCAGGTTCAGGCTGATCCCCGGATGGGTGGCCCCGATCGAGGTGACCGAGCCGACCGCGACCAGGATGATCGCGCCGAGGATGTAGAGCAGCGGGGGCGCTGGAGAGCGCCGCAGCAGCATCGTGGGCAGCAAGCAGCTGAAACCGAGGAAGAAGAACAGGTCGGCGAAGGTCACGAAGGAGACCGCTGCGCTCGGACCGACCGAGTTCATCGGTGCGAACACCATCGCCAGGAAGATCAGACCCGTCCCGGTCTTCTCCAGACCGAAACAGGTCAGCACGGTGATGCCGCCCGCGAGGGCGAGCGCGACGATGCTGGCGAGCATGGAGATGCTCGCCAGTGCGACCAGTCCGAACAGGAGCACCGTGCAGCCGAAGAGCAGCACGGAGTCCACGCGTTGCGGCCTCCAGCCCAGGCGCGGCCGGAGTCTGAGGGCCGCGATGGACCGGTCAGCCACCGCCGGCACCGCTGCTCGTCCGATTGCTCACTTGGCGGGCTTCAGCTTCCTTGAGAGCTCTGTCGTGACGTAGTTGTAGTTGCCGGTCGAGTAGGAGTAGGTGTTGCCGCGCTTGGGCGTCATGTTGACGACGACGCCGAAGAGCCGTGCCCCGACCGCGTCGAGACGGCTGGATGCCTGGTGGACCTGGTCGATCTTGGTCTTGCCGTGGCGGACCACCAGCATCGCTCCGTCGGCGACGGCGGACAGGATCGCCGCGTCGGCAACGGGAAGGAGCGGAGGAGTGTCGAGGATGACGACCTCGTACTCGTTGCGGAACTGGGCGAGCAGGTCGGCCATGGCGTGCGACTGCAGGATCTCGGCAGGGTTCGGCGGCTGCGGGCCGGTGGCGAGGAAGTGCACGCCGCTCTTGTGGACCTGGACGCTCTCCTCGAGGCTGATCCGGCCGACCAGGACGGTGGTGAGGCCGACCCGGTTCTCCAGGCCGAGGATCTCGGCGACCCGGGGACGACGCAGGTCGCAGTCCACGAGCAGCACGCGCCGGCCGGCCTGGGCGAGCGCGATGGCGATGTTCGTCGCCGTCATGGTCTTGCCCTCGCCCGGAAGCGCACTCGTCACGACGAACGCGGTCGGCTCGGTGTCGAGGTCGATGAACTGAAGGTTCGTGCGGAGCACCCGGAAGGCTTCGGATCGATCCGAACCGGCCGGCTCGTCGCTGATCAGCGGAGTCCGCGGGATGGCGGAGTTGAAGCCCACGCTGGCGAGCACCGGGGCGTTCGCAGCGTGCTGGGCCTCGTCCTGTCCCTTGATCGTGGTGTCGAGGATGTCGCGCAGGAACGCGCCGCTGATGCCGATCAGCAGCCCGAGCAGGATGGCCACGCCGAGCGTGAGCGGCACCTTGGGTGAGACCGCGCCGGCCTCGAAGGATGCCGGATCGGCAACGGCCAGGCTGATGGCGGACGTCGTCGCGCCGTTGTGCGTCTCGAGCGCGGTGACGAAGGTGCGGAGCTCATCGGCCTCGGTCTGCGCGAGCTGCTGGGCGCGCTTCGGGCTCGTGTCGGTGGCCGAGATCGAGAGGATGACGGTGTTGGCGATCGGCTCGGCGGTGATCCGCGAGGCGAGCTCGGAGGGGGTGAGCGTGAGCCCGAGCTTCTGGATCACCTTTTCCATCACGGCCGGACCCGTCGCCAGGTCGGCGTACGACGTCACCCGGGTCTGGGAGAACAGGCTGTTGGTGTAGTTGCTGGTCGGGTCGGCCTCGGAGGGCGTTGACACGAAGAGGCGCGCGGTCGACTTGTACATGGGTGTCGCCGTGAACGTGATCGCCAGGGCCGCGATGATCGCGACCGACAGGCACGCAACGATGAACATCCAGCGCCGACGCAAGATTCGGAGGAATTCCCGGAGATCCACGCAGTGTCCTCACCTAGTTTGGCGGTCAGCGGGCCGCCCGCCGAACTCTGGGAGAGTGTAGACGTTCAGGGCAGGTGTTTTTGGGCTGTCCCGACAACGGGCCAAGTTTGCGAACGAGCGTGACCTGAGCGTCGTTCATGCGTTGATCGAGGTCGCCAATTCGGTCCAATCCGGCCTCAACCCTGCGTGGTGGCAGCATGAGGGCCATGACGCTTGACCGCTCCAGTCTGTTGATCACCGTTGCCCCCACAGGGGCCGAGACCAGCAAGGCCGACTGCCCCGCCCTCCCCACCACCCTGGAGGAGCTCGTCGAGACTGCCCAGCGCTGTGAAGCCGCCGGCGCGGGCATGGTCCACCTGCACATCCGCGACGCCGCCCATCGGCCGACGCTCGACCAGGGCCGGCTCCGGGAGTCCGTGGTCGCGCTGAAGGAGGCCACCGATCTCGTCGTACAGCTTTCGACGGGCGGGTCGGTCCACGATCCGCTCGAGGACCGGCTCAAGGTCCTCGACGCCCAGCCGGACTCGTGCTCGTTGACGATGGGCACCACGAACTTCGGCGACGACGTGTTCCTCAATCCCTGGCCGTTCGTCTGCGACCTCTACCAGCTCAGCCAGGAGCGCCGGGTGGTCCCGGAGTTCGAGCTGTTCGACCTCGGGCACGTGACCGCGCTGCACCGGTTGCTCGACACATTCGGGCTGCCGTACGGCGGGAAGGTGCATGTCGACCTGGTGATGGGCGTCCCGGGTGGCATGCCTGGCACCGCCGATGCACTCGTCGCGGCCGTCGCCGCGCTGCCTGCGGAGGTGACGAGCTGGTCGGCCACCGGGATCGGCCGCTCGACGCTGCCGGTCGCGCTGGCGAGCCTGAGCAAGGGTGGTCATCTGCGCGTCGGCATGGAGGATGTGCTCACCCTGGCCAAGGGCGTGCCCGTCGTACACAACGAGCAGCTGGTCACCCGCGCCGTCGAGCTCGGCCGGATGGCGCAACGCACCCCCATGACCGGTGCCCAGACCCGCGAACTCCTCGGCCTGACCGGATAGAACTCACTTGACCGGACGCGGATAGAACTCACTTGACCGGATAGTCCGAGACGAAATGGCCCCTGGAACACGGAATTTTGGGGCCAGAACGTCTCGGACTATCGGTTAGTAGACGAGGGCCTGGGCGTTGTCGGTGAGGACTTCCTCGGTGAAAACGGCCGCGCCGGCGATCCGGATGCCCTCGAGGAGGTCGGCGGCGACGAGACCGCGTCGTTGCGCGCACTGGGTGCACACCGTCAGCCCTCCGCCGGCGAGCACGATGTCGCGGAGCTCGGACAGGGGAGTGGCGAGATCGAGCTCGAACTCCTCCGCTCGGCCCGGTACGCCGAACCAGGCAGCGTCGCCGGTCAGCCAGAGGCTCACGTCGGCCCCGACGGCCACTCCGGCCGCGGCCACGGTGAACGCCTGGTTGGCCCGCTCCGAATCCTCGGCCCCGGCGGTGCACTTGATCACGAGTTTCCGCATGCCCGGAGCCTAGACTCCACGTCATGGAAGCCTTCTTCGTCGCCGTGATGGCTGCGGTCATCCTCGGGCTCGGTGGCCTCGCCCTCTTGGGCGTACGCCGCCTCGTGGCTGCCGACGCGAACGCCCGAGGAGACGCCTGATCGTGTTCGAGATCCCCGAGAACATCCATCCCAACACTGCGCGTCTCGCCTGGCTGATCGGCACCTGGGCCGGCAACGGCCACGGGGAGTACCCCAACATCGAGAAGTTCCAGTTCGGCCAGGAGCTGATCTTCCAGCAGGACGGCAGGCCGTTCATCCACTACATGTCACGGGCGTGGATCACCGATGCCGACGGGAACACCATCCGTCCGTCCGCCCAGGAGACCGGGTTCATCCGGCCGCAGCCGGACGGCACCATCGAGTTCCTGCTGACGCACAGCACCGGTTTCGTGGAGATCTGGCACGGCGAGCTCGATCCCGACGCCCCGCGCTTCGAGATCGTCACCGACACGGTCGCCCGCACTGCGACCGCCAAGGAGTACACCGGCGGCAAGCGGCTCTATGGCTACGTCGAGGGCGACCTGCTCTATGCGTTCGACATGGCGGCGATGGGGCAGCCGCTCCAGTCGCACACGCACGCCCGGCTCGTCAGGCAGTAGTGGTCTCGACAAGCTCGACCACCGGCGACAGCTCGACCACCGGCGACAGCTCGACCACCGGCGGCAGCTTCGCGAGCTGGCAGGAACGGCTGCGCGCCAGTGGCCACCGGCTGACGCCGCAGCGCGAGCTCGTGCTGGCGGCGGTCGAGCACCTCGGACATGCCACGCCTGATGCCGTGTACGCCGAGGTGCGGGTGCACTCGAGCGCGATCAACCTGTCCACCGTCTACCGGACGCTGGAGCTGCTCGACGAGCTCGGCCTGATCCATCACGCCCACATCGAGGATCGGGCTCCGACGTACCACTCGGCCTTGGGGCATGAGCATGCTCACCTGGTGTGTCGGCGCTGCCGCAATGTGATCAGCGTCGGCCGGGAGGAGATGGAGGCAGCGATCGGGGACCTCGCCGGCTCTCACTCCTTCACTCCCGACTACGGACACCTGACCGTGTTCGGGCTGTGTCAGGACTGCGTCTCCGCGGAGTGAGCGCGTGATCCGGAATGTCGGCGTGCGCGACACTGTTGGGATGGACATGAGGTGCAGCCGATGACGTATGTGAGCCCGTTGCTCGGATTTCCCGGAGCAGTGGCGGGTGACGGCATCGACGCCCCGGTCGCCGCGCATTACGGATCGCTCACTGGCGAGCAGCGCACGCTCGAGTCGGGCGACGGCTTCGTCGACCTCTCGCACCGCGGGGTGCTGCGCGTCAGTGGCCCGGACCGGTTGACCTGGCTGCACGCGCTGACCACCCAGCACCTCGAGGCGTTGCAGCCCGGGATCGCGACGGCCGCCCTGCTCCTCTCGCCCCAGGGCCACGTCGAGCATGCGATGTACGGCGTCGACGACGGTGAGGCCTTCACCGCTCATGTCGAGCCCGACGAGGCCGCGAGCCTGGTCGACTGGCTGGACCGGATGCGGTTCATGATGCGTGTCGAGGTCGCTGACGTGACTGACGAGATCGCGGTTGCCTGGCGTCCCACCAGTGGGCTGGGCAAATACGACTTCGTCCCGCGCGCCGAGCTGTCGACGTACGCCGCAGCGGTCGGTCCGGCCGCAGGCATGTGGGCCTTCGAGGCGCTCCGGATCGCGCGCGGTGAACCCCGGCTCGGCCTCGACACCGACCATCGGACGATTCCCAACGAGATGGGCTGGATCCCTTCCGCCGTACATCTCGACAAGGGGTGCTACCGGGGCCAGGAGACGGTCGCGCGGGTGCACACGCTCGGCCGTCCGCCGCGCCGACTGACGCTGCTGCACCTCGACGGCTCCGACAACCGGCTGCCCAAACGCGGCACCCCGCTGATCCACAACGAGCGCGAGGTCGGCTTCGTCGGCAGCTCCGCACACCACCACGAGCTCGGCCCGATCGCGCTCGGCCTGATCAAGCGAGCGGTGCCACTCGATGCCGTACTCAAGGCCGATGGCATCGCCGCCGGCCAGGAAGTCCTCGTCGATCCGGAAATCGGGCTACACGTGCGGCCTATGCTTCGGTGACGACAAAGTCACTCGGGACGGGGGTCGCCGATGCAAGGAAAGCGCGCAGGGCGGTTGCAGAAGATCGCGTACGACGCGACGCCGATCAATGCCGAACGGCCTGATCTGGAAGCGCGCATCGGCTGGTTGCTCGCGATGTCGCGACTTCATCATCGAGACGACTCACTGCGCGACGGGCGTTCCTTCACGGGCGCGATGGCGCGGGCCGGCGCACCGGTCAGCAGGAGCCTGGTCAGTCGCTGGGAGTCCGGCGAGATCCCCATCTCCTACGACGCGCTGCTTGCCTATGAGCAGATCCTCGACACCGATCCCGGCCAGCTGACCTCGGTCGTGGCCTATCTGCGGGCCACGATTCCCGGTGTCCGTGACAAGCTGATCCGACCGCGTTTCGACCCCGCGAGTGCGGAGTTCTCCGCGAGGCTGGACTTCCTGATCGAGTCGGCCGAGGAGGGCAAGGCCTCGCCTGCCGAGTGGCAGGACCTCGGCTGGCACCTCTCGCTGGTGCCGCTCGCTCACCTGCGCGCGGCGACATGGGAGCGCCTCGCGCACACCCTGGTCGGGATGATTCCGCGCGGCGTCGGCGTCGGCTTCCGTGAGCTGAGTACGTCGATGATGAACCTCTCGCGCGTGCCGCGGGCGCAGGCCCACCTGCTCGCCGCGATCGACGAGTATCTTCACACCCCGTTCGTACAGATCGTGAACAACCCGATCGGGGAGCTTGACCTCTTCGACAGCCGGGAGGCCACCCGGCTGATCTTCGAGATGCTCGAGGACCCGCTCGATGCCGATGCGTTCCGGGTCGCGGTGTGGACGGCCACCCAGAAGCTCCGCCGTGGTCAGTTCACACCTGCCGAACAGGCCCGGCTCGAGGTCTTCGTGCTCGCCCGCTGGCGCGCCGACCCGCAGTCTGCTGTCGATACGCTCGCCGAGCTCATCGCGGCGCTACCGGCCGGGGTGCAAGGCATGCTGGCCGCCGCCGCCGCGCAGATCGGCCGCAAGCGGCTCGGCTACGTGCTCGAGCATGGCGAGACCGTCGCCGCCGGCCGTGCCGGTGAGCTCGCGCGGTCCCTCGCGGACGGCACTCGGCGAACTGTCGGCCGGGTGTCGGGCGCCAACTCGACGTACGCCGAGGACAACATGCTGCCTCGACTGATCCGGGAGGCACTGTTCCACCGCAGCTCCGAGTGCCGCTACCACGCGGCCTGGCTGCTGGGCGCCTCACCGTTCCGCGAGGCGCTCGACAACCAGCTCCTCGACCTGTTGCAGGTGCAGCTGCCGGTTACCTTCCGGGAGAGCCTGGCCCGGCTGGCCCGCTACCTGCACACGGAGCGACAACGGCTCCAGCTCCACCAGCTCATCGACGATCCGCACGACGTCATCGCGATCTCAGCCGCGCGTGCGCTCGGCCACCTCCCGAGGACGACCGCGACCGACGCGGTGCTGCGCAATGCCCTTGCCGCGCAGGCCGGAGCTCGCCGTACGCCCGTCGCCGGGGCGCTGCTCTACGGGCTCGGCATGACCGGCTCGCCGGCGTTGGCCCAGCTCGCCCATGCCACTGGTCGCAGCTGGCAACGGGACGCCGCCGGATGGTGGCTGCACGCCGGTAGTGGCGTGTTCGCTGACCCCGGATCTCGGAAAAACGATGCAGCTTATAGGCGCAATCTGCAACGATCGCAGCTACACTCGCTCTCGCGACACGTCACAACCAACTCTTTCGGGGAGTCTCCGTCATGAAGATCTTCACTTCGTTCGCTGTCACGCTGTTGATGGCCGTCTCGGGCGTTGCGCTCTTTGCGGGATCCGCGCAGGCCGCCTACCCGGGCTCCATCCATGTTGTCTGCCACTTTGGTGTGACCGGCGCCCAGGCTCCTGCGCCGAACAGGTTCCAGGCAGGCATCCAGGTTGATGTGCCGGGCAACGCGGTAGCCCGCGGCACGTTCATCGTGATCGCCCACAAGCTGGACGGCTCGATCAACCGAACCTCGACGCACGCCTACACGAGTGGCAAGCAAAAGTTCGCGAACAGCGCGCTGCCCAAGGGGAACTACAGGGTCAACGTCAAGTTCGTCCCGAACAGTGCGAGCTACAAGAGCTGCCTGCTTCAGGTCCGCTCGCTGAAGATCAGCTGACCTTTACAACGCCTGATCATCGAAGGCCCCGGTCCCCTCGTGGGACCGGGGCCTTCGTCAAGGCAGATCGGCGGGATCGCTACTGTGTCGCGACCCAGGATCAGAGGTGACCGGTGAGCAGCGTGGCTCAGCCCGAGCGGCCAAGACGCCGAAAGCGGCTGTGGCTGCTGGCCGCACTCGTCGTCCTTGTTGCCGTGGGCGGCTACTTCACCTGGACGGTCCGTACGGTCCGTAGCGACCTGCTGAGCGCCGAGTTCGACGCGACCCAGCTGCGGACGGCGGTGCTGGGCCATGACCAGTCGGCCGCGAAGATCGCGCTGACGTCGATGACGACGAACCTCGACTCGGCTCAGGGCCACACCAAGTCCCCTCTTTGGCGGGTGGCCGAGGTGCTGCCGTACGTCGGCGATGACCTGCATGCCGTGCGCGTCGTCTCGACCGTGGGGGCCGGGCTGGCGCATGGGGCCCTTGCTGACCTGGTGGCTGAGGTCGACACCAACATCGCGGAACAGCTCTCGCCCAAGCACGGTCGGATGAACGTCTCCGCGATCGAGGGACTCCGACCGCTGGTCAGCCGGGTTCACAACTCCTTGACCGCAGAAGCGGACAAGCTTGCCGACATCGATGCCGACAAGCTCTCCGGTTGGGTGCGGCCGTCATACGACAAGTTCGCAGACCAGGTGAACAGCGTCGACCAGGCCTTCGACGCCGCCAACCGCGCCGTTGCTGTGCTACCGGGGATGCTCGGCAAGGACAGCCCGCGCACCTATCTGCTGGCCTTCAACAACAACGCCGAGATCCGAGCGACCGGCGGGCTGCCCGGCGCGCTGGCGATCCTCAAGGCCGACCACGGCAAGCTCTCGCTGGGCACGCAGAGCAACGCCGCCGAGATCGGTCAGTTCCCGCAACCGGTCCTGCCGCAGTCGACAGCGGAGCGGGAGATCTACGACACGCAAGTCGCAGAATTCATGGGAGACACCAACTTCACGCCCGAGTTCCCGCGGACTGCCGACTTGATGCGAGCCATGTGGGCGAAGAAGTACCACCAGCATCTGGACGGCGTGATCAGCGTCGACTCCGTGTCGCTCGCCTACCTGCTGGCGGCGACAGGTCCGCTCACGATGCCGGGAGGCGTGACGCTGACCTCGGCCAACGCGGCGAGCCAGTTGCTCAACGCGGTCTATCTCCGGCTGCCCACCGATGCGCAGCAGAACGACTTCTTCGAGGCCGTTGCCTCGGGCGTCTTCGCCAAGCTGACTGGAGGCGTCAGGTCGCCGACAGCGCTGATGCAGAACATTTCGCGGAGCGTGGATGAGGGTCGGATCCACGTCCACTCGTTCGAACCGTCGGAACAGAAGGAGATCGACGGCACCCAGCTCGCGGGTGAGCTGTCCTTCAAGAACAGCGCTACCCCTGAGGTCGGGCTGTATCTCAATGACGCAACGGGTTCGAAGATGTCCTACTACCTTCGGTCGACGGCGAACCTGACGTCCGCAAGCTGCGTCAGCGGCGTTCAACAGCTGGCCGGGAGTGCGACGTTCACCTCCCTCGCGCCGGCGGACGCGAAGGACCTCCCGGTGTTCATCACCGGTGGTGGGATCTACGGAACCCCGCCCGGTCAGCAGCTGGTGTTCGGCCGGGTCTACGGGCCGGTCGGCGGGAAGCTGACGAACTTCCAGTTCGACGGCAAGCACTCGGTCGTGCCGTCGGTCGACGACCGCGGACGGCCGGTCGCCACGTTCGCCGTACTGCTCAAGCCCGGTCGAACCGTCAAGATGACCTGGCAGACCCGGACTGGTCCCGGCCAGACGAAGGGTGCTCGTCTCACCATGACACCAGGCATGGCGACCGGCGCCGCAACGCGTACGGTGGGCTCAGCCTGTGGCTGACGCGCGCCGGTGGCCGAGTTGAACACCGGTGGTTGAGCTTGTCGAAACCACATCTCGGAACCACATCACTCGAACAGAAGGAACGGTTGTGAGTCTGGACTCAGAAGAGCGTCCATGGGGGTCTTGGCATGTCATCGATGTCAACGAGGGCTACAAGATCAAGCGGATCCACGTGAAGCCGGACTCACGGTTGTCCTTGCAGACCCACGAACACCGCTCCGAGCACTGGGTGGTGATCCAGGGCGAGGCCACCTGCACGGTCGGGGACACCACCTCCGTGGTCGCCAAGGGTGAGTCGATCGACGTCGCCCAGGGCGCCGCTCACCGGATCGCGAACCTCGGCAAGCAGGAGCTCGTCATCGTGGAGGTTCAACTCGGTGCCTACACCGGTGAGGACGACATCGTCCGCCTCGAGGATGACTACGGCCGGACCCGGTCGAACTGAGTTCGATACTCACCGGTAGTAGAAGACATCAATATTTCCCTGTCTCTCTTGGCTGATTCGGGCGAATCCGAGAGGCGGATCCCCTAGGCTGTCCACCGTCTCATCTGATCTCGGGAGATGGATTTGGACCACGCCTGGCTGTGCCGACTCATCAACAGGGTTCGACCGTTCCGGATGAGCCTCCTCGCAACCTATGACGGACTGTGCTGGGTTGCCGGGTTCGTCGTCCTCTCGGCGGTCCAGCGCGTGATCGGTGATGTCGACCGCACCTCCATCGTGCACTCGGCATGCGCCGGCCTTCTCTGTGCGGCGGCACTTCTTGTGATCGGCTGGACCTTGAAGGTGCACCAGGGCCGCGCGAAGCTCGGCAGCTTCGATGAGGTGGTGCTGCTGGTCGCAGTGGTCGCATTGGTGGGGCTCGGGGAGAATGTCGTCAACATCGTGCTCGGAGTCCGGATCAATGGTGCCGTTGCGGCAATGGCGCCGTTCGCTGCGCTCACCTTGATGATCTGGGCACGCGGTGCCTATCGGGTCTGGTCTGATCAGGCGCCCAGCTCGTCGAGATCGACCAACAAGATCCCGGTTGTCGTCATCGGCGCAGGCGAGGCCGGACACCAGCTCGTGGTGTCGATGTTGCGCGAGCCGAGCAGTCGCTGGTCCCCGGTCGCGATCGTCGATGATGACCCGCTGAAGCGGCACCGTCGGATCCGCGGCATCCAGGTGATGGGGACCACCGACAAGCTTGTGGAAATAGCCGCGAGGACCCACGCGTCAACGGTCGTGATCGCGATCCCGAGCGCGCCGTCCGGCCTGATCCGTCGGCTCACCAGCCTGGCGAAGGCAGCAGACATTGACGTCAAGGTGCTCCCCAGCCCCGTTGAGCTCCTCGTCCCCACCCAGGTGGAGATTTCCGACATCCGCGACATCGATGTCACTGACCTGCTCGGTCGACGGGTGGTCGACACCGACATCGCCGCGATCGCGGGCTATCTCAGCGACAAGCGCGTGCTGGTCACCGGCGCCGGCGGCTCGATTGGCTCGGAGCTCTGCCGACAGCTGGCAAAGCTGGGTCCAGCTGAGCTGATCATGCTGGATCGGGACGAGTCCGCGCTGCACGCCGTTGAGCTGTCGATCCACGGCACGGCACTGCTCGACACGGATGCGACCGTCCTCTGCGACATCCGGGACACCCAGTTCGTCGTGGAGCTCTTCGAAAGACGTCGGCCGCACGTGGTCTTCCACGCGGCAGCGCTCAAGCACCTTCCGTTGCTGGAGCGGGCTCCCGGCGAGGCGATCAAGACCAACGTCTGGGGCACGCTGACCATGCTCGAGGCCTCGGCCGCATGTGGCGTCGAGCGGTTCGTGAACATCTCCACCGACAAGGCAGCGAACCCGTGCAGCGTGCTGGGCTACTCCAAGCGTCTTGCGGAGGGGCTGACTGCCTCGGTGGCGAAAGCGGCCGCCGGGACGTATCTGAGTGTCCGCTTCGGCAACGTCCTCGGAAGTCGGGGCTCAGTCCTGACCACCTTTGCAGCGCAGGTCGCGACCGGCGGACCAGTGACCGTGACCGATCCCCATGTGACGCGGTACTTCATGACCATCCCCGAAGCCGTCCAGCTGGTGATCCAGGCGGCCGTCATCGGCCGCGATGGGGAAGCGCTGGTGCTGGACATGGGCCAGCCCGTGTCGATCGACTCGGTGGCTCGCCAGGTGATCGAGCTGTCGGGCAAGGATGTCGACGTCATCTACACCGGTCTCCGGCCCGGCGAGAAGATGGATGAGGACCTTTTCGGTGAGGGTGAGCAGGACGAGCGTCCGGCGCATCCCTTGATCTCGCACACACCTGTGCCGGCGTACGGCGCCCACGAGGCCATCGAGCTCGATCCATGGTCGGGCACCGAAGAGACGACCAAGCTGCTGGAGCGGGCCTGTGCGGACATGAGGTCGCGGATGAGCAAGCCGGTCGACGCATGAGCCTTGAGGTGCTGATGTCGACCCCGGATGTCGGGGCGCTCGAGCAGGAATATGTCGCAAGAGCAATCCAGTCTGGCTGGGCCGCACCTGCCGGCCCCGATCTGAATGCCTTCGAGAGTGAAGTCGCCGAGAGGTGCGGAGTTCCGTATGCCGTCGCACTGTCGTCGGGTACGGCGGCGTTGCATCTCGCGTTGGTCTCGTGGGGAGTCAAGCCCGGTGACATCGTCCTTGCGTCGACTCTGACATTTGCGGCGACCGCAAATGCGATCCGCTATGTCGGAGCGCAGCCATGGTTCGTCGACTCCGATCCCGTGTCCGGAAACATTGACCCGGAGCTTCTTGAACAGGCGATCGTGGAGGCGCGGGCACAGGGCCGCAACATCGCCGCGATCATCCCGGTCGATCTCCTCGGAAAATGCGTCGACTACACCTCGATCGAGCGGATCGCAGAGAGCCACGGCATTCGCGTTCTGTGTGACTCGGCCGAAGCATTCGGCGCCACGCACGCAGGCCGCCCCGCAGGTGGGTTCGGGCACGCTTCCGTGCTGTCCTTCAACGGCAACAAGGTCATGACCACCTCCGGTGGAGGGATGTTGCTCACCGCCGACGAGGATCTGGCCGCGCATGTCCGCTATCTGTCGACCCAGGCGCGCCAGCCTGCTCCGCACTACGAGCACACCGAGATCGGTTACAACTATCGACTGTCGAACCTTCTGGCCGCACTCGGGCGGGCACAGCTGATTCGGCTGGATGGAATGATGAGCCGGCGTCGAGGGTGGCGTGTGCACTACCGCCAGTTCTTCGCAGACTGCCCAGGCGTCCGCATCTTCGGTGGAGAGAACGATTCCGAGGACAACTGCTGGCTGACTGCGATCAGTGTGGACAGCGAGGTCGCTGGTTGGTCGGTCGCTGAGCTCGGCGAGAAGTTGCGTGGCAGCGGGATCGAGACGCGGCCAATGTGGAAGCCGATGCATCTACAACCCGTGAATGCTGACTGTCCAGCGACCTTGAACGGGACCGCAGACCAGATCTTCCTACGAGGTCTGACGCTGCCATCGGGCTCGGCGATGACTAACGCGCAGTTCGCGTCGGTGCTGACCGCGATCGCCGGGTCCGGGCTTCTGCAGTGAGTGCGCGCACCTATGACCCGGTGAAACGGGTGATCGACGTGGTGGGCGCCCTCGTGGGCTTGCTGCTGACTGCACCCTTGCAGGTGGTGCTCGCTGTGCTGGTGCGGAAAAACCTGGGGTCGCCCGTCCTGTTCCGTCAGCTGAGACCCGGCAAGGACGAAGAGGTCTTCGAACTGGTCAAGTTCCGGACGATGCTCGAGACTGATCCGGTGAGCGGGCTCGTCACCGATGCCGATCGACTGACCGGGTTCGGCAAGCTCCTCCGCGCCACCAGCCTGGACGAACTACCGTCGCTGTGGAATGTGCTCAAAGGGGAGATGAGTCTGGTGGGTCCACGGCCGCTGCTGGTGCAGTATCTCGACCGCTACACCGACCAGCAGCGACGTCGACACGAGGTCACACCCGGGATCACCGGTCTGGCCCAGGTGAGCGGCCGCAACGCACTGACGTGGGACGAGAAGTTCGGCCTTGACCTCGAGTACGTCGAGAAGCGGTCGCTGTCTCTCGACCTGCGGATCATCGTCCTGACCGTGGCGCGTGTCCTCAGTCGCAGCGGCATCTCGGACGCTAGCTCGCCGACGATGGCGGAGTTCCGTGGCAGCGAGAGCATTCGTGACTGAGCCGCTGGTGGTCGTCGGGGCCGGCGGCTTCGGGCGAGAGGCGCTCGACGTCGCCGAGGCCAGAAATGCCGTCGAACCAACCTGGAACATCCTCGGGGTGGTCGACGATGCACCCAGCAGTCTCAACCTCGAGCGCCTGCACGCGCGGGGGGTGAGGTTCCTCGGCAGCGTGGGCGAGATCCCCGCTGGGGCGACGGTCGTGATCGGCGTCGGTGGCCCCGGTCCGCGCAGCGAGATCGCCAGTCGGCTCGCGGCGGCCGACTACGCATTTGCCGTCCTCCGGCACCCGTCCGCGGTCGTCGGGACGCAGGTAGAGATTGGTGCTGGAACCGTGATCTGCGCCGGTGTCAGCGTCGGAACCAATGTCACGCTCGGCTGGCACGTCCACCTGAACCCGCACTCCGTCATCGGGCACGACACCAGGATCGAGGACGCGGTCAGCGTCAACCCGAACGCCACGGTGTCCGGAGACTGCGTGGTCGGCGAGGGCACGTTGGTCGGCGCTGGCGCCGTCGTGCTGCAGGGCCTCCACATCGGCGCGAGAGCCGTCGTGGCCGCATCCGCCTGCGTGGTGCGCGACGTGCAGGACGGCTCGACCGTCATGGGGGTGCCTGCACGATGAGGGCATCCCGCTCCCACCATCGCCAGCCTCGCATCCTCTTCGGGGTCACTGCCGCCGTCACCGCGAGGATGTTTCTCGTCGGCCAGCTCGGGCACTTCGCGGCGCAGGGGTGGCAGGTCCATCTGGTATGCGGCGAGCCCGGCCTCGAGGCGTTCGCCCAACGCGAAGGTGTCGCCGCGGTCCACCACGTCCCCATGGCTCGTGAGCCGTCGGCGACTGACCCGGCCGCGCTGATCCGCACCTGGCGGCTGCTGCACCGCATCCGCCCGGACGTCGTCGTGCTCGGGACACCGAAGATGGGCCTGCTGGGGATGGTCGCGGCATTCCTGACCCGCGTCCCGGAGCGGATCTACCTTGTCCACGGCTTCCGCGCCCAAGGTCTTGCGGGCCGTCGACGCCGTCTGCTGGTGGCGCTGGAACGGCTCGCCTGTGGCTGCGCCACTCGGGTCGTTGCTGTCAGCCCCAGTCTGCGCGACGCATTGTTGGCCGCCCGCGTCGTCAGACCCGCCAAGGTGGTGGTGCTCGGGCACGGCTCGGCCAACGGGGTTGACGTCAAGCGCTTCGTGCCGGCTGGACCGGACGGCGTGCTCGACGCGCGGGCCACGTTCGGCCTTCCGCCAGAAGCCCGAGTCGTCGCCTTCGTCGGCCGCCTCACCAAGGACAAGGGCATCGGAGCGCTGGTCGACGTCTGGGACCGGGTCGCCGCAGCGGTCCCCGACGCGTGGCTCCTGGTCGCCGGGACGGAGGAGCCCGCCGGTCCCGCGGACGAGAGGGCGCTCGCGGGGCTGCGTGCGCTGCCGCGGGTCATGCAGGTGGGCCACGTGGACGCGATCGAGGCGGTTTATCGTGCATCGGACCTACTGCTGATGCTCTCGAGCCGGGAAGGGCTCCCCACGGTGGTGCTCGAAGCGGCCGCCTGCGAGGTCCCGGCTGTGGCCTTCGGTGTCACTGGTGTGGTGGACGCGATCGAGGACAAGACGACAGGACTCTGCTCCGCGAAGGGGGATGTGCGACACGTGCAGGAACTGGTCCTCGAGCTGCTGGGGGTCGACGAGAGGCGTACGACGATGGGCCAGGCGGCGCGACGTCGCGTCGTCGACGGGTTCGCCCAGGAGACGGTCTGGCAGGCGTGGAGCGAACTGGTGACAGGAGCCCACGCGCAGCAATCTAGGTCAAGGATCAGTTCATGAGAGTCGCGATC
The DNA here is from genome assembly GCA_025965195.1 of Marmoricola sp. Taxonomy (GTDB): domain Bacteria; phylum Actinomycetota; class Actinomycetes; order Propionibacteriales; family Nocardioidaceae; genus Marmoricola. The sequence goes on from JAOPXK010000093.1 coordinate 24,116, forward strand.
ACCGGAGGCGCGGGGTTCATCGGCGCCAACCTTGCACGACACCTGCTCGACCGGGGAGCCGAAATCACGGTCCTCGACGATCTCTCGACCGGCTATGAGCGCAACATCGCCGGGCTGGACCTGGAGTTCGTCGAGGGATCCATCCTCGACGACCACGACCTCGAGGCACTCAACGACGCCGACGCCATCGTCCATCTCGCAGCTCTGCCGTCGGTGCCGCGCTCGATCGAGAACCCGCTGCTCAGCCACGAGGTCAACGCCACCGGGAGTCTGCGGGTGCTTGAGAAAGCCCGGGCCCGAGGCGCGCACGTCATACTCGCCTCGTCGTCCTCGGTCTACGGTGCGAACCCGATCCTGCCGAAGGTGGAGTCGATGCGGCCGATGCCACTGAGCCCATACGCGGTGAGCAAGCTGGCCGCGGAGTCCTACGCCCTGGCACACCAGCAGGTCTTCGGCCTGCCCACGCTCGCCTTCCGGTTCTTCAACGTCTACGGCCCGCTGCAGGCCCCTGGCCACGCGTACGCCGCGGTCGTACCTGCCTTCACCCACGCGGCGGTGACCGGGACGACGCTGGTGGTGCACGGCGACGGCAAGCAGACGCGCGACTTCACCTTCGTCGGCACGGTGGTCGCTGCGATCGGGGATGCTCTCGAGCGCCGCGTTACCTCGACCGACCCGGTCAACCTGGCCTTCGGCACGCGCCACTCCCTGCTCGACGTGGTGGCCCTGCTCGAGGACATGCTGGATCGTGCCGTCCCGCTCGAGCACGTCGGCACGCGGGCGGGCGACGTCCGCGACTCCCAGGCCGACAGCACACTCATCACCTCTCTCTTCGGCTCTGTGGAGCCGACCGAGCTGCGCGACGGCCTCGCTCAGACCGTTGCCTGGATGCAGGAGTACATCGCGTGAACCCGCCTTCACCACGACTGGTCGTCGTCGGCCAGGGCTACGTCGGACTGCCGATCGCGATGCGCGCCGTCGAGGTCGGTTATGACGTGGTCGGGCTCGATATCGACACCGAACGGGTCGACCAGCTGCGCAGCGGCAGGTCGTACGTCGAGGATGTCTCGGGCGACATCGTCCGGGCCGCCGTGGAATCGGGTCGGTTCCGGCCCACCGTCAGCATCGACGACGCTGCCGGTTTCGACTACGCGATCATCACGGTACCCACGCCACTGCGCGACACCCTTCCTGACCTGAGCTTCATCGAGGATGCCTCGCGCGGGCTTGCGCTGCACCTGAAGGTCGGCGCCACCGTTGTCCTGGAGTCGACGACCTACCCGGGCACCACCGAGGAACTCATGGTCCCGCTGCTCGAGGCCGGCAGTGGTCTGTCCGCCGGTACCGACTTCTTCGTCGGCTACTCACCCGAGCGGATCGACCCCGGCAACCCGGTCTACAACTTCGTCAATACGCCGAAGGTCGTCTCCGGATTGGGCGCCGAGGGGATGAAGCGGGTCATCGACCTCTATGCCAGCCTGGTCGAGACGGTGGTGCCGGTCTCCACGCCCAAGGAGGCCGAGTTGACCAAGCTCTTGGAGAACACCTTCCGTCACGTCAACATCGCCCTGGTCAATGAGCTGGCCGTCTTCGCCAAGGACCTCGGCATCGACGTCTGGGAGGCAATCGACGCCGCGTCAACGAAGCCGTTCGGCTACATGCGGTTCACGCCCGGCCCGGGCGTCGGTGGGCACTGTCTTCCGGTCGATCCTTCGTACCTGTCCTGGCAGGTGCGCAAGACGCTCGGCCACAGCTTCCGTTTCGTGGAGCTGGCCAATGACGTCAACGACCACATGCCCGACTACGTCGTGCGTCGGCTGATCCTGGCCCTGAACGCAACCCAGCGCAGCGTGTCGGGGAGCAACATCCTGGTGCTCGGCCTGGCTTACAAGAAGAACACCGGCGATGCGCGGGAGTCACCGTCGCTCCGCATCCTGGAGCTTCTGCATGCCCTCGGTGCCCACCTGACCGTGTGCGACACCCATGTCGCGGACCGACAGGTGCCGGGGTTCGTCGAGCGACGGGCACTGAGCCGGGAGGTTCTTGACGCCTGCGACGTCGCGGTTCTGGTCACCGACCACGACGACTTCGACTACGACCTGCTGGAGAACAGCACGACCTACGTGCTGGACACGCGGCGCCGGGTGCGTGGCAAGCACGTGGAGCATCTGTGAGTGCACCGGGCGGCGCCGTCGCGCCACGGGTGTCGGTGATCATGGCGGCGTTCAACTGCGTCGACACGGTCGCCGAGGCCGTCGAGTCGATCGTGGCTCAGACGTTCGAGGACTGGGAGCTGGTCGTCTGCGACGACTGCTCGACCGACGGAACCCATGAGCTGCTGCGGGGGCTTGCGGCCGAGCATGGTGACCGGTTCGTGCTGCTGCGCAACGAGGAGAACTCCCACCTCTCCTTTTCGTTGAACCGCTGCCTGGCGGTGGCTCGCGGGGAGCTGGTGGCACGGATGGACGCGGACGACGTGTCCCTGCCCAAGCGACTCGAGACCCAGGTCGCCTTCCTGGATGAGCACTCCGACGCGGATCTGGTCGGCACCGCGGTTCGGCGGTTCGACGCCTCGGGGCCGGCGGACATCGTGCGCGTGCCAGACGCACCGGACCGGTTCGCACTGCGTGACGGGGTGCCGTTCTGTCACGCGACGATCCTGACCTACCGGAGCGTGTATGAGGCGCTTGGCGGCTACACAGTCTCGCCGCGCACGACCCGCGGGCAGGACTACGACCTGTGGTTCCGGTTCTACCATCAGGGATTCAAGGGGCGGAACCTTGCCGAGCCGCTCTATCTCGTCCGGGAGGATCGCGACGCCATCCGACGCCGGACGTTCCTGTCCAGGGTGCGGCTGTTCAGGACGACCCTGATCGGCTACGCGCTGTTGGGTTATCCCGCCCGTTGGTACGCTCGCCCAGCGCTGGCGCTCCTGAAGGCGTTCTTGCCAGGCAGGCTGATGCTCGAGTACCGGCGATACCAACGGTGGCGGGCGCCGTCGCGATGAAGGCCGGTCTCTGATGCACGTCTACTACATCGTGATCGTGCTCGCCGTCGGCGCCGCGCTCCTCTCCCAGCGGAGCGCGGCTTCGCGCGACCGCGGGCTCGGATACCTGGGCGGCGACACCGTCGACGACCTCGGCGGGAAGAGCTTGTCGCGCTGGATCTTCGCGGTTCTTGCAGGCCTGGTGCTGACCTTCGTCGCAGCGTTCCGCTGGCGGGTGGGCACCGACTACGACACCTACGCCCTGGTCTACGACCGCTACAAGAGCGTCCCGTGGAGCGACCTGCGACCGCTCCGCGAGCCGGGCATCAACGTCATCGCGAAGATCGGGCAGTTCATCAACGATGACTACGCCAGCATGTTCGCCGTGGCAGCGGTGATCACTGTGGGCCTCACGGTCCGGACGATCTACCGGAACAGCACTGCCTTCGCGCTGAGCATTGCCCTCTACATCCTCACCTCGACCTGGCAAGGCTCGTTCAACGGGATCCGCCAGTACGTTGCCTGCGCGATCCTCTTCGCGGGCCATCGGTACATCCTGGAGCGGAAGTTCCGGAAGTATCTGCTGGTGGTGCTCGTTGCAAGTCTCTTCCACATCAGCGCGATCGTGATGGTGTTGCTCTACTGGGTGCCCCGCGCTCGTCTCGGTATCGGCCGCGTGGTGATCCTGTTGGGCCTCACGGTGGCGGCGGGCGCGGCGTACCGCTATGCCGGCGACATCATCGACGCCATCAAGCAAGGCGACCAGTCGACCGGCTCATACTTCGCGCGTCACGTCAGCAGGCTGCGGATCGTGGCCGCCTTCGGGCCGTCAGTGTTCTATGCGCTCTTCACCCGAAAGGACCGCCTGGACGAGGCCGGTTTCTTCTACGCGAATGTGCTCTTCGTCAACGCCGCGATCCTGCTGGCGTCCTCGGGCAGTGCTTACCTGGCCCGGTTTGCGATCTACACCGGCGTCTACAGCGCGCTGGCGATCCCGCGCCTGTTCAACATGGAGGACCGGCGCTTCGTCGCTCTTGCCACGGTGGTGACGGTCGCCATCTTCGGTGTGTTCTGGTACTTCGACACCACGAGCACGCCATCGCTGGAGAACTTCCACTGGATCAACCAGCGATGACCGAGCAGCCTCCCCGGGTCCTGCACGTCGTCGGAGCGATGAATCTCGGCGGTGCCGAGACGATGGTGATGAACCTCTACCGCAGCATCGACCGAACCCGCCTTCAGTTCGACTTCCTGGCCTTCACCGGGTCCGAGTCGGCCTATGACGCCGAGATCGGCGGTCTGGGTGGCCGGATCCTGACGGTGCCGCCGCCGGGTGATGCGGGATACCGCCAGAGCCTGGCCGCCATGACGCGCATGATGGGTGCAGACGGACCGTTCCACGTCGTCCACGCGCACGTCGCGCACGCCTCGTCGGTGGCGATGCGTGCGGCGTGCAAGGCCGAGGTCCCCGTCCGAGTCACGCACGCGCACAGCACCGGCAGCGTCGGCGGTTCCCTGTTGCGACGACGTGCGTACTTCGCCGTCGCGCGTCGAGTGATCACCCGCAACGCCACCGTCCTGGCCGGGTGCGGCGAGGACGCCGGCCGCTACCTTTTCGGCAAGCAGTGGTCCGAGCGCGGCGTGCTGATCCGCAACAGCATCGACGTCGCGGCATTCCTTCCCGGTCCCGACCGCAGCTCCGATGCGCTGCGGGCTCAGCTCGGGGTTGGCGCGGAGACGCTGCTGCTGGGATCCGTCGCACGCATGGAGCCGGTGAAGAACCATGAGTTCCTGATCCAGGTCGTCCGTGCCGCTCGAGCTGCGGGGTTGGACGTGGTGCTGGCTCTAGTGGGGGATGGGAGTGAGCGCGGTGCGGTCGAGGCTGCCGTCGCAGGCTCATGCCTGGAAGACAGGGTGCGCTTCCTCGGTCTGAGGCACGACGTCCCGGACCTGATGCGCGCCTTCGACGTGCACCTGTTGCCGTCGCGGCGTGAAGGGCTACCGGTGGTGGTGGTGGAGGCTCAGGCGGCGGGGACGCCCAGCCTGGTCTCCAGCCGGGTCACAGCCGAGGTCGATCTCGGCCTCGGGCTCGTCCGTTACCTGGATATCGGCGACGTGGCGCCCTGGGTCGAGGCGATCGGACAGGTGGGGCGGGCGCGGCCATCGGCCGAGGAGATCGAGCCCGCTCTCGCGAGTGCAGGCTACGACGTGTCGACCTCTGTCGACCGGCTCTACCACCTTTACGGGCTCACGCCGTGACGGGCGTGGCCGTGTCGGTGGTGGTCGCCGTCCACAACGTTGATCGCTACCTCAGTCGTTGCCTCGACTCGGTCTGCGAGCAGACGCACGCGGACCTTGAGATCCTGCTCGTCGATGACGGCTCGACCGACAACACCGGACTGCTCTGCGATGAGTACGCGAGCCTGGATCCGAGGATCACGGTGATTCACGAACCGCATGCTGGCGTGTCGGCAGCGCGTAACGCCGGGCTTCGACGCGCGCGTGCCCCCTACGTCGCGTTCCTCGACGGGGACGACTGGGCTGACCCCGGCTGGATCGCTGGTCTCCTCCAACGCGCCGAGCTGGCCGGTGCGGATGTGGTCCTGACCGGCTACCACGTGGACTTCGTGGATGCGGCCGGGAAGCTACGCCGCACGGAGACCCGGCGACCGGAACCGCAATCGGTCGAGCCAGCTGTGGCAACGCCCGACTTCGGCCCGCAACTTGTGAACTTCGTTGGCTATGCCTGGAACAAGCTGTATCGGCGGAGCGTGCTGGTCGAAGGAAACCATGAGTTCCCCGAAGGGCTGGACTCGGTCGAAGACATGGTGTTCAACGCCGACGTGCTCGCAGCGTGCGAGCACGTCGTCGTGACCGATGATGCATACGTGCACTACGTGCAGCGACCGATCCCGACGTTGGGCAACGTCTTCCGCCCCGATCAGCTCCGGCTGCGGCTGATGGCTCTCGACGGGCTGACCAGCCTGGCGCGGAGCTGGGGCCTTGCCGAGGTGGACGTCTGCGATCTCCGAGCATCGCGCGGCGCGACCGCCCTTCGGGTTACCTTGCGGTCCACTGCCACCACCCGGTCGCTCTCGTTCTCTGCCAAGGCGAGTCAGCTGAGCGAGACGCTTCGCGATGGTGAGGTGCAGGCATTTCTCGACGAGCTGTGGTCGCATGGACAGCTCGGCAGAACCAACCGGCTCATCGTTCGGCTGCTGCGCGGAGGACACGTGCGCACGGTGCTTGCCGCACTGCGACTTGGTTCGAGCGGAGGCCTGCGCTGATGTCGGGTGAGGATCCAGGACGGTGAGCTCGTCACGGACCGCCAATTCGGCTCGCAACGTTTCGGTCGGGCTGGTCACCCAGCTCGCGCTGGCGATCCTGAGCTTCGTCTCGCGCACGGTCTTCGTCTCGACCCTCGGAGCGCAGCTGCTCGGTGTCAATGCTCTGCTGGTCAGCCTTCTCGCGGTCCTCTCCCTCGCCGACCTCGGGCTCAACACCGCGGTGATGTACGCGCTCTACCGCCCGCTCGAGGAGGGCGACACGCGCGCGGTCAACGGTCTGCTCGGCTTCTGCGCGTTGCTCTACCGATACGTTGCCCTCGCGGTGACCTGCATCGGTCTGGCGCTGCTGCCCTTCGTGGGCGATCTCGTGCACGGTGGAGCCAAGGTCGAGCACCTCGAGGTCTACTACCTGGCGTTCGTGGCCAATACCGTCATCGGCTACCTGATGGCGTTCCGCTCGGTCCTCTTGATCGCCGACCAGCGGCTGTATCTGACCAAGGTGTACGCCGGGGTGTTCACCGGCCTCGGGACCCTGGCTCAGATTCTGGTCCTGCTGACCCTGCACAGCTACCTGGCCTATGTGCTGATCATGGTCCTGAGCACCGCGCTCAGCAACGCATTCATCTTCCGTCATGCCGGCCGCCTGTACCCCTACATCCGAGGGCCACGGACGCGCCTTGACACCGAGGAGCGACGCGGGGTCCTGCACGCGGTGCGGGCGATGGTCATCTATCGCGTCGGCGGCGTGATCTTGAACAACACCGACCCGATCCTGATCTCGGTGATCGTGGGTACTGCCGCCCTGGGCTACTACTCCAACTACATGCTCGTGGTCGGCGCGGCGATGACTTTCACCGATCTCGTCTTCACCTCGCTCGGCGCGAGCGTCGGCAACCTGATTGCCCGCAGCGACGGGGCCAACCGGATCCGGGTCTTCGAGGAGATCCATCTGCTCGCGTTCTGGATCTACGGCCTGATCTCGGTGGGGTTCGTCGTGCTGCTCGGCGACGTGATCGGCTACTGGCTGGGTGAGCAGTACATGCTCAGCGACGCGGTTCTGGTCGGGGTCGTCCTGAACTTCTACATGTACGGCGTGACCTCGTCGGTGCTGGTCTTCCGTACGGCCACCGGGCTCTTCCGTGACACCCAGTACGTGTTCCTGGTGACGGCTGCCCTCAACATCGTGCTGTCCGTGGTCCTGGGCCGGGAGTTCGGCGTACCTGGGGTGCTGTACGCGACAGCCCTTTCGCGGCTGTTGACGAACCTGTGGTTCGAGCCGTTGGTTCTCTTCCGCCGTTACCTGTTCGAGCGGGTCAGCCCATACTTCCTGCGGCAGGTCGGCTTCGCCGCGCTCCTGGTCGCCGCCTGTGTGATCACCCGGGCGGCGACGTCCTTCCTCGCGGCGGACACGCTTCTCGGACTGGTGGCGAAGGCGCTGCTCACCGTCTTGATCCCGAACGCGCTGTTCGTCGTGGTGTTCCACCGGTCCGCCACGTTCGTCGCGCTCCGGGACCGGCTGTGGTCATTGCTTGCGGGGCGCGGCGCGGCCCGCCCGACGGACTGACCGGCCGCTTCCCGGCGCATCGGGGATGGGGACGATTCCTGGGCTCAGCCGTCGGGAGACCCGGCGGCACCTGCTGGACGTCGGCCCCCACGTTGTCCGAGCAGGGCGTCACGCAGCACTGCAGCCAACGACCGGGAGAACTGCACGGTGAGGTGAGAACCGTCCGCGGTGACCGGAGTCGAACCCATGAAGGCTGGGCAGCTCCCGTCGCAGAACCAAGCTCGTGTCGCGATGTACTGCACCCCGTAATCGGTCGCTGCGCCCTGCTCGCCGGCAGAGCCTGTCTCCCAGTCCGCGGACGGCAGACTCCGGCAGTCGCTCGGGCTGGAGAAGCGGGTGATGCAGTCCTGAAGACTGCGGTGTGGCGGAGGAGACTCCAGCACAACCAACCGCTTCGCCAGTGGCTTCACCACCGCGAGCGTGCGGCTGAGTGCCGAGTGTGCCAGTGCGGCACCTTGGAGGCGGTAGCGAAGACTACGAGCGCCAGCGATGTAGAAATCTGTGGCGCTGGCAAGAATCACCAGGTCCGGTCGTTCCGATCGGAGTAACGCGACGGCCTCCGATTGATGGTCGGCACAGCCGGGCAACGAGTCCTCCAAGGATGCCGAGTTGGTGAAAGTCCACGCGGGGCATCCGGAGAGGGTGAACTGCTGGACGGACCAGCCCTCCGGCTCGAGCGCCTCGCGAATGCCAGCCATATAACTCATCGCGATTGAGTCCCCGATGACCACGGCGTGCTTGGCGGCACCGTCGCTGCCGAACCGACAGCCGGCGAATGACTCGAGCGTGACGTTGGTGCAGCCAGCCGCGGCCATCTGTTGGAATACCTTCGCGGTCGACAGATCCCTCAGTGGCGGAGAAAACGACGGGAATCGCGTCTGCGCGAGCGCGGTGTCGATCCGGTCCAGCTGTCTCTGCTCCGGACTCCTGTCGGACTTCGTCCCCGCCGAGCCACCATGCCCGGCGATCAGGCTCGGGGCAGAAACCTCATGACCGTGCTCGAGCGCAGAATCCCTGAGGTCGGGTCTGAGGGTGAGGACCAGGGCGGCGCTCGTGACAATGGCCACCACAGCCAGCCAGCCGAGCTTCACTGGCCTGAGGTCGATGTCCGGCTTCCGGCGGACCTTCCGTCGCTCGCGGCGTGTCATCAGCCAGGGCGCCCGTCGCAGGGGGCGTTCGAGCAGGTGAAACGACAGCATCGAAAGGAGTAGCCCGACAGTCAGCGCGACGACCTTGTAGAGCGTCGTGTCGTCGATGAAGTATGAGCGTAGGAAGAAATTCACCGGAAGATGCCAGAGATAGAGCGAGTACGAGATCGTGCCGAGGTAGACCATGGGCACGTTCGTCACCAGGAAAGGCGCCGTCGCCCGCCCCGACACGCCGGCCGCGATCAGCCCGGCACAGGCAAGAACGGGCAACAACCCCCACGGCGCAGGGAAAGCGTCCCCATAGTGAAGGACGCCGAGAGACGCTGCCAGAGCGACGGTTGTCGTCCAGCCGAGCGCGGTGCCCACCCGCGGGGGAATTCTCATCAGCCACGGGCGCCCTACTGCCAGGAGCCCTCCGACGCCGAACTCCCAGACCCGATCAAAGGTCGAGTAGTACGCCGCGATCGGCGATGCCGTCGAGTGCCACATTGAATAGCCAAAGAATGCAACCGTCACCGATCCGAAGACGGTGAACATCACTCGGCTCGCGGACCAGCCGCGGCGGCGTGCAAAGCGAAGAGCGACCCAGATGAGCAGTGGCCAGGCGAGATAAAACTGTTCCTCGACCGAGAGTGACCAGTAGTGAACAAGCGGGGAATCCGAGATATGGGCGAAGTAACTGGTACCCGTCTTGATGAAATACCAGTTCGAGCCGAAGACCGCAGCCCAGAAGCCTTGCCGGGCGACCTCGTCGCCCTTCTCCGGTGTGTACAGGTAATAGGTGAGCACGATGCTCACCGCGATGACGGTCAGGGCTGTCGGTGCCAGGCGCCGGGCCCGAGCGAGATAGAACTCCCGGAATCTGAGGGTTCGCGAGCGTCTGAACTGATCGATCAGGACTGCGCTGATGAAGTAGCCGGAGAGCACAAAGAAGATGTCGAGTGCCGCGAAGCCGCCCGGCGGCCACAGCCACAGGTGCCCCACGATGACCAGCAGGACGCCGAACCCGCGCAGACCCTGAAGGTCAACGCGCAGGTTCTTACCGTCATCACCCGTCTTCGTGACCGTGAAACGCATGTCGCTCCTCCGGTCACCAAACGCCGCGGAGGGTTTCCACGCACGGAAGGAATCACGCGGTGGCCGTCGGAACGCTCCGGTAACCTAACATCGGCAACGCCGGGATTGTCCTGAATGCGAAACCCTGCCTTTGCCCGCCGAGTCACCAACCTCTCGGGTCAGCACACCTGGGGCTCGCGGGGATCGAGCACCCTCGCCGGGATCCCGACCGCCGTTGCGCCGGCCGGCACGTCACGGGTCACAACTGCATTCGCGCCGATCCTCGCCCCGTCGCCGATGTTCACCGGGCCGAGGATCTTCGCGCCGACACCGATGAGCACACCGTTTCCGATCACCGGAATGCCCGGCTTGTTCGTCGCAGACCCGATCGTGACCTGGTGGTAAATCCGCACGTCGTCACCGATGACGACGCGTGGATGGATCACCAGGCCCTGCGCGTCGTGTAGGAACGCCACCCGTTCACCAATCGTCACCTGAGCCGGGACTCGCGCACCAGCCCACGACCGAACCACCACAAGATCGAGGACCCCGTACAGCACCCGTATTGCAACGTTACGGCGGGCGTGCAGGTGGCCGAACCGCCACACCAGATAGACCCACATGCCGATCGGGCCACAGTCGAGACGGATCCTTCGCAACTCTCCACGTGTCATGGCTCGCAGTGTAAGACGGACACTTGGTCGACCCCGGCGCTGGACGGGGGCATCGTCAGCTCAGCGTTTGGAGCGTGCAGAGTCGAAGCCACGCGATCCGCGTGGATGGTCCGGGCGGGGCGCGACGCCCGCGGCGTCCAGGAGCGACACTTTCAACGCCGCGTAGTGAGGCGAGAGGTCAAGATCCGGGATGCTGTTCAGGTCCAGATCGGACAAGGTGTCCATCACGGCGAGCATTTCCTCAGTGTTCAACTGGGCGAGATACTCGATATATGGAAGGTCCTTCAGCCACGCGCTGTAGGTGCCCTCGATCTTGTGGTTGCTGTTGGCAAGGACGACGCAGGGCGTCTTCGTGATGGCGCAGAAGATCATGCAATGAAGGCGATCGGTCACGACCACCTTTCGCGTCCGCAGAAGGTTCCAGAAGTCTTCCAATGTCGCCTCGAAGGTTTGTGGGGTGCAATCCTCGATGGCCACCTCGACCGTGTCCTTGTAGAGCACGTCCGTGTATTTGCTGTGGATGGCCGCGCTGATGGCATCGCGCTCGGACTGTGTCAGTTTCGCTTCAACGTCGTTCCTGATGCAGACCAAGACCCCACTGCGTTCGGTCGGAGGATTCTCCAGGCGAAGTGACAGCACAATGTCTGGGGAGTACTGGACTTCAGTGGTCGGAAACGCCGACCTCATCAGGGCAAGGGATCGGGGCTCCCGCCCGAAGATCGTCAGGCTCTTGTGGCGCGAGTAGGTCCTGGCGCTGCGCCGAAGGCTCTTGCGTCCGTTGGCAGTTTCCGAGAAGGCGAAGGTTTGGGGAAAGGAGATGACCGGGTTCTTCGGGAAGCTGCGTACGACGAATCGGCGCGCGTTCTCGAGAGATGGATAGACGTCGTCCATGTTCCCGCCCGCGATCGTCGTGATGACGTCGCCTGGGCCGCAAACATCCTTGAGTGCCTTCATCCGCTGATAGGAGTCCCGGCTGGGGAAGAGCACCACCTCGTGGTCCGGAAGCGCGGACTCGATGAATCGCTTCTGTGAGTACGTGAGCGCCATGTCGCCCAGGTTCTGATAG
>JAOPXK010000034.1 GCA_025965195.1 Marmoricola sp.
ACACGAACTACGCCGAGACGACCACCCAGTTCGGCAAGAACGTCGTGGTCGGCAACTACGTCTACTCGATCCTGCTCGGCATGTCGGTCCCCGACATCTCCGGCAAGGCGATCGCGAACCTCGAGATCGAGTCGTTGCGCCATGTCGCGCCGACCTTTCACGGCGACACGTTGTACGGCGAGACCACGGTGCTGGACAAGTGGGAGAGCAAGTCCAAGGACGACCGGGGCGTCGTCTACGTCGAGACCATCGGCTACAACCAGCTCGGCAAGATCGTCTGCATCTTCAAGCGCAAGGTGATGGTCCCGAAGGACTCCTACCTCGAGGCCCGCGGCGGCGAGCAGCCCGGCCGCCCGACGCCCCAGCCCGACAAGAACTGGCCAGCGTCCACGACCGACTGACGGCGATCGACGTTTCTCTGCGGGGCGGGTCGTGGTGGGAGTTTTCACAGGGTATGAACCCGTACCTCCTCATCGCACATGTCGCGACGTGTGCGATGAGGAGGTTTGACCTCATACCCTGTGAAAACTCTCTCCCGACGCCGGCGCGAAGGCCGTTGCCAGCGGCAGGATCCCGAGGATCAGCACCATCGGTACGGCGAATCCGTAGCGCAGCGAGTCGGCGCCGACGAGGCCGGTCAGGACCGAGCCGAGCAGCGCCCCCACGTAGTTGAACTGGTTGAACCGCGCGATCACGGCATCGACCCGCGCCTGGCGCAGGGCGGGGTCCAGCGACGAACCGCCGGCGATCCGGGCGGCCGCCGAGAACGACAGTGGCGCGATCACGGCAACGCTCGCGCCCGTGAGGGTGAACCCGAGCACCGCAATGGGCCACGTCGGAGCGAACACGACCACCGCAAGCGAGAGCGCGGCAGCGATCCCTCCGGCTCGGAGCACCCTCTCGGCGCCGAAACGAGCCACGGTCCGGTCGCCCGCGAGTCGCATCGCTCCGCTGGCGACCAGGTAGGGAAAGGTCGCCAGGGCCACCAATGAGGACGGCGTCGGGAAGATGTCGTCGAGGTACGTCGGGCCCCAGGTCGTCGCGGCCGTGTCGACCATGTAGAAGAGCACCATCCCGCAGCCGACGAGCAGGATCGGCCGCCACGGGATCGCGCCCGCGGCCTTCAGGTCGATCACCCCGTCGTCGCGACGCAGGAACGGCGCGAACAGCACCACCAGTGGTACGACGGCCAGCGGAGCGATCGACGTACCGATACTGAGGTGCGAGGTCGCCAGGGTGACGGCGGCACCGATGATCCCGCCGAGTGTCCAGGCCCCGTGGAACGACGGGAGGATCGGGCGGCCGTACCTGTGCTCGAGCGCGACGGCCTGCATGTTGGTGGTGGCGTCGACGATGCCGAGGCCGAGGCCGTAGACGGCGAGCGAGGTCGCGAACACCCCGAACGAGGGAGCCAGCGCAACCACCGGAACACTCACGAAGACCAGCGCGAGACCGCAGCGCAGCAAGGCCGCACTGTCTCGCCGCTTTGCCAGCGTCTCCGCAGCGACCGAGCCAACCCCGGCGAGCAGAACCATTGCCAGCAACAGGATCGAGAGCTCGACCTCGGAGATGTCCCACTTCTTCTTGATGTCGGGAAGGTGGGTGGTGAGCGTGATGAAGATCAGGCCCTGGGTGAAGAACCCTGCCGCCGCTGCCAGTCGCTGCCGGCCGAGCTCGTTCGATGCGGTCACAGGCAGATGATCCCCCAAGTCGCCGCGCGGGTGACCGGAAACGCACAGTGACGCGGCAAATGGGACGTTGCGAGCATCACCACCAGCTGCGGGCGCCGACTTCGCTCCTGCCAGACTGGCCGACATGAGCGAGGAGCGCCCGGTTGAACTCTGGATCATCCGCCACGGCGAAACCGACTGGAGCAGGTCCGGCCGGCACACCTCGACCACCGACCTGGCGCTGACCCCCGACGGCGAGGAGGTGGCGCGCGCGCTCGTCGGCAGGCTGGCCGGCATCGACTTCGACCTGGTCCTGACCAGTCCGATGCTCCGCGCACGGCGTACGGCGGAACTGGCCGGGTTTCCCGACGCCCATCTCGAGCCGGACCTCGTCGAATGGAACTACGGCGCCTACGAAGGCATCACCACGGCCGAGATCCGCAAGCTCGACCCGGGCTGGACGATCTGGACCCACCCGTGTCCCGGCGGCGAGACAGCGCCTGACGTCTCGAAGCGGATGGACCGGGTGGTCGCCAAGGTGCGGGCCAAGGGTGGTCGCGTCCTGGTCTTCAGCCACGGCCACACGTCCCGTGCGCTCGCGGCGCGCTGGCTCGCCCAGCCCGTGGACGAGGGCCGATTGTTCAAGCTCGACACCGCCACGATCTCGGTCCTGGGCTATGAGCACGAAGGCCCGGCCATCGCTCGCTGGAACAGCTGACCGGCCCGTTCTGCCCCTGACGGCAACCGGTCCCGAGCACTACGCTGAGCCACGTGGCGATGTATGCCTCGTGTCCCCGATGCCCGTCCCCGATCGCGGAGCAGGACGGCGGCTTCGTGTGCGGAGACCACGGTGAGGTCATGCCGCTGTGGCGGCCCGATACCTCCGACTACGAGAGCTTCGCCGAGCTCGTCGGGCGGGCCGATGACCTGCCGACGTACCTTCCGTGGCCGATGAGCCCGGGATGGTCGATCGCCGACTTCGGCTGCGTCGGCGACCGCGGGCGTACGTCGGCCACGGTGACCACCACGGTTGGCACCAGTGACCTGGACGGCCTCGTTGAGGTGACGGTTGTCGCCGAGGACCCCGGGGTCGGGCTCGGTGCTCGATGCGCGGGGCGACCGGAGCTCGATCCGGGGGAGCAGATCGGAGTCGGCCAGCCTGCGGTCCGGGTGCGCGCCGGCAGCCGCGCCGTACCCCTCTGGGCGGTCGACGCCGAAGGTGAGGACGACGTACTGGCCCGGGCGGTGTTCGCGGGCGAGGCCGACGGGCGCTGGCTCTGGCTGGTGATGCGGCCGGCGTCCGCCGCCCTGCTGCTGTCCGACGACTGGCTGCTCGCCGACGTCACCGGCTTCGGCCCCGGCGCCCTCGAGATGCCGTTCGGCGGTCCGCGACCGCGCTGGTGACACCCCGCCGCGCCCTACGCTGCCAAGGTGCGCATCGATCTCCACACCCACTCGGTCCAGTCCGACGGCACGGACACGCCCACCGAACTTGTTGCCAGGGCAGCCGCCCAGGGTCTCGATGTGATCGCACTGACCGACCACGACCACAGCGAGGGCTGGCCAGACGCGGCGGCTGCGGCCCGGCAGCACGGCCTCGGGTTTGTCCCAGGCATGGAGATCAGCACCGTGCACGGCGGCCGGAGCGTGCACCTGCTCGGCTACCTCTTCGATCCGACGTACGAACCCCTCGCGGCGCAGCTGCGCAGGACGATCGAGGGCCGGGCGGACCGCCTCGTTGACTGGGTACGTCGCTCGACGCAGCTCGGCATCCCGATCGACCGCGACCTGATCCTCAGCAAGGCCTCCGGGTCGGCGGCGATCAGCAAGAACCACCTCGCCGACGCATTGATCGAGGCCGGCTTCGTGCCTGACCGGGACACCGCGTTCAACACCCTGTTCGCACCGGGACAGCCGTTCCACAGCAGACGGCACGCGATCGAGCTGACGGACGCGATCGAACTGGTCACGAAGGCCGGCGGCGTCTGCGTGATCGCCCACCCCTGGGCCAGGTCGAGTCGAAACGCGTTGGACAGCACCACCTTCGAGGAACTGCAGGGTCTGGGCCTGACCGGCCTGGAGGTCGACCACCAGGGACACGATCCTGCGACCCGGACAGCCCTGCGCGAGATCGCGGCCCGGCTCGACCTCGTTGTCACCGGTTCGAGCGACTATCACGGCACGAACAAGACCGATCACGAGCTCGGCTGCAACACCACGAGCCGGGTCGATTTCGAGCGCTTGCTCGCGCGGGCAGACGCCGCGTCGACCGCCTCTGGACGCCGTACGCCGAAGCTGGTGGCGCCACCGCAGGGCTGAGCGCCACTAGGCTGCTCGCGTGCGCAGCGGACTCGTGCTCTCCGAAGGCAGCAGATGAGTGTCGTGCTGCTCACCGAGGTCTTCGTGACCCTGTTCGTGATCATGGATCCGGTCGGCACGATCCCGATCTTCCTGTCGCTGACCCAGGGCCGTGCACCGGTGGTGATCCGCCGGGCCGCGTGGCAGGCCGTCGCCGTGTCGTTCGGCGTGATCAGTGCGTTCGCGTTCTTCGGCCAGCAGATCCTGGAGTACCTGCACATCTCGCTCCCCGCGCTGCAGTGCGCGGGTGGTCTGCTCCTGCTGCTGGTCGCCCTCGAGCTGCTCACCGGCAACGAGCCCGAGACCAAGCCGCAGGCGAACACCAACGTCGCGCTGGTCCCGCTCGGAACGCCGCTGCTCGCGGGTCCCGGCGCGATCGTGGCGACGATGGTGTTCTCCAAGAAGGTTGAGAACTGGGGCGAGTTCGCGGCCGTCGCGCTCGGCGTGATCCTGGTGCACCTCACGCTCTGGCTGTCGATGCGGTTCTCGCTGCCGATCCTGCGGCTGATCCGCGAGGGCGGAGTGCTGCTGATCACCAAGATCGCCGGTCTGCTGCTCTCCGCCATCGCCGTCCAGATGGTCGCGGACGCCGTCCGCGCGTTCATCGCCGGCAAGGGTTAGTGCGGGACCTCCGCCCCGGCCGGCAGACCTGCCGCGACGTACCCGTCATAGAGCGGTTGCCAAGCCAGGGAGGTCGCGGAGTTCGGTCCGTCGCCCGGCTGGTCTGCCACGGTCTTGTCGAGCTCAGCGAGGCAGACGTCCCAGCCGGCCGCGTTGCGGGCGGCCGCGCCGGAGCCGGAGAGAACGTTGATCAGCTCGAAGCGCGCGCCGGTCGGGGTCTTGTCGACGGTGAAGTGCAGTTCGTCGTCGCCCCATTCGAAGGCGAAATGGCGCGGTGGCTCCCAGGCGAGCACCTTGCCGTTGGCCTGCTCGATGCGGGGATCGCCCTTCAAGGTGATCGGCGATCCGACGCGTTGCTCGTAGCTGACGCCGGGGGACGGGAACCAGTGCGCGAGCTCGCCCGGGTCGGTCACGGCTCGCCAGACCCGGTCGGCGGAGTACGGGTAGTTGCGTTCGAAGCGGACGGCCGGGCGGCCGTCGTACTCGATGTAGGTGCCCTTGCTGTCGGTCATCGTTTCTCCTCGGGTGTGGTGCGATCCAGGTGCTCGCCGAGCCTGTCGAGGCTGGCGTTCCACAAGGTGCGGTACGGCGCCAGCCAGGCATCGAGCTGCGCCATCGGGCGGGGGTCGATCGCGTAGATGCGACGCTGGGCGTCGCGCTTCACGGTGACCAGGCCGGCCTCGCGGAGCACCTTGAGGTGCTTGGAGGCCTGCGGTTGTGCGAGGTGCAACCGGTCGACGAGCTCGCCGACCGAGCAGTCCCGCTGCCGCAGTACATCGAGGACGGCCCGACGGTGCGGGTCGACCAGTGCTCCCCAGATCTGCTCTGTCATGGCTCCAACATGCACCACAAAGCATATACGTGTCAAGGCATGTACCGGATAGTCCGCCACGAAAAGCACCTCGATCTGGCAAGAACACAGCCTTTTCGTGTCGGACTATCGCATCGACGACATGCCATCCCCGATGACGTCCCTACGACGTCCGGGTCTGGCCGTGCGGCATGATTGGTCCCGATGTCCACTACTCGCGTTCTCGCCGTCGCCAACCAGAAGGGCGGCGTTGCCAAGACGACCACCGTCGCTTCCTTGGGCGCTGCACTCGCTGAGCTCGGTCACAAGGTCCTGCTCGTCGACCTCGACCCCCAGGCGTGCCTGACGTTCAGCCTGGGCGTCGACCCCGAGGACCTCGACATCTCCGTGCACCACGTGCTCACCAAGGGCACCCATCCGAGCGACGTCATCCTCGCCACGGACGACGGTGTCGACCTGCTGCCCGCGACGATCGAGCTCGCCCGCGCGGAGTCGGATCTGCTCACCCGCACCGGCCGCGAGTACGTCATCCGGTCGGCGGTCGAGGATCTCGATGGTGCCTACGACTGGGTGCTTCTCGACTGCCCGCCCTCGCTCGGCGTCCTCACCGTTGCGGCGCTGACGGCCGCGACCGGCGTACTCATCCCATTGCAGTGCGAGACGCTCTCCCACCGTGGCGTCGGCCAGCTGCTGGATACCGTGCACGACGTGAAGCGCTTCACCAACCGTGGCCTCGAGGTATGGGGTGTGCTGCCCACGCTGTACGACGGCCGCACCACCCACGCGCGGACCGTCCTCGAAACGATCTCCGAGACCTACGGACTGACGGTCATCGAGCCACCGATCCCGAAGTCGATCCGGTTTGCCGAAGCTCCGGCCGCCGGGCGCTCGATCCTGAGCACCTCGCGGACCGGCAAGGGCGCGCAGGCCTACCGCGATGTCGCCGCCAACCTTTCGAAGCGGAAGTGACCGGTAGATGTCACGTCACCGATCCGAACCTCCGCCGCGGGTAGCACCTCGCTACGGGCGGATCGGGGCAGCTGGCATCTCGACGATCGTCACGCTCGTGGCCTTGCTCGCTGGCATCGGGATCATCCCGGTGGACGGCGAGCGGGCTGTCGGCGCGAGCGACCAGACCGGATCCCGGATCAGTGCCAACGAGGCCGCGCTGGTCACCGGTGCCACATCCAGCACGAAGGGCGCCATCTCCGACACGAAGCCGGACGGCTCGACGGCGTTGGCAACGAAGACCATTGTGAATGCGTTGCCGGCGCGCTCGGGGGACGGCAAGCGGGTGGTCTTCGACATGAGCGCCCAGCGGGTCTGGCTGGTGAACGCCAAGGATGCCGTCGTACGCACCTATCTCGTGTCGGGCTCGCTGACCGACAACCTGCACCCCGGGTCGTACCACGTGTACTCCAAGTCACGCTGGGCCGTCGGCGTCGACGACTCAGGCGTGATGCAGTATTTCGTCCGCTTCACCCGCGGCAACAACGCCGCCATCGGTTTCCACAGCATTCCGACCAAGTTCGGCAAACTGCTGCAGACCCGTGCCCAGCTCGGCACGCCACAGAGCCACGGCTGCATCCGTCAGTACATCGGCAACGCCAAGCGCCTCTGGGCCTTTGCGCCAGTCGGCACCTCGGTCGTCGTCACCGCGTAGTACTTGGGGGTGAGGTTTCACTGGGTACCTAGTGAAATCCACGCTTCCCGTGCGAAGTTTCGACCGGGAAGCGTGCAAACCACTGGGGACCTAGCGAAACCGCGTCGAGCAGAGTTACTCGCCCGCGGCTGCGGGCTTGCCGCCACGCGTGCGACCGCGGTTCCGGTTCCGGTTGCGGGGCGGACGCTCGCCGCCTTCGGGGGAGGCAACGGCTGCTTCCTTCTTGGGGGCGCTGCCCTGGCTGCGGCCGCCGCCCTGGCCGCCCCGGCTCGAGGAACCGCCACGGCCGCCGCCGCGACCGCCCTTGTCGTCGCGCGGCTTGCGCTCGATGACGACCTGGCCCTCGGGGATGACCCGGCCCTTGGTGCCTGGCGCGATGCCGTGGTCGTGGAAGAAGTGCTCCGAGCTGGAGTAGGTCTCCTGCGGCTCGTCGAACGGAAGGTCGAGTGCCTTGTTGATCATCTTCCAGCGGTGCAGGTCCGCCCAGTCGACGAACGTGATCGCGACACCGGTGGCGCCGGCGCGGCCGGTGCGACCGATCCGGTGGACGTAGGTCTTCTCGTCCTCGGGGCAGGTGTAGTTGATGACGTGCGTGACCCCGGTGACGTCGATGCCGCGGGCAGCGACGTCGGTGGCGACCAGGACGCGCAACTTGCCGTCGCGGAACTTCGTCAGCGCCTTCTCGCGCGCGGCCTGCGCCATGTCGCCATGGAGCGGGCTGGCGTCGAAGCCACGCTCGACGAGGTCGTCGGCGACGCGCTGGGACTGCCGCTTGGTGCGGGTGAAGACGATCGTCAGCCCGGAGCCCTCGGCCTGGAGCAGACGGCCGATCATCTCGGGCTTGTCGAGGTCGTGAGCCTGGTAGATGAACTGCGCCGTCGCGGGCACCATCTGGGTGTCGTACGACGACTCGGCGCGGATGTTCATCGGGTGGCGCATGTGCGTGCGCGCGAGGGCGACGATCGCGGCCGGCATCGTTGCCGAGAACAGCATCGTCTGCCGGGTCTCCGGCGTCTTCGCGAGCAGCTTCTCGACGTCGGGGAGGAATCCGAGGTCGAGCATCTCGTCGGCCTCGTCGAGCACCAGGCTCTTGACGTGGGAGAGATCCAGGGCCTTGCGGTTCATCAGGTCGATGAGGCGGCCCGGCGTACCGACGACGACGTCGACGCCGGTCTCGAGCGCGTCGAGCTGGGGCTCGTAGGGCACCCCGCCGTAGACGGTCAGCACGCGGATGCCGCGGATGGCGCCGGCGATCTGCAGGTCGCTGGACACCTGGAGCGCGAGCTCGCGGGTCGGGGCGACGACGAGGGCCTGGGGCTTGCCGGTGCCGGCGAGGTCCGCGTAGTCCGGGTCGTGCACCGCAACCGTGCGCTGCAGGACAGGAATGCCGAAGGCGAGCGTCTTGCCGGTGCCGGTGCGGGCCTGACCGATGAGGTCGGTGCCCATCAGGGCAACGGAGAGGGTCATCTCCTGGATGGCGAATGGGGTCACGATTCCGACGCGCTCAAGCGCCTCGGCGATCTCGGGAATGACTCCGAGTTCTCTGAAGGTGGTCAGGGCTTTGGCCTGTTCTGTGTGCTGAAAATGAAGTCTCTGGATGAGGCGCGGCTGCCCGACGTCGACCCCGCTCAATGACTGAGCAAATGACTTGACGGGGGCATCGGGGCCGTCGGCCCACAGCTAGTCTATCGGTAGGCTCCCGTTATGACCGAAACGCCGTCCGCAGCCGCTCCCAGCGAGGACCAACTGGTCGCCTTCCAGGACCCGGGCTACCGCGCCGCCGTGGTCGATCTGCTCGGCGCGATCACCTATGGCGAGATCGCCGCGTTCGAGCGGCTGGCCGAGGACGCGAAGCTCTCGCCGACCCTGACGGACAAGATCGCCCTCGCGACCATGGCCTCCACCCAGTTCGGCCACGTCCAGCCGCTGATCGACCACCTGAACGCCCTCGGCTCCGATGCGGTCACCGCGATGGAGCCGTTCCAGCATG
This sequence comes from Marmoricola sp., assembly GCA_025965195.1. Classification (GTDB taxonomy): domain Bacteria; phylum Actinomycetota; class Actinomycetes; order Propionibacteriales; family Nocardioidaceae; genus Marmoricola. The sequence goes on from JAOPXK010000034.1 coordinate 9,114, forward strand.
CCTTCGATGCCTTTCACGCGAAGACCGCGCCGAGTGACTGGCTCGAAGGCCTGATCAAGGCGTACGTCGGGGACGGCCTCGCCGCCGACTTCTACCGGGAGATCGCCGCGTTCGTCGATGCCGGCACCCGGCAGCTGATCTTCGACTCGCTCGCGCACGCCGGTCATGCGAACTTCGTGGTCGACCGGGTCCGCAAGGCGATCGAGGAGGACCACCGCGTCGCCGGCCGGCTCGCACTCTGGGGCCGTCGGTTGATGGGGGAGGCGCTTTCCCAGGCTCAGCGGGTCGCTGCCGAGAGGGACTCCCTTGCTGCGCTGCTCGCCGGTGGCGTCGATCGGCCCGGCCTGGACCTGCTCGCGCTCGGGCGGATGTTCAACCGGCTGACCGAGAACCACTCTGCGCGGATGGCGGAGCTGGGGCTGGCTTCCTGAGGGTCTCGACAAGCTCGACCACCGGGCAAAGCTCGACCGCCGGGACAGACGAAGGCCCTCGCCGCAACCGGCGAGGGCCTTCGTCGTTCGATGGGTGGGTCAGGCGGAGATCTTCTTCCTGCCACTCGTGCCCGAGGCGAGGACCACCAGGACGGCAGCGACCACGACCTGCCAGATGTGCCGCCACCAGTCGAAACCGGGGCCGTCGTAGTTGGTGTTGCCGCTGTGCCAGATGATCGCGTAGACGAAGTTGCCGATGATGACGCCGCCGATGCCGCAGGCGATCGTCAACCAGAGAGGGATGTTGTCCCTGTCACCAGGTGCAACCATCTTGCCGAGGTAGCCAATGATGGCGCCCCCGATGATGGCGAACAGAATCCAGCCGATCATGTTGCCTCCTCATGTCGCGACATCGGTTGTCCCGAGTTCGATACGTCCATCATGGCCACGCCGGCCACAAACGCCCAACATTCGGGGCACGAACGTCAGGAGCGGAAGCCGACCTGGCCGGTAAGGCTGATCGACACGTCGACGTACGCCAGCTTGTCGGCGGGTACGACGATCCGCCGACCCTTCGCGTCGGCAAGGCTGAGCACGCCACCGTCGGCGATCGCCTTGCTCACCAGTGCTTCGACCTGGTCGGCGTCGAGATTGGTGTCGACGGTGAGTTCGCGGTTGGCGTTCTGGACGCCGATCTTGACCTCCATGCGGAGGACCTCCTAGTTGGGTGAATCAGTGGTGCGAATGGTTGGTGGTGGGCTCGTCGGTCCGCGGGTAACCGCGGATCCCGCGCCAGGCCAGGCCGGCCACGAGGCTGGCCGCGTCGTTCTGCGGAATTCCGGAACGGTCATGCAACCAGAACCGTGCGCTGACCTGAGCCATTCCTACGAGTGAGACCGCAAGCAGGTTGGACGCCTCGGCGGGCAGCCCGGTGTCGTCGTGGATCACGTGTGCGATCAGCCGGGCGCACTCGGTGGTGACCCGGTCCACCCGCTCGCGGACCGCGGGTTCGTTGGTCAGGTCGGACTCGAAGACCAGCCGGAAGGCACCCTCCGCGCTGGCGACATAGTCGTAGAACGCGCTCATGCACGCCGCGACGCGCTCCCGGTTGTCCTCGGTCGAGTTCAGTGCCTTCTCGGCGCTGTCGATGATCGTGTCGCAGGACTGGTCGAGCAGGGCGAGGTAGAGCTCGAGCTTGCCCGGGAAATGCTGGTAGAGCACCGGCTTGGAGACTCCGGCTCGTTCGGCGATGTCGTCCATCGCAGCAGAGTGATAGCCCTGCGAGACGAACACCTCCAGCGCGGATGACAGCAACTGCGCGCGGCGAGCGCGTCGCGGCATCCGGCCGCCGCGTGGTTTCTCCTCGATCGTGCTCACGAGCGAAACCCTACTTGGCGGTACATGTCACAGCAGAGGGCTGGGCGGTGTCTTGTGCTCGAGCGGCCCGAATTGGGGCCCACAGCGAGGAGACAGACATGCCGAGCAACTTCCGGATCCCGAAGGCCGAGCTCACCGGGCCCTATGCGCGCGTGCTGAAGATCTTCGCCAGGCGGACGTTCGGCGAGATCCCCGATGCCGCCTACACGATGGGTCACCACAAGCCGATGCTGAAGGCAGTGATGGGCTTCGAGGGCAAGGTGTCGAAGTGGAAGGAGCTCGACCCCAGCCTGAGCTGCTACGCACAGCTCGCAACAGCCGCGGTCATCGGCTGCAGCTGGTGCCTGGACTTCGGATACTTCATGGCGCACAACGACGGGCTTGCCCTGGAGAAGGTCCGTGAGGTGCCGCGCTGGCGCGAGTCGGACGTGTTCACCCCGCTCGAGCGTGCTGTCCTCGAGTACGCCGAGGCGATGACCGTGACGCCGCCGACCGTGACGGACGAGATGGTCGCGCACCTGAACGAGCAGCTCGGCACCAAGGCCGTCGTCGAGCTCTCGATGATGGTCGCGATCGAGAACGAGCGATCACGCTTCAACTCCGCGCTCGGCCTGGCGAGCCAGGGTTTCTCCGACCGGTGCGAGCTCGCGCCGCTGGCCGTTGCAACGTCTCCGGTGCGATCCTCAGGGCTATGAGCTCGTCCTTCGAGAGGCATCGAAACCTGCTGTTCACGGTGGCCTACGAGATGCTCGGCTCGGCGGCCGATGCAGAGGACGTCGTACAGGAGACCTGGCTGCGTTGGGCCGACGTCACGGACGAGGTGCGCGATGAGCGTGCGTACCTGGTTCGGATCGCCACCCGCCTGGCCCTCAACCGGATGCGGACCCAGAGCCGTCGGCGGGAGACGTACGTCGGACCCTGGCTGCCCGAGCCGCTGCTGACCGCACCGGACGTGGCCGAGGACGTCGTCCTCGCCGAGTCGGTCTCGATGGCGATGATGCTCGTCCTCGACACCCTGACGCCAACCGAACGAGCGGTGTTCGTGCTGCGTGAGGTCTTCGGCTTCGGGTACGACGAGATCGCCGCGTCGGTGGACAAGTCCGAGGTGGCCTGTCGACAGATCGCGAGCCGGGCGGCGAAACACGTGCAGGCCCGCCGGCCGCGGGCCTCCGACCGGCCCGACACCGCTGTCGTCCTGGAGAGGTTCATTGCCGCGACCACCGGCGGCGACCTGCAGGGCCTGATGGACGTGCTCGCGCCGGACGTCGTACTGCTGAGCGACGGGGGTGGCATCAAGCAGGCTGCGCTTCGTCCGATCATCGGTCGCGACAAGGTGCTGCGCTGGTTCGCCGGGACCATCGGCAACACCGACGGCGAGCTCAGCATGGACGTGGTGATGCTCAACGGCGAGCCGGCGATCCAGGTCGTGATCGACGGTGAGCCCGACGGGATCGCCGCCGTACGGATCGAGGACGGGCTGGTCACCGCGCTCTACCTCGTCCGCAACCCCGAGAAGCTCACCCGGATCGCGGACGAGGTCCCACTGGCCCGGTGAGCCTCGCCCCGGTGCATCGAGGCGAGTGAGCGCTGGTGAGTGCTGTCCGGATGACGGGACGTAGCGTGGTGGCCTTGGAAGCGGAGGGGAACATGGAAGTCGGTTGAGGTGTTCACCCAAAGACCACCGTCACAACTGATGATTTGAGGAGAGCCGTGTCCCTGCCGCCGCTCGTGGAGCCCGCAGCCGAGCTGACCATCGACGAGGTACGCCGCTACAGCCGGCACCTCATCATCCCCGATGTCGGGATGACCGGTCAGAAGCGCCTGAAGAACGCCAAGGTGCTCGTCATCGGCGCCGGTGGCCTCGGGTCGCCCGCGCTTCTCTATCTGGCCGCGGCCGGAGTGGGCACGCTCGGCATCGCGGAGTTCGACGAGGTCGACGAGTCCAACCTGCAGCGCCAGATCATCCACGGGCAGAGCGACATCGGTAAGTCCAAGGCGGTCTCCGCCAAGGAGTCCATCGCCGAGGCGAACCCCTATGTCAACGTGATCCTGCATGAGGAACGCCTCGACAACGACAACGTGATGGGCGTCTTCGAGGGTTACGACCTGATCGTGGACGGCACCGACAACTTTGCGACGCGCTACATGGTCAACGACGCGGCGTACTTCCTGAAGATCCCTTACATCTGGGGCTCGATCTACCGCTTCGACGGCCAGGCCTCGGTGTTCTGGCCATCGCTGACCAACGAGGACGGCAGTAGCGCCGATGCACCGTGCTATCGCTGCCTCTACCCCGAGCCCCCGCCGCCCGGCATGGTTCCGAGCTGCGCCGAGGGCGGCGTACTCGGGGTGCTCTGCGCGAGCATCGGATCCATCCAGGTCAACGAGGCCATCAAGCTGCTGACGGGCATCGGTGACCCGCTGGTCGGCAAGCTGATGATCTACGACGCGCTCGAGATGGAGTACCGCAAGCTGAAGGTTCGCCGGGACCCGAACTGCGCGCTCTGTGGCGAGCACGCGACGGTGACCGAGCTGATCGACTACGACGCGTTCTGTGGTGCGGTGTCCGAGGAAGCGGCCGACGCTGCTGCCGGCTCGACAATCTCGGTGACCACGCTCGAGCACATGCTCAAGGAGCGCGAGGAGGGCACCCGGGACTTCGTGCTGGTCGACGTGCGCGAGCCCAACGAGTACGAGATCAACAAGATCCCCGGCTCGATCCTGATCCCGAAGGGCGAGTTCCTCAACGGAAATGCCATTGGACAGCTGGCTGAGCTGACGAACGGCGACAAGCAGGTCGTGCTGCACTGCAAGTCCGGTGTCCGCTCGGCCGAGGCACTCGCGGTGCTCAAGGGTGCGGGCTACTCCGACGCCGTACACGTCGGTGGCGGTGTGGTCGCCTGGGTCAACCAGATCGACCCGTCGCAGCCGTCGTACTGAGCACCCGTTGAAGCCACTCTGGGTACGGGTGGTCGTGGTCGTCATCGTCGTTGCGTTCGTGGGGGTGGGCGCGGAGGCGATCATCCAGGGCTTTCGGGGTTCGCCGTCGTCGTCAGCAGCAACGCCCGATCCGACGCCCACGGACTCCGGCTATCTGGCGCCGGTCCAGGACCGCGGCACCGCAGCCGCGGTCGCCGGGGTCAAGAAGGTGCTGCCCGGACTCCTGACGGAATCGGTTGCCGTGCAGCGACTGCCGAAGAACCTGGCTGCGCGGGCAGCACAGATCGCGAACCCGAAGGCCGTCGCCTCCCGGCGCCAGGCCATCAACCAGGTCTGGGTGCCGAGCCAACGAGCAGGTGTGGTGGCCGGTCTCGAGCAAGCGCTCGCGGAGCTCGGCGCGGACGCGAGCTACACGCCCTTCCAGGACAACCGGTTCGTGCTCAAGCGGTGGCAGGGCGTCGAGGTGCACGGCCATGCGGCCACCGCACTGCTCGTCGGTCACGAGGAGTACAAGCTCGCCGGAACCTGGCAGGCCGACGCCGACCAGCAGTACCAGATCGCGCTCGGGTCGCTCGATCCGAAGCATCACTGGGGGCTGCTCGGCGTCTCCCGGGTGCCGCTGCCCACCGGCTGATCGGCACAACCCATCTGCAGCACGGTCGTTTGACCTGCGACTGACGCTCTGCCGTCTGCCGGGTCGCGGGCTGGGGGCACGCGGCCTCGTCCTTGTGCGAGACGAGGTCGCGTCATTCCACAGGCGATATCTTCTGCCCTGATGGATGCCGAGGAGTACGTCGAAGCGGTGCTCGCGATCGTCGAGCGGATCCCGCGGGGCCGCGTCACGTCGTACGGCATCATCGCGGAGGCGATCGGCACCGGCGGCCCTCGCCAGGTCGGTGCGGTGATGTCGCAGTACGGCGGCCCGGTGCCCTGGTGGCGCGTCGTGCGAGCCGACGGGTCATTGCCCGAGTCCCATCACGACGAGGCCCGGCAGGCCTACCTCGAAGAAGCAACGCCCCTACGGGCCTCGGGAAACGTGAACATGCGCCAGGCGGTCTGGTTCCCGGATCTCGACTGACCCCCCAGCCCGCCTCGTTGAGTTGGGTCGCAGTCACCGTTGCGTTGGGCATCCGTCACTGCCGAGTGAGGCCTTAATTACGTGCCCTGGGTAACCAAGGCCCAGCTCAACGGTCACTGAGGCCCAACTCAACGGTCAAGCGGCTGCGGGTGGCCGAGGCGAGCGCGGCCAGGGCCTCCGGGAAGATCTCGGCCGGTGGCGTGACCAGTCCGGCGCCGACCTGGCCGACGCCGGCAACGCGTCCGGCCATCCCGGTGTTGATCTGTGGCAGGATGCCGGTGCGGCAGACCCGGGTCACGTCGATGCCACTCGGGACGCCCCGGAAGTCGAGGACGGGCACGGACCAGCGCGGGTTCTCACCCAGCGTGATCTCGTGCATCCGGCGGGTGGTGGCCAGTGCGTCCGACACACTCCCGCCCACCAGGCGGACGATCGCGGGAGCCGTCGCCATCGCGAACCCGCCGATGCCTGCGGTCTCCGTGATCGCTGAGTCGCCGATGTCCGGGTTCGCGTCCTCGGGGCCGTAGTCACCGAGGAAGAGCCCGTCGGCCACCTGGGCGGGCCCGGTGAACCAGGTGTCGCCGGTCCCAGCCGTCTGGATCCCGAACTCGGTGCCGTTGCGGGCCATCGCCACCACCATCGTGGAGCCGTCGATCCCTCTGGCCGCGTCGAGCGCGAGCTTGCAGGCCGGCATGGCGACATTGAGGAAGAAGTGGTCGTTGCCACCGACGAAGCGGAGCGAGTCCGCGATGTCGGAGCTGGCCAGTTCCGAGGTGACCATGGCCGGACTGAGGTCGCGGAGCAACATCAAGGTGCCGGCCCGGTTGCGGTTGTGGGCCTCGTCGCCCATCTGCAGCATCTGGGTCAGGATGCCGGTCGCGTCGACCGGACCCGACTGACGGACGGCGGTCTGGAGCAGCGGGCCGAGTACGGCGGTCATCCAGCGCAGCCGCTCGAGCACCTCGGGTCCGTAGGCGCCGTACCGCAGCACCTTGCCGAGGCCCTCGTTGAGCGAGCAGTACGTCCGGCGACCCGAGGCGGGATCCTCCAGCACGAACATCCACATCGACGGGGAGACCACACCGGCCATCGGCCCCACGGTCTGGTGGTGGTGGCACGGGTCGAGACTGACCCCGGCCCCCGACTCGAAGAGAGCGGCGGCGTCCTCGGGATCCTCGACGAGCCCTTCCAGCGAGGCCGCCCCCATCAGTGCGCCCCGCATCGGCCCGGACGCATCGGCCCAGGCGATCGGCGGGCCGGCATGCAGGAACTCTCCGGGCTTCAGGTCGAGCACCTCGGAGGCCGGTGCGACATCGACGAGCAGTGCCTGGACCGCGAACATCGCCTTCAGGGCCTCGGCGTTGGCGTCCCGGCGCAGCGGGTCGCCGGCGACGGTCGCAAGGTCCGCCTCGGTGCCGACCATGGGTGGACGCCAGTCGACACGCTGCACCTCGGTGGCCTGGTCGGCGATCGCGTCCGCGAACATGTCGGCGCCGACGTTGACCACGCGGGACGGACTGCTCATCGGGTTCCTCCGATCAAGGCCACGGCCCTCCGGGCAGCGGCCGCGTTGGAGAGATGCACCTCGGCGCCCGCCTCGGCGAGTGCGGAGGCCTGCCGAGCCAGACCCTGCGGATCCGACGACGTCCCGATACAGGCGACCAGCACCGGCAGGTCGCGCGTCTCCCGGATCGCCCTGATGGCCGGGGCCAGCCGTGCCGACGGATCGGGTTCGGCGCCGTGGCCGAGCACCACGTCGAGCAGGAGTACGCCGGTCCGCGGATCGGCCGCCACCTTGGCGAGGTGCTCGAGCCGCAGCGTCGGGTCGATCATCGGGTGCGCGCGGCCCTGGGTCAGCGCGTCGTCGCCGAAGTCGATCATCAGATGGGTCTCGGCATCGAGTGCGGCGTCGACTGCCAGCTCGGGCGACAACGGGATGTTGCTGTGCACCGGTCCGAGCTCGGCGCTCGCGATCAACATCGCCTCGTCGCACAGGGTGCCGCCGACGAAGAGCCCGCGCAGCAAGGCGCCCGCAGCGTGTTCGGCCGGTACACCCCATGAGGGCCACTCGACCGGTGGTTTTCCCAACCCGGCAAGGGTTTCCTCGGCCGCCTGGGTCAGGTCGGGCTGGCCGGCACCGAGGAGCGCGAACTGCATCGGGGTGCGCAAGGAGGAGGCATGGTCACGGATTGCGGCAGCCACGTCATCGGCCGGAGGCTTCGACACGACGACGATCAGCTCAACGGCCGGATCGGCGTCCAGCCGGCGAAGCGCCTCCCGGGTCGAGAGCCCGCCGATCGCCGCCGAGAGGTCGCGGCCGCCGACTCCGAGGGCCGATGCGACGCCGACCCCGGCATGGTCGAGCAGCGCCAGGAGCTGCTGGCAGCCGGTGCCGGAGGCCGCGACCAGGCCGACCGGCCCAGGTGCGGTCGCGTTGGCGAAGCCCAGTCCGAGACCGCCGACGACGGCCGTGCCGCAGTCCGGCCCCATCACGAGCAGGCCTCGCTCCGCGGCGGTCTGCTTGAGGACCAGCTCCTGCTCGAGCGGCACGTTGTCGCTGAAGATCATCACGTCGGCGCCCGCGTCGAGGGCGTCCATCGCCTCGACAAAGGCGCTCGCGCCCGGCACAGAGACCAGGACCAGCGCCCCAGGGGCGTCGCGCAGGGCCGCGGCAGTCGTGCGTGGCGGCGCGAGATCGGTCGAGCCGTCGCTGCGTTTCCCCTTGGAGGCAAGGGCTTCGTCGACTCCCGCGAGGGCAGCGGCGAGGGCGTTCTGGTCGGAGAGACGGATCGCTACGACCATGTCGTTCGGCGTGGACTCCGGGAGGTCGAAGCCCATCTCGGCAAGCACCTCGAGGTTGAGGGGCGTCGCCATCGCGACCTGGGCCGAGTCGACTCCCGGGAGCTGCTGGACGGTGCGACTGACCTGGAGCAGGGTCACCGAGTCGGCGTACGCACCGGGGCGGAGCTCGACGTGGGTGGTCATGCGGAGATGGTCCTCTCGTCGCGGATCAGCAGGCTTTCGAGCAGCAGGCAGGCGCCGAGCAGCAGCCCCGCTCCGGAGGTGTGTCCGACGGCCGCCAGTGCTGTCGATGCCTCGTCGATCGTGGTGGGCTCGCCGGTATTCAGCGCACGGATGAGGCCGGCGAACTCGGGCAGTACCTCACCTCGGCGGGCGCAGTCGATCAGCGTCGCGGAGAACAACGTGGTCCGCTGTCGTGGCTCGAGCTCGAGGGCGGGTACTGGCCGGCCCAGGGCGTACGCCGCCGCGGTCCAGCCAGCGATGACGTCGTCACCGAGCGGCGTGAGACCGCTGCCACGGCCGAGCAGCTCGTCGGCCGCCAGCTCCGGACCGTGCATCAGGCCGTTGCCGAGCTCGGCGACAGCGGCCCGGGCGGCGAGCCGCATCCGCCGGACGACGTACGCCGGGGGCAGCGCAGCAAGGCGAGGGACGGTGTTGTCCACCAGCCGACCCACGCGTACGTCGGACCGCTCGCCGTTCCCGCCGTAGAGCCGGAGCCTGCCCGAGCCGGCCACTGAACGCACGGTCGAGGCCAGCGGGCCGAGCGCTGCCGCCGGAAGCGCCAGTGCACAGGGCACGGCGGTGGCCGATCGAGAGACGAGCCCGAGACACCAGCCGTCGAGCTCCAGATAGAGCGCGTGCTCGCCCCGGTGGAGCACGCGCGCCTCCCGCTCCGGGCCGGTCAGCAGGTCGCGTACTCGGCGACTGGCGGCCGCTGGAACCTCGACAGCGGCCTCGACACTGGCCACGACAAGGGCCACCGGGAAAGTGCCGTCCGCCGTCATGGTCCGACCGTAATCGCCCGGCGTTACGGTGGGCGATGTGAGGATGTGCCAACGATTGAGATGGGCAGGTGCAAGTGTTGATAACGCCGCTCCCGGTCACGAACGTGTCGGACTCCGTTGCGCGAGCCACCCTCGAACGGGTCGACGCGCTGCACATCGCGCTCACCCAGATCGTCCTCGAGGGCGGTGACCTCGGCCAGATCGCGGCCGAGCTGTCACGGGTCCTCGACGTCGGCGTCCTGGTCACCTCCAGCGACGGACGCGAGCGCGCCGCGGCTCTCGATGATGACCTCCGAGCGCTGATTGAGTCCGAGGGGTTCCTCGATGGGACCGGGCGCTTCCACGTCGAGCAGGCCAACGGCTCCGGGACCGCGGTCGGTTCCGGCCAGCTGCGGATGCTCAAGGTGGTCGCCGGAGGCGCCGACCTCGCCCGCCTGGTCTGCATCCGCCCGAAGGGGCCGATCACTGATGAGGACGTGCACGCGATGGAGCGGGCGTCGGCCGTGGCCGCCCTGCTCATCACCCGGCACGAAGCGGTGACCGCGGTCGAGAGCAAGTACCGCGGCGACTTCCTGCGTGACGTCTTCCTCCGCCGGGCCGGCGACCGGGCCTACGTCGTCGAGCACGCGGCCGGCTTCGGCTGGAATCTCGAGCTTCCGATGGTGGTCGTCGCCGCCGAGATCGACCCCTCCGCCCCGAGCGAGTCGCCTGCCTCGAGCGAGACCCGTCGACTGTGGCAGGGGAGGTTCTCGGCGGCGTGGCGCCAGGTCTGCGCGGCGCTCGATCCGGGCACCCCGACGGTCGACTTCTCCAGTGAGGTCGTGACCCTGCTGCCTGCCACCGAGGATGACGAGGCTGTCGACCGCGATGCGGGCGCGGCCTTGGTGCGCAGGGTCGTGCACGCGGTCTCGGGCGACAAGGGTGGTGGACGCCGCTCGTTCTCGGTGGGGGTGAGCCGGGTTGTCGCTGACCTCGACGACCTCCCCGACGCCTACGCCCAGGCCCGCCGGGCTCTCGAGGTCGGCCGGAGAATCCATGGCCACGGCGGCACCACCTGGTTCGACCAGCTCGGCCTGCACCGGTTGATCGCGCTCGTGCCGGACAACGGCGAGCTTCGGGCGTTCGCCTCCGACGTACTCGGTGCCCTCGCTGGCAACACCCCCGAGGCAGCCGACCTGCGACTGACCCTCCAGGTCCTCCTCGACACGAACTTCAACGTGGCGGAGGCGGCCAGGTTGCAGTTCTTCCACTACAACACGATGCGCTACCGGGTCAGCAAGCTCGAGCGGCTCCTCGGCCCGCTCGGCAGCGACCCACACCTGCGGCTGGACGTCGCGGTTGCCCTCAGGGTCCTCGAGATCACCGGCTGACTCGCACACAATGCTTGCCAGCCGGTACGGCGTTCCTTCGGCAGGTGTAGCCGATGAGGGTGTGTCATGGGGGCACTTAGGTTGAGGTCTCTCGGGGTAGTCAATCGCGAGAAGGAGCCCAAAATGTCGATGTCGATGTTCAAGTGGGAGGTCGTCCACGGCGGCAAGACGCCGCCGGTGGGCGAGGCGGTGGGTCCGATGCAACGTCTCAGCTGGGGCCGCACCGCCGGTCTCGGCGCCCAGCATGTGGTTGCGATGTTCGGTGCAACGTTCGTCTTCCCGCTGGTCATGGGACTGGACCCGAACCTCGCGATCATGTTCTCCGGGATCTGCACGATCGGCTTCCTGCTGATCTGTGCGAACCGGGTGCCCAGCTACCTCGGCACCAGCGCCTCCTTCGTCGCCAGCGTGGCCGCGATCCGCACGCACTCCAACGGTGACTCCGCCCACGTGACCGGCGCGATCCTCGTGGCCGGCCTGGTGCTGGCGGCAGTTGGTGTCCTCGTCCACTACGCGGGCGCTCAGGTGATCCACAAGATCCTGCCGCCAGCCGTCACCGGTGCAGTCGTGATGCTGATCGGCTTCAACCTGGCACCGGTGGTGGCTGGGATCTACTGGCCCCAGGACCAGTGGATCGCACTGATCACGGCAGCCTTCATGGTCACCGCCGCGGTCCTGCTGCCTGGCTTCTGGTCCCGGATCGCGGTCTTCCTCGCGTTGATCTTCGGCTACCTGCTCTCCTGGATCGCTGACGGCCTCTTCGGCCAGATCCACTCGATCACCGGCAGCAGCGCGGGCAAGCTGATCGACCACGACCGGGTGAGCTGGACGGCCGTGAAGGCTGCCGACTGGATCGGCTTCCCGTCGGGCAAGCTCTCGGACGGGGTCTCGGTGGTGCACGGACCGAGCTTCTCGCTGACCTTCATCCTGCTGGTCCTGCCCGGCGTGATCGCGCTGATCGCGGAGAACACCGGTCACGTCAAGGCTGTCGCCGAAATGACCGGCGACGACCTCGATCCCTACATGGGTCGCGCCATCGCTGCAGACGGTCTCGCGACCGCCTTCGCCAGTGCGTTCGGTGGCTCGCCGACCACGACGTACGCCGAGAACATCGGGGTCATG
>JAOPXK010000120.1 GCA_025965195.1 Marmoricola sp.
GACGAGGGCCGGATCACCGAGGACGAGGCGCGGGTGCACCCGCACCGCAACCTGATCCTGCGTGCGGTCGACGGCGTCCACGAGCCGGAGCCCGACCTGTTCACCGTCGACCTCGAGCCGGGGGACCGGGTGCTGGTCTGCTCCGACGGCGCCTCGGGCGTCCTCGACAACGCTGCGATGGCCCGGATCCTGCGCGACGGCAAGATCGAGGCCGTCGCCGTACAGCTCGTCCGCGAGGCGCTCGAGGCCGGCTCCACCGACAACGTCACCGTCGTGCTGGCCGACGTGGTCGATGCCGACGCGGCCACTCCCCCGAACGGCCCCGGTATCAGCACCGGTATCAGCAGCGCGATCAGCACCGCACCGATGCTTGTCGGCGCGGCTGCGGAAGGCCCGCGGAGGAGTCACGGCCGCGGCCTGCTCCGGCACCGGCCGGGAGACACCGGCGACCTCGACCCGGTCCCGACCGGCGAGGACGACGTGGACATCGAGGCGCTGCGCTATGCGCCGCGCGCACCTCGTCGGCTGCTCTGGCTGCGCCGGCTGGGTGTGTGCGTCATCGTGGTCGCGATCCTCGGCGCCCTCGGCTGGGCCGGCTACCAGTGGACGCAGACGCAGTACTACGTCGCCGACAGCGCCGGCCAGGTCGCGGTCTTCCAGGGTGTGCAGGCCGAGCTCCCCGGGCTGACGATGCACAAGGTGAAGCAGCGGACCTCGATCGAGCTGACCGAGCTGCCGTCCTACAACGCGCGCCAGGTCCGCGACGGCATCGGTGCCAACGACCTGGCGGATGCGCAGGCGATCATCAAGCGCCTGCAGAAGCTCACCCCCTGCCCGACACCGACGCCCGCCGCCACCGCGTCCAGGTCCGCGACCACCACGACGACCCCGCACAAGCCGACGACGAGGAAGCCCACGGCCACCGCGACGCCCCGGCCCACCAAGACGCCGACGGCGACCGCGACGCCGAAGCCACCGACCGACTGCGACAGCACGCCATGACCACCGCCAGCACCCTGAGCCCCAGCGCCCTGATGGGCTTCGTGCACCGCCGTCGTCGCGGGGCCGAGCTGTTCCTGCTCATCCTCAGCCTGGTCGTCGGCATCGGTGCGTATGCGGCGGTGGGCCTCGGCGTCGACGGCAAGGTGCCGGCCGACATCATCGGCTACGGCGGCTGGCTGGCCCTCCTCGTCATCGCCTGCCACGTGACGATCCGGATCAAGGCGGAGTACGCCGACCCGATCCTGCTGCCGATCGTCTCCGCGCTCAACGGTCTCGGCCTGGCGGTGATCCACCGGATCGACCTCGCCACGCTCGCCGACAACCCGAACGCCAAGGTGCTCGCGAGCACCCAGCTGGTCTGGATGACGCTGGGCGTGCTGCTCTTCATCGGCGTCCTCGTCGGGCTGCGTGACCATCGTCGCCTCCAGGCCTTCACCTACACCGCCGGCCTTGCCGCGATCGTGCTGCTGCTGCTCCCGCTGGTGCCCGGCATCGGCAAGAACATCCACGGCGCCCGGATCTGGATCGGCATCGGCGGTTTCAGCCTGCAGCCCGGTGAGGCCGCGAAGGTCTTGCTGGTGGTTGCGTTCGCCGGGTACCTCCAGCTGCACCGCGACGCGCTCGCCCTGGCCGGTCGCCGGGTGCTGTTCATCGACCTTCCCCGCGGTCGCGACCTCGGCCCGATCCTGGCGATGTGGCTGGTCAGCCTCTGCATCCTGATCTTCCAGAACGACCTCGGGTCCTCGTTGCTGTTCTTCGGCCTGTTCCTGGTGATGTTGTACGTCGCGACCGAACGGCCCGGCTGGCTCGTCGTCGGAGCCGCGATGTTCGGCGCCGGCGCCTACGTTGCCTATCTGTTCGTCGGTCACGTGCAGGTGCGCGTCAGCGCCTGGATCGACCCGTTCCACCCGTTCGTCTACCAGGTCGTCCAGGGCATGTACGGGATGGCCTGGGGTGGCCTCGTCGGTCGCGGACTGGGCCAGGGCGACCCCCAGCTGACGCCGTTCGGCTACTCCGACTTCATCGTCGCCTCGATCGGCGAAGAGCTCGGCCTGACCGGTGTGATGGCGGTGATCCTGCTCTACGGCATCCTCGTCGAGCGCGGTCTCCGGACCGCGCTGATCTGCCGTGACAACTTCGGCAAGCTGATGGCCGCAGGCCTTGCGGTCGTCATTGCGCTGCAGGTCTTCGTGGTGATCGGCGGCGTCACCAAGCTGATCCCGCTGACCGGCCTGACCACGCCGTTCATGTCGTACGGCGGTTCCAGCCTGGTCGCGAACTGGGTGATCATCGCGCTGTTGCTCCGCATCTCCGACCAGGCCAGACGTCCACCGCCCGAGCTGATGGGCACCGGAGACACCGGCGACAACGATGACGACGCCACCCAGGTGGTGATGATGCGATGAACAAGCCGATCCGGAACGTCGCCGTCGGCTGCATGGTGCTGTTCGTCGCGCTGCTGGTGAACGCGACGTACCTGCAGTACTGGGAGGCCGGCGACCTCAACTCGCTGAGCCAGCACGCCGACAACCGGCGGGTCCGCGACGCCGAGTTCTCCCGCGAGCGGGGAGCGATCCTGGTGCGCGGCAAGGCGATCGCCGAGAGCAACAAGTCCAAGGACCAGTACAAGTACCAGCGCACCTACCCGCAGGGGCCGATGTATGCCCACATCACCGGGTTCTACTCCCGTGACTGGGGGCTCGGCGGTATCGAGTCGACCCGCAACTCCTACCTGTCGGGCAGCGACTCCTCGCTCTTCGTCAACCGCGTCATCGACCTGGTCGACAACCAGGCACCCAAGGGCGGCAGCGTCAGCCTGACGATCAACCCGGCTGCGCAGAAGGCGGCGTACGACGGCCTGAAGGCACTCGGCAAGAACGTGCAGGGCGCGGTCGTTGCGATCGAGCCGAGCACCGGCAAGGTCCTCGCGATGGTGTCCAGTCCGACGTACGACCCGAACAAGCTGGCCAGCCACGACTTCACCGAGGTCGGCAAGGTCAAGCAGCGCCTCGAGAACGAGAAGCTCAGCCCGCTCAACAACCGGGCCATCGAGTCGGTGCTGCCACCGGGCTCGACCTTCAAGCTGGTGACCGCCTCGGCCGCGCTGTCGACCGGGAGCTACAAGCCCGACACGATCGTGCGCGGCGGTGCGAGCCTCAACCTGCCGCAGACCACCCACGACATGACCAACGAGAACGGCTCGAACTGTGGCGGGGACAAGATCACCCTGACCCAGGCGCTGATGGTCTCCTGCAACGTCTCGTTCGCCTCGATCGGCTTGAAGATCGGCGCCGACAAGATCCGCGCCCAGGCTGACAAGTTCGGGTTCGGCCAGACCTACTTCACCGACCTCGACGACGACCTGACCCGGCAGGCGATCAGCACCTTCCCCGACAACCTGAACTCCAGCAACCTGCCCTTCACGGCCCAGTCCGCGATCGGCCAGTACGAAGTTGCTGCGACGCCGCTCCAGATGGCGATGGTCGCGGCGGGCATCGCCAACAACGGCACCGTCATGCAGCCGTATCTGGTCGACGAGGTGCGGTCACCCGACCTCGACGTGATCAAGAAGACGACCCCACAGCCGATCCCGGACCAGCCGGCGATCAGCTCGAAGGTCGCTCGCGACATGACCGAGATGATGGTCGCGGTCGTCGACGCCGGCACGGCCACGACGGCCCAGATCCCCGGGGTCAAGGTCGCCGGCAAGACGGGCACCGCCCAGAGCGCGCCCAGCCGGCCGCCGTACGCCTGGTTCGTGTCGTTCGCTCCGGCGGACACCCCGAAGGTCGCGGTCGCCGTACTCGTGCAGGACGCCGGCGTCGCCCGGGACGCGATCTCCGGCAGCGGACTGGCTGCTCCGATCGCGAAGGCGGTCATGGAAGCCGTGATGAACAGATGACGCAGCTGAACACACCGACGAACTCAAGACGGAAGGGACATGGTCTGAGATGACTGATCCACATCGGATCGGCGGCCGCTACGAGCTCGGAGAGCTCCTCGGCCGGGGTGGCATGGCAGAGGTACGCAAGGCCACCGACGTCCGGCTGGGACGTACGGTCGCCGTCAAGCGGCTGCGCACCGACCTCGCCAGCGATCACACCTTCCAGGCCAGGTTCCGTCGGGAGGCGCAGTCATCGGCGTCCCTGAACCACCCCTCGATCGTCGCCGTCTACGACACCGGCGAGGAATGGTCCGAGGCCGACGGTGCCGATGGTGCCGATGGTGGTGGCGTCGCCCAGCCCTACATCGTGATGGAGCTCGTCTCCGGCCGGACGCTGCGCGACATCCTCCGCGAGGGTCGCAAGATCCTGCCCGAGCGCGCCCTCGAGATCACCTCGGGCGTGCTGAACGCGCTGGACTACAGCCACCGGGCAGGTATCATCCACCGCGACATCAAGCCGGGCAACGTGATGCTGACCACTGCCGGCGACGTCAAGGTGATGGACTTCGGCATCGCCCGGGCGATCTCCGACGCCTCCAACACGATGACCCAGACCGCCGCGGTCGTCGGTACGGCGCAGTACCTCTCCCCCGAGCAGGCCCGTGGCGAGAACGTCGACTCCCGTTCCGACGTCTACTCCACCGGCTGCCTGCTCTACGAGCTCCTGACCGGCCGGCCTCCGTTCGTCGGGGAGAGCCCGGTCTCGGTGGCCTACCAGCACGTCCGGGAGACCGCTCCGCCACCGTCGTCACTGGACCACGACCTGCCCCCCGAGGTCGACGCGATCGTGATGAAGGCGCTCGCCAAGCCGCTGCAGGACCGCTACCAGAGTGCGGCCGCGATGCGGGCGGACATCGACCGCTACCTGGCCGGCAAGCCGGTCCAGGCGCCGTCGGTCATCGCTGCTCCCGAGCACGCGACGTCGTTCATTCCACCGCAGCCGCCGACGCACGAGGACACCTCCACCAACCCCTCGATCGGCGACTGGCGCGACCAGGCCGACGAGAAGACGAGCAAGGCCCCGCTGGTGCTCCTCGGGCTGCTGCTGGTCGCCATCATCGCTGCCGCGGTGATCTTCGGCCCGAAGCTGATCCACACCGCGCCCGACCAACAGGCCGCGCCCTCGCTGAGCGGACTGACCCAGGCCCAGGCCGAGCGGGCCCTCTCCGACGTCGGGCTGTCCCTCGGCAGCGTCACCACCGCGTCGAGCGACAACGTGGCCAAGGGCCGCGTCATCTCACAAGACCCACAGTCGGGCGCGCTCATCGACCAGAACGGCACGATCGACATCGTGGTGTCGACCGGCCGGGCCGCCGTACCCATCCCTGACGTGGTCGGCGACAACAAGATCAACGCCAAGGAACAGCTGGTCGCGCTCGGGCTGAAGGTCACGCTCAAGGGCAGGGACTCCGACGAGAACAAGGACGACGTGATCGACATGTCGCCCGCGGCCGGTCAGACCGTGCCGTTCGGGTCGCAGGTGACGCTGACCTTCTCCAACGGCCCCCACGCAGTGCCCAACGTGGTCGGGAAGACCGAGGCGGAGGCAGACGCGCTGATCACGGCCGCCGGCTTCAAGCCCAAGTCCCTGCCCGACGACACGTCGACCGAGCCGAAGGGCACGGTCACCCAGCAGAGCCCGGACGCCGACACGACGTACAACAAGGGTGGGACGGTCACGATCCTGGTCTCGACGTACGAGCCGCCGACGATCACACCGAGCCCGACCATCACACCGACGATCACACCGACGGCGACCCCGCTGCCGTAACAGGCGTCAGGGGCGGCGCTGCTCCGGGAGCTTTGCGGACACGGCGTACTGCAGGTCGAGCGTGCCTTCATAGGCCTTGAAGGTCAGCTCGTCGCCGAAGCTCACGTCGTACCCGAGCTTGTGGTCCTTGATGAAGGTCTTGTACGCGTCGATGTAGGAGCTGTTGTCCAGGCTGGTCAACATCGTCGACTGGTCACCGATCGCGGAGATCCGGTACGGCGGGGCGTAGGGCACGCCGTGGAGCACGACGGTGTTCCCGACGCACTTGATGCCGGTCGTCGAGACGACCCGCTGATCCTGCACGGTCATCGCCTCCGCGCCACCGGCCCAGAGTGCGTTCACCACGGCCTGGATGTCCTGCTGGTGCACGACGAGCTCGCTGACCGGGAAGATCCCTGACGCCTGGACCTTCTGGATCTCGCTCTTCGGCGCGTCGTTGAGGGTCACCGTCAGGCCGGTGCCCCTGACCTCGTCGAGCCCGGCTGGCCCCCGCAGCGTGTCGATCTGCCGCTGGAGCTTCTCGACACCGGTGTCGTCGACCTGCTTGGTCAGACTGCTGACCTGCTTGTTCAGGCTGGCGACCTGCTGCTGCAGTCCGTCGGTGCGCGCACGCTCCTGACGCACTACGGTGTCGAGGTCGGTGACACTCGCGGCTCGCAGATCGAGCCCGTGCGCGTTGAGTCCACTGGTGATGAAGAGTCCTCCGGCCACACAGAAGACGACCATCGTGGTCACGCGCCAAGCCCGCTTGTGGGAGGCATGATGCGGCGACACGGGCACACCTTCGTTGTCGGGCGGGGGCGATGACTACGCTAACCGACGAACATCTATCGAGGAGCCCTGCCGTGTCGAAGCCTTCTGCCCGCAAGCCCACCGTGATTGCGAGCGGTAACCAGACTTCCATCGTGCGGTGCGGCATCGCGCTGCTGCTCGTCGCGGTCGGGATC
Source organism: Marmoricola sp. (assembly GCA_025965195.1). GTDB lineage: Bacteria > Actinomycetota > Actinomycetes > Propionibacteriales > Nocardioidaceae > Marmoricola. The sequence goes on from JAOPXK010000120.1 coordinate 6,665, forward strand.
GCCTGGATCGCCTACTACATCAATGTCGAGATGGACGCCGCGAACTTCCTGGCGCTCCCCGGTGCGAAGAAGCCGCACACCCCGCTCCCATGGATGGCAGACCTCAAGCGCTGGAACTTCCTGATCGGGTTCGTGCTGATCTTCATCGGCCTCGCCTCCGCGGCGAACAAGAAGACCCCCCTCGGCCGCGGCCAGGGCGTCGTCATCGGCATGCTCGGCTGCTTCCTGATCGGCCTGGTCTGGATCGTGGTCTTCTACTTCGCCGGCCAGGACGCCAAGATCCCGGTGATGCGCAGCCTCGACCAGTACAACCTGGTCGTCGGCATCGGCTTCATGGCCGTCGGCTTCACCTACGCCACCAAGTGGGAGTAGCTCCGCTAGTTACACGGCTGTAGTTCTCCACAGGGTTGTCCACCGGTTGGGGATAACTTTTCCGGCTGTGGAGCGCGGGTTTGGTCGGCGGCTGGAGTTTTCACAGGCTGTGAACCCAGACCTCCTCATCGCACATGTCGTGACGTGTGTGATGAGCCGGTTTGGGTTCACAGCCTGTGAAAACTCTCCGCAAACTCTCCGCCGCGCCTCTCAGCCGAGGGCGGATGCGCGGAGGACGATCGCGACCACCGCGGCCAGGGCGATCACTGCCAGCCCACTCCACTGGAGCGGAGCGCGGTTCTTCCTCGGGGCGTAGACGATGAGCAGGGCGATCACGGCGCCGCCGATGAAGCCGCCGAGGTGGCCCTGCCAGGAGATGTTGCCTCCGGTCACGGTGAACACGACGTTGATACCGATCCAGAACAGGATCTGCTGGGTATTGGCGTGGATCTTCACCGCGACCACGAGCAGTGCGCCCATCAGCCCGAAGATTGCGCCGGAGGCGCCGACCGTCTGAGCGTTGGCCGCGGCCAGCCACATCACCACTGCCGAGCCGGTCAGGCCGGACACGAAGTAGAGGGAGAGGAAGCGCGCCCGTCCCAGCATCAGCTCGAGCTGGGGACCGAGGAACCACAGGGCCACCATGTTGAAACCGATGTGGTAGATGCTCTCGTGCACGAACATCGAGGTGACCGGCTGCCACCAGGCGCCGCCGGACACGCCCTCGATGGCCCGTTGAATGCTGCCGTCAGGCAGGTACCGGATCGCAGAACGAGGCAGCAGCGCCAGCTTGTCGAACAACGCACCGTTGGTGCCGCCGTTGGCGAGCGTGCCGAGATAGACGACCACGTTGATCGCGATCAGCACGATCGTGGTCAGCTGCGGGTTGGCCACCCGCTCTCCGCCGTACGGCGTGCGCGCGGTCCGCGTCGTCTTGGCGCCTTCCTTCACGCACGACGGGCACTGGAAGCCGACCGACGCCGGCCGCATGCAGTCCGGGCAGATCGGGCGCTCACAGCGCTGGCACCTGATGTAGGTCTCCCGCCCCGGGTGCCGGTAGCACGACGGAGCGGGAGACGCTGACTCGCTCAGGGGAGGATCACCCCTCGCGGGTGATCTCGACCGAGTTGATGACGACCGGCTCGACCGGACGGTCACCGCGCGCCGTCGGGGTCTTGTCGATCGCGTCAACTACGTCGCGGCTGGCCTGGTCGGCCACCTCTCCGAAGATGGTGTGCTTGTTGTTCAGCCAGGTGGTCGCCGCGGTGGTGATGAAGAACTGCGAGCCGTTGGTGCCTGGGCCGGCGTTCGCCATCGCCAGGAGGTAGGGCTTCGTGAACGCGAGCTCGGGGTGGAACTCGTCCTTGAACGTGTAGCCGGGGCCGCCGGTGCCGGTGCCGAGCGGGCAGCCGCCCTGGAGCATGAAGCCTTCGATCACCCGGTGGAAGCCGAGGCCGTCGTAGTACGGACCGCTGCTCTTTCCGCCGTCGGCCTTGTACTCCTTCGTGCCCTCGGCGAGGCCGACGAAGTTCTCGACGGTCGCGGGCGCGTGGTTGGGGAGCAGGTTGATCACGATGTCGCCGCGGTTCGTCTTGAGCGTGGCCCGGAGACCAGTGCTGAGGTCGGACATGAATCGCCTTCCGGATGGGGGTGAGTTGCGGCTGCAATCCTCCCACGGCTTTTAAAGGGCTCCGGGCCCGGGCATGATCGACAAGGAGACCGTTACCCGCTACGAGAGGACGACATGATGCGCAAGACCCGCACTCAGAACCTCCGCGACCAGGCTCAGGACCTGGCGGACAACCTTGCGCCACGCCTTGCGGACGCCCGCGAGCAGCTCGCGCCCAGGATCGCCGATGCGCGCGAACAGCTGGGTCCAGTGGTCGCCGACGCCCGCGACAAGGCCAGGGACAAGATCGTCAACGAGTACCTTCCGCTCGCTCAGGTCGCAGTTGCCGAGATGCGCGAGAACGCCTCCCCCGTCACCGATGAGGCGAAGCGGCGCGGGGTCGCCGCCGCTGCTGCGCTGAAGGGTGAGGACCCGAAGCCTCGTCACCGCAGTCACAAGCTCAGGAACCTCGCCCTGCTCGGTGTGCTCGGTGCGGCCGCGGTCGCGCTCAAGAAGCTGCGCGGCGGCGCAGACGCCACCACGTCGTGGCAGTCGTCCTACGCCCCACCGGCCGCGCCGACCGGGGACGACCGCGCCGGCTCCGCACCCGACGAGGCCATCGCCGACAGCGCCGAGGCGCCGCACCCGGTGACGATGCCCGACGATCCGGCCGAGGTCATCAAGATCGACCGCGACTAGAGCCCGCCTTCTCGCCACGACTTGTCGCTGTCCTCAGCCTGGGCGGCGGCAAGTCGACCGGCCGGTGCTCGTCGACCCACGCGTCGACCTCTTCCCAGCGCGTGAAGAGCCAGTCGATGCGTTCGTCTCTGCCTTCGGGGATCTCGCTGCGCGGCACCCGCCACCAGCCCATCAGGATCCGCTTGTCCATCGGCAGCTCGCGCCACAGGTCCCGGACGCTGAAGATGTGGTCCAGGCCGGTGTGCGCGACGAGGAGTACGTCGGCCTCCGGTGCCGCATCCAGGGCGGCCAGCACTCCTCCCGGCCTGGGCGCCAGTACGTTGGTCATCCGCTCGGCGCGGTCAGCCATCCGGTGCAGGCCGAGCTTGTTCAGCCGGGCGATGGCCTTCTCCCGACGGGCCGGGGTGAAGTTGCCGCCCTCCGGAAAGATCACGAAGGCGTCGTTGCCGTCGAGGTTGCGGGCCAGGTCGCCGACCTCGCTCTCCAGGTCGCGGCCGGGAAGCGGTCGGCTGGAGATCATCCGGGCCGGCAGCCGACGCATCAGCACCCCGATCGCCGGGTCCCAGGCGAGCGAGGCCTTGAGGACGACGCGCGGCTCCCGGTGGTACCAGTGCATCAGCGCGTAGATCAGCACGAAGGAGTCCGCCGGTCCCGCATGTCGGCAGCAGACCAGCAGTGGTTCACCCGGCTGAGCGTCGGGAGCAGGTCCGACCGTCTCGATCCTGAACCGCAGCACCCGGCGGCACTCGCGGAACAGGATGACCAGGTAGCCCTGCACGAGGTCGTAGTGCCGTCTCTCCCAGTAGGGCCGGCGGATGAACCACCCGAAGCCCGAGCAGACCCACCACACCAGCAGCACCACCAGCGCAACCGACTCGAACGTCAGGTGCAGCACGACGACCCAGAGCAGCCGGAGCGGTCGCAACCAGCCGGGTGCGAAGGGCGAGAGCAGGCCGGCGGCAAGGAGCCACAGCGGCAGGGTCGTCCAGAGCAGGACCGCGAGCACGATCACCAGTGGGGCCACGATCAGCCGCTGGGTCAGCCACACGGCGACCCTGCTGATCATGGGCTGATCATCGGCTGGTCATGGGCTGGTCACTGACTCCCCATGCGCAGGTCATCGCCCGATCACAGGTGCTCGTCGAGATAGGTGACGCTGCCGGCGTACGCCGCCTGGATGCGGTCCGCGACGAGCGAGGCGTCGCGGTAGGCGAGCATCGAGTCGTCCCTGGTCGACCCGCCCGCTGGGAGGATGTGCGCGGTGACGTCGTCGGGGAGCTCCTCGAGCTCACGCAGGAAGCGGTGCCGCCGGGCGATCTCGAAGGAGACCCGCGCCACCTCCCACGGGCGTCGCGGTGGCTTCAGAGGCCGGTCGATCCGACCGACCTGGAGCACGAAGATCCGGTCCGCGCCCAGCTTGACCGCTCGACCGAGCGGGATGGAGTTCACGATGCCACCGTCGAGGAAGTGCTCGTCGCCGACCTGGGCGGTCGGGAAGAGGCCGGGTACGGCGGCCGAGGCCATCACCGCCGGCACGACCGGACCGGTTGTGAACCAGTGTTCGGTCGAGCGCTCGATGCTCGCCGCGACGCACTGGAACTCGACCGCTAGATCGGCGAAGTCCAGGTCGCCGAACTCCTGCTCGAGCCGTTCACGCAACGGGCGGGCGGAGTGCAGATGCGTCCCGGAGAGTACGGCGCGCCGGACCTGGCGCCAGGCGGGATCGGCGTACACGTCGTTGTTCTCTCCGGCCGACCGCCACAGGTCGAGCAGCCGGTCGACCACGGCAAGCGTCGGGTCGCTCGCCACGACCAGGCCGTTGAGCGCACCGACCGAGGTGCCGAGGACGAGGTCGGGCCGGATGTCGCGCTCGAAGAGTGCCTGGAGCATGCCCACCTCGACGGCTCCGAGCAGTCCACCACCCCCGAGGACGAAGGCGGTGCGACCGGTCATCGGACCGCTGCGCTCGTCTCGTGTCCGCCCGCCAGCTCGGGGAAGTCGGCCTTCACCTTGCGGATCGCCCGGAACTCCGCCCAGAAGGACAGGATCGGCACGGTGCCACACAGCAGGGTGATGACCGTGAACGGGATGCCCCACTTCGCCAGCCGCGAGAGTCCGAACGCGACGAACAGGAATCCCATGTAGATGAACCCGTGCGCCGTCCCGAGCACCATGTCGATGTGGGTGCCGAGCTTCTGGCCCGTGGTGCCCTGCGGGAGCACGCTCGGCCAGACGTTGTGCACGTGCTCGAGGGGTACGCCGACGAGGAGCAGGGTGATGATCGACAGGCCGACCACGGTGGCGAGCACGCGGTACGCGATGAGCAGGTTCTTCACGGGCTCGAAGGTACCCGACGCCCGTTTGCGTCTTCAGTGGCCGTCGGGGCCCGGCCGGTCGTCGAAGTCCACCTGGACCTGCTGAAATCCCTTGTGCCGCTGCGCCTTGGCGTAGTCGGTGTAGACGCGGCGGTCGGCCTCGGTGAGGTGCACCGAGTCGGTGAACGGGGTCAGCAACGCCCGCGGGTAGAGGTGCTGGGCCACCACGACGTTGATCTCGAGCCCGACCACCGCCATCGTCGCGGCGACGTAGATCAGCGCGACGAGTCCCAGCACGAGTCCGAACGTGGAGTTCATCGAGTTCGCCTTGCCGATCACGTGCTGCACGTAGACGCCGCCGAGCTCCTGCAGCAGCTGCCACATCAGTGCGACAGCGACTGCACCGGGCAGCACGTCGCGGATCGACAGCCGGCGGGAGGTGGAGAAGATGATCATCACGCCGAGCACGGCGGCGGTCACGACGATCGAGGCGATCCGCAGTCCCCATCTGAGCGTGGTCCCGACGTCGACGCCGAGGGCCTCGGTGTGGCTGGCCAGGCTGGTGATGACGGCGACGAGGAGCACCGTGAGTCCCGCGGCGACCAGCAGCAGCAGGCTGCGCAGCCGGCTCACGATCGGGTTGAGCCTGCTGTTGCGGGGGATGGCCAGAGTGACGCTGATGGCATTCTGTGCGGCCTGGCCGAGGCCGACGACGCCGTACAGCGCGGCGAGGGCGCCGACGACGATCGCGGACGTGCTGCCCTGCAGGCCACCTGGCTGGCCGAGCTGGGTGCCCACGATGGGGAACTGGCTCAGCGCCGAGTTGAGTACCTCGGTCTTCAGGTGCTCGTCGTTCTGCAGGAAGAAACCGAGGACCGAGGAGGCGATCAGCAGGAGCGGGAAGATCGCGACGAAGGCGTAGTAGGTCAGGATCACCGCGAGGTAGTTGCCCTGGTCGTCGAAGAACTTGTAGGTGACTCCGAGCGGGAGACCCAGGACGGGGTGGCGGCGCTGGAAGGCGTCCACCCGGTCCACGACAGCAGCCATGGGGCCACGCTAAGGGTGCCGATCAGTCGTTGTCGCCCGACGCGGCGACGACCTGCGGAACCGGCCGGCGCAACAGGTAGGTGTCCATCACCCAGCCGCTGGTCCCCTTCGCCGTGTCCCGTTGGACCCTCAGCTCATCCCGGACGTCGGCCAGACGTCCGCTGACCAGCCTTTCGTCCGCCGTTCCGAGGTTCGCGCCCCACCAGATCTGCCACTCGCCCTCCAGCTCGACGCAGGCGAGGTTGCCGTCGAGCATCACCACGATGTTGTCGTGGCCCTGGTCGACGGCCTCGCTGAGCCGGCGGCCGGTGGTGATCAGGATCGGCTGGCCGACCTCGTGCAACACGATCCGGTGCCGGGCCGCGAGCACCTGGACGCTCGAGATCCCGGGAATCACGTCGTACTCGAAGCTCACCCTGCCGCGTCGCTGGATGCCCTCGACGATCCGGATCGTCGAGTCGTAGAACGCCGGATCGCCCCAGACCAGGAACGCCGCGTCGCCTTCGTGTGCGACGAGGACCGCTTCGTAGGCCGCCACCCGCGCCTCGTGCCAGTCCCGGACGGCACCTCGGTAGTCGACCACGTCGTCTCGATCGCGCTCCGGGTCACTGACCTTGATGACCGGGACGTCGCCGTACCGCCGGGCGATCTCCTCCCGGGCTTCCAGCAGCCTGTCCCTCGGCTGATCCGGGCCGGCCTTGTCGGCTGCGATCACGAACGCCACACCCCGCAGTGCCGCGGCGGCCTCGTGGGTGACCTGGTCGGGGTGGCCGGACCCGATCCCGATGATGCGGACCCGTCTCGAGTGCACTCGACGAACGGTCATTGCCTGTCTTCCAGCTCGCCCTCGAGCTCGAGGTAGACCTGCTGCATCGCCGCGAGGACGTCGGGATCGGGCTCCTCCCACAGGTCCCGCTCGGCCGCCTCGTGCAGACGCTCGATGATCCCCCGCAACGCCCACGGGTTGGCCTCACGCATGAACTCCTGGTTGGTCTCGTCGAGGACGTACTCCCTGGCGAGTGCGTCGTACATCCAGTCGTGCACGACGCCGGCGGTCGCGTCGAACCCGTAGAGGTAGTCGACGGTGGCGGCCAGCTCGAATGCGCCCTTGTAGCCATGCCGTTGCATTGCGCTGATCCAGCGCGGGTTGACCACGCGGGCCCGGAAGACCCGAGCGGTCTCCTCCTGGAGTGAGCGCGTGCGTACGGCGTCAGGGGTGGTCGAGTCCCCGACATAGGCCCGCGGCGCCGAGCCGGTCAGTGCACGGACCGTCGCGATCATGCCGCCGTGGTACTGGAAATAGTCGTCGGAGTCGGCGATGTCGTGCTCACGGGTGTCGATGTTCTTCGCGGCAACGGCGATCCGCCGGTAGTTCGCCCGCATGTCGTCGCCGGCCTCGGTGCCGTCGAGCCCGCGGCCGTACGCATAGCCGCCCCACGCCGTGTAGACCTCGGCCAGGTCCTTGTCGTCATGCCAGTTGCCGGACTCGACGACCTGCAGGATGCCTGCGCCGTACGACCCGGGCTTGGAACCGAAGATCCTGGTCGTCGACCGGCGCGCGTCGCCGTGCTCCCTGAGGTCGGCCTGGGCATGCGCTCGGACGAAGTTCAGGTAGTCCGGCTCGTCCAGCTCGGCGGCCATCCGGACCGCGTCGTCGAGCATCGCCACGACGTGCGGGAAGGCGTCCCGGAAGAAGCCCGAGATCCGGACCGTCACGTCGATGCGGGGACGACCGAGCTCCTCCAGCGAGATCACCGTGAGCCCGTTCACCCGACGGGAGGCTTCGTCCCATTCGGGTCGAATCCCCAACAGGGCAAGGACCTCCGCGACATCGTCGCCCGACGTACGCATCGCGCTGGTGCCCCAGGCCGAGAGACCGACGGACCTCGGATAGTCGCCGGTCTCCTGTTGGTAGCGCGTCAGCAGCGAGTCGGCCATCGCCACGCCGGTCTCCCAGGCGAGCCGGCTCGGGACCGCCTTCGGGTCGACGGTGTAGAAGTTCCGCCCGGTCGGCAGCACGTTGACCAGGCCCCGGAGCGGAGAGCCGCTCGGACCAGCGGGGATGAAGCCGCCGTCGAGCGCGTGGAGAACTGCGTCCAGCTCGTTGGTCGTCTGGTTGAGCCGCGGCACGACCTGCGTGGCGGCGAACTCGAGGATCTTCGCCACCGCCGGATCCGGGTCGCGACCTCCGAGACCCTGCCCGTCGAGGATGGCGGGGATCGCGTCGACGGACCAGCTCGCCTGTTCCATCGCCGCGACGAGTGCCTTCGCCCTCTCCTCGACGGCGTCGACCTCCTTGCTGGTGGTCGAGCCTGCCGAGATCGCACCCTCCTTGAGACCGAGCGCAGTCCTCAAGCCAGGAAGGGATCCTGCCTCACCGCCCCAGATCTGGGTGGCGCGCAGGATCGCGAGGACCAGGTTGACGCGGGCCTCCCCTACGGGCGCCTGCCCGAGGATGTGCAGGCCGTCACGGATCTGCGCGTCCTTGACCTCACAGAGCCAGCCGTCCAGATGGAGAACGAGGTCGTCGAACGCTTCCCCTTCGAAGTCGCCCAGCTCTCCCTCCAGGCCGAGGTCGCGATGCAGCTGCGCGGCCTGCATCAAGGACCAGATCTGCGCCCGGATCATCGGGAGCTTCCCCGGGTCCATCGCGGCGATGTTGGCGTACTCGTCCAGCAGCTGCTCGAGCCTCGCGATGTCGCCGTACGACTCCGCGCGCGCCATCGGCGGCACCAGGTGGTCGATGATCGTGGCGTGTGCGCGACGCTTGGCCTGGGCGCCCTCGCCCGGATCGTTGATCAGGAACGGGTAGATCAGCGGCAGGTTGCCGAGCACGGCATCTGTCGCGCAGGACGCAGACAGGGCGGCGTTCTTGCCGGGCAGCCACTCCATCGACCCGTGCTTGCCGAGGTGCACGATCGCGTGGGCGCCGAAGCCGCGCTCCACCCAGCGGTAGGCCGCAAGGTAGTGATGGCTCGGTGCGAGGTCGGGGTCGTGATAGATCGCGACCGGGTTCTCACCGAAGCCGCGGGGTGGCTGGATGAGGAGCACCACGTTGCCCGCGCGCAGCGTGGCCAGCACGATCTCCTTTGCGTCATTGACGAAAAGAGTTCCCGGGCCCTCGCCCCACGCCTCGGTGATCTGCGCCTTCAGGACCTCGGGGACGTCGGCCGTCCACTTCTCGTAGTCCTGCTCCGAGATCCGGACATGACTGTCGGTGAGCTGGGCGGTGGTCAGCCACTCCTCGTCCTGTCCACCCGCCGCGATGAGGGCATGGATCAGGGCGTTGCCCGCCTCGGTGTCGGTCATGGTGGTCTCGACGAGCTCGACCACCGGGTTGTCGACCCCGAGGTCGTAGCCGGCGTCACGAAGCTTGCGAAGCAGCCGGATCGTGGAGACCGGGGTGTCGAGGCCGACGGCATTGCCGACGCGCGAGTGCTTGGTCGGGTACGCCGACAACATCAGTGCCAGACGCTTGTCCTTGTTGGGGATTCTCCTCAGCCGGGCGTGCGCGACCGCGATGCCGGCGACCCTGCGGCAGCGCTCTTCGTCAGCCTGATATCTCGGCAACCCGGCTGGATCATCGCGATCGACCTCCTTGAACGAGAACGGAGCCGTGATGATCCGACCGTCGAACTCCGGGATCGCGATCTGGTTGGCGGAGTCGAGTGGTGACACGCCTTCAGCACTCGCCTCCCAGTCCTCGCGGCTGGACGTGAGGCAGAGCCCTTGCAGGACGGGGATGTCGAGTGCCTTCATCCGATCGACATCCCACGCCTCGTCGTCCTCACCGGCGCTCGCGGCGGCTGGCTTGGTGCCGCCGCCGGCAAGGACGGTGACAACCAGCGCATCGAGCGAACCGAAGGCGGCATAGAGCTCATCGGGCGCGGCGCGCAGCGAGCTGCTGAAGATCGGCAGCCCGACCGCCTCGCCGGTCGCATCGATCGCATCAGCGAGGGTGTGGGCAAAGGCGTTGTTGCCGCTCGCCTCGTGGGCCCGGTAGTAGAGCACCCCGATCTTCGGGAGCTCTCGACGGCGGTCGAGCGCGGTCGAGACCCGCGGACTCCAGCCCCATTCGGGCAGCACGGCGGGAGGCTCGAACCCCTCGCCGGTGAGCAGGACCGTGTCGCAGAGGAACCCGTGCAGGTTGGCCAGGTTCGCCGGACCGCCCTGGGCGAGGTAGGCGTGCGCCTCTGCCGCCGTTCCGACCGGCACCGTCGAATGGCTCATCAGCTCGGCGTCTGGCGTGGTCTCGCCTCCGAGGACGACGACCGGGGCGCCGTAGGCCAGGACAGCGTCCAGACCGGCCTGCCAGGAGCGCGCGGTGCCGAGGATGCGGACGACTACCAGACTGCAACCTTCAAGCAGGCCTGGGATATCGGCGACGTCGAGCCGGGCAGGATTGGCCAGCTCGTAGTCGGAGCCGGCTGCTCGCGCACTCAGCAGATCCGTGTCCGAGGTGGACAGCAGGGCAATGCGTGGGCCGGTCGTCAACGGTGCCTCCTGGGGGTTCTCGCCCCTTGTGAAAGGTGCGCCCGATGGCCAGTGTCTGGCTGCACCCCTCGGTCGAAGCGGGTGTCACAGTGGCGGAACCGCCCCGGACTTGCACCGGGTTCCTGTTCCATCGGACGAGCGGCCAGCCTATGCCCGCGGCAGCCGGTGCGTCTCCACGGGGCAGCCGCCGACCAGGTGCTCGCCCACGATCCGGCGAGCCGCATCCGGGTCGACGCCGCCGTACCAGACGTCGTCGGGCTGCACGCTGATCACCGGCGCCCGGTTGCACGGGAACTGGCAGCCGGTGTGCACGAGGAGTACGTCGTCATCACCGAGATCGTGTTCCATCATCGCGATGATCACCGCCTCGACGGAGGCGTCCGAGCCCTTCGCCGTGCAACGCGGGCCACGGCAGAGCATCACCTGATGCCGATGCGCGGTGACGTCCTCCCAGGCCGCCGAGGTGAGACCGGGCTCCTCACCGGTGATCGGTCGCAGGTCGGTAAGCACCGCGACGAGGGCGTCCGGCTCCAGTGAGTCGAGCAGCCGGGCAACAACATCGAGCACAGGCCGCTGACCTGCGCGTTCACGCCACCAGTACGCCGCAATCCGCCGCAGCCACGAGTGCGCCGGAGCCAGTCGACCGAGGCTCACGCCGACGAGGACGATGCGCGAGACGCCCTCGTCGGCCAGTCGGGTCAGCTCGCGCGACAGCGACGGATCGCCCTGCTGCAGGAACGCGATCGAGCCGCCGGCGGAGGCCGCCAGGACCGCCAGCTCGTCGCGGCTACCGACCTCCTGGACCGACATCCCGACGAGCAGGAGCACGTCAGCCATCGAAGGTCTCCCGGTCTCGTCGTCTGGTCCCGCAGATTGCCACACCGTGGCCCGCGGCCTAGCATCGGCCCATCACGTTGTGCCGAGGAAGCTGGTGAGATTCCAGCACGGTCACGCCACTGTGACCAGTTCACGCAAGTGTTCTGGCAGTCAGGTCATCGCTCAACGTGTTGCCACCATCCGCGGAACGTTGTATTCCCGAAGGAGCACTTCAGCATGAGCCTGTCTTCTGCATCCCCCCTTGCTGTCCCCCTCAGCACCCCCCTCGTCACCGTCCAGGTGCGCACGGTGCTGCTGCTGGCCGGCACGGCATTCCTGGCGCTGTTGGCCTACTACTTCATCGGCGTCGACGAGGGCGCGATGTCCGTCTTCGGCAAGTCGACGATGATTCACGAGTTCTTCCACGACGGTCGGCACTTCGCCGGCTTCCCCTGCCACTGATCCATCCGGGCAGCGGGAGAACTCAATATGGAGAAGAAACTCATCGGCCGCGGCGTGCTCGTCGGCGCCGGCTCTGGTCTGCTTGCCTTCGTGTTCGCGCGGATCTTCGCCGAACCGATCATCTCGAAGGCCATCGCCTACGAGTCGGGTCGCGACGCAGCTCAGGCCCTGCTCGACAGAGCCTCCGGGATCACCCCTGAGGCCGCCGGATCGGAGATCTTCAGCCGGACGATCCAGGCCGACATCGGGCTCGGCGTGGGCCTGATCCTGCTGGGCGCCGCGATGGGCGCGCTGTTCGCGGTCGCCTACGTGATCTGCCTCGGCCGGACCGGCAGGGTCCGTCCCCGCCAGCTCTCGCTGCTCGTGGCGACCGGTGGCTTCCTCGGGATGTTCCTGGTCCCGTTCATCAAGTACCCCGCGAACCCGCCGTCGATCGGGCACGAGGACACGATCCAGCAGCGCGGCGCGCTGTACCTGATCCTGGTGTTCTGCTCGGTCCTGTTCCTCGTGCTCGCGGTGATGCTCGGCCAGCGGCTGGGCAAGCGGTTCGGCAACTGGAACGCGAGCCTGCTGGCAGGTGCGGCGTACGTCGTGGCAGTCGGGATCGTGATGGTCATCGAGCCGTCCCTCGGGCATCTGCACAACAACATCGCGGAGTACGGCCGACACGCGACCGAGACGCCGCTGCCCCTGCGCGATCCGCACGGCCAGATCGTCTACCCGGGTTTCTCGGCGGACCTGCTGTTCTCGTTCCGGTTCTACTCCGTAGCCGCCCAGCTGATCCTGTGGGCGGCCATCGGACTGGTGTTCGCGCCCCTTGCCGAGCGCCTGCTGACCCCGGACGAGGTCCGCTCTCGCCGGGAGGCGGTCGGGGTTTGACCGCGCTACGCACCCGCGGTGACCTGTGTCCGGGAGTTGCCCGGCCATGGGTCGCGGCGGACGGCGCGCTGGTCCGCCTGCGCCTTGTCGGTGGCCAGATCTCCCTTGCTGCACTGGGGAAGCTAGCCGATGTCTCCTCGCGGTACGGCGATGGCGACATCCATCTCACCACCAGGGCGAACCTCCAGCTCCGGGGACTTCCCGCTGCCGACGGTCTCCTGCCGGCCGAGGTCGTCGACACGCTCGCCGCCACCGGTCTGGTGCCATCGCCGAGCCACGAGCTGGTCCGCAACGTGATGGTTTCGCCGCTGACCGGAATCTCCGGTGGGCGGGCGGACCTGCGCCCGGTCGCTCGTGCCCTCGACGCGGGCCTGTGTGCAGCGCCTCTGCTCGCGTCACTCCCGGCGCGGTTCCTCTTCGTGCTCGACGACGGTCGCGGCGACGTGGCCGGGCGCTCGCTCGACCTCGGGCTGGTCGCGCTCTCGGCCACGACCGCGCAGCTGCGCTTCGGCTCCGCGTGGGGGCCAGTGGTCGGCCTCGGCGAGGCGCCCGCCCGGCTGTTGTCGCTGGCTCATCGCTTCCTCGAATCCCGGGGCGACGGCGCCACCGCGGCCTGGCACGTCGCGGAGCTGGACCGCCCGCTCGCCCCTGGGCAAGATCCTGATCCGCTCGCGCCCACTGCGACCGCGCCGCCGACCTTTGCGGACGTGACCCATCTCGACGTACCCGCCGGCGTGCTGACGCCGGCCCTCATCGATGGCCTGCTCGGCTCCGGCGTCGATCGGCTGGTGGTCACCCCCTGGCACGGCGTACTCCTGATCGATCCTTCGGTCGATCGTTCGGTCGATCGTTCGGGGCAAGCGTGACCCCGAGCCGCCCGCCCACGCGCTATGCCTACGTCGATGACGGCGCCGCGATCTACCGCGACTCGTTCGCGACGATCCGGGCGGAGGCTCGTCTCGACCACCTGCCCGCGGACGCCGAGAAGGTGGCGGTCCGGATGGTCCACGGCACCGGCCAGCCGGACCTGACGAGCGACCTGGTCATCCACCCACTGCTGGTGAGCGCTGCCCGCTCCGCGCTGGAGGCCGGAGCGCCGATCCTCACCGACGCCCACATGGTCGCCTCCGGCGTGACCCGGACCCGGCTGCCGAAGGAGAACGACGTGGTCTGCTTGCTGCGCGACGAGCGCGTCGTCGCTCTGGCCCGAGCGTTCGGCACCACCCGCTCTGCGGCAGCGGTCTCGCTGTGGGAGGACCGGCTCGATGGAGCCGTCGTGGCGATCGGGAATGCGCCGACTGCGCTGTTCCATCTCCTCGAGATGCTGCTCGACGGTGCCCCCCGACCGGCGGCGATCATCGGTGTGCCCGTCGGGTTCATCGGGGCTGCCGAGTCGAAGGATGCCCTTGCAAGGTTGGCGATCGAGCACGGGATCGACGTACCGTTCCTGACCGTGCGCGGCCGACGCGGTGGCTCGGCGATGGCGGCGTCGGCACTGAATGCCCTCGCCCAGGAGATCGAATGAGCGGCCTGCTGTACGGCGTCGGGCTCGGCCCCGGCGACCCCGAGCTGATCACCCGCAAGGCTGCCCGCCTGATCGCCGAGGCCGATGTGATCGCCTACCACGCAGGTGTCGGCAAGCAGTCCAACGCCCGCACGATCGCTGCCGAGCTGATCCGGGAGGGGGTGATCGAGGAGGAGCTGCGCTACCCGGTCACGACCGGCGTGACGACCCATCCGGGCGGATACGCCGGCGCGATGGCCGACTTCTACGAGGACTGCGCCACCCGGCTCGCCGCCCATCTCTCGGCGGACCGGACGGTGGTGGTGCTGGCCGAGGGCGACCCGCTGTTCTACGGCTCGTTCATGTACCTCCACGACCGGCTCTCCGGCCGGTTCCCGACCGAAGTCGTGCCCGGCGTGCCTGCGTTCGCGGCCGCGACCGCGGTGCTCGCCTCGCCGCTGGTCAGGCAGACCGACGTGCTCACCGTGCTTCCCGGGACGCTTCCCGAACCCGAGCTCGCCCGCCGGCTTGCGGACACCGACGGCGCGATCATCATGAAGCTCGGCCGGCGCTTCCCGGCAGTCGTCTCCGCGCTCGCCCAGGCCGGCCGCCTCGAGCACGCGATGTACGTCGAACGCGCCTCGATGCCCGCCGAGCGCTGGATGCGGGTCGTCGATGTCGACCCCGCCACCGTGCCGTACTTCTCGCTGATCGTGGTCCCCGGCGACTCGCTGACCGACAACCCGCACGGACGGCGGATCTCGGCCGCGCTGGACCAACCGGCGCCGGTGATCGAACCAGTCGACATCCCTTCGGCCGACCAAGTCTCGGCTGAGCTCCTGGTCGTCGGGCTCGGGCCGGGCCCGGACGGCTGGCAGACACCGGAGGTGACGGCAGCGCTTGCGGAGGTCGAGCACGTCGTCGGCTATGCGCCCTACGTCAACCGCGTCCCGCAACGCGCTGGCCTCACCCGCCACGCGAGCGGCAACACGGTCGAGGTCGACCGGGCCAGGTTCGCCCTCGACCTCGCGAAGGCCGGCGCGCGCGTGGCCGTCGTGTCCGGCGGTGACGCGGGCGTGTTCGGGATGGCGTCGGCGGTCTTCGAGGCCGCCGAGGATCCGGCGTACGACGGGGTCGCGATCCGCGTCCTTCCGGGGCTGAGTGCCGTCCAGGCCGTTGCGGCGCGAGCCGGTGCTCCGATCGGAGCGGACTTCGCCGTGCTGTCGTTGAGCGACCGGCTGAAACCGTGGCCGGTGATCGAGAAGCGGCTGCGTGCGATCGCCGAGGCCGACCTGGTGCTCGCGATCTACAACCCGGCCTCGCGATCGCGGACCAGTCAGGTCAGTGAGGCGCAGAAGATCCTGATGGAGCACCGGTCCACGGACACCGTCGTCGTGGTCGGTCGCGACATCGGTCGGGCCGAGGAGTCACTCACCGTCACCACCCTGGGCGAGCTCGACGCCAACGCGATCGACATGAAGTGCCTGCTGCTGATCGGGGCCAGCAGCACCCGGCGTACGTCGTCGGGCCGGGTCTGGACACCGCGCTCGGTCAGCCCCGACCCAGCCTGACTCAGGTCGACTTCAGCCCGCGGTCGCGGGTGGGCGCGTAGAGATAGGACTCGGCAACCCGGCCCGGATCGAGTGCCGGACCGACCAGGACCACCGCGGCCTGCTTGAGGCCGGCCGCTTCGACCTGGTCCGCGATGTCGGCCAGGGTTCCCCTGATGATCAGCTGGTCGGGCTGGGTCGCGTTGGCGACGACGGCGACCGGACAGTCCGCACCGTAGTGATCGCTCAGTTCGACGGCGAGCTCGCGGGTGCGGGTGATCGCCAGGTGCAGGCAGAGCGTGGCCCTGGTTGCGGCGAAGTTGGCAAGCTCCTCGGTCTCGGGCATCTTCGTCGAGCGCGCCTGTGCGCGGGTGAGGACGACCGACTGGGTCAGCAACGGGACGGTCAGCTCACGACCGAGAAGGGCAGCGGCCGCAGCGTACGCCGGAACTCCGGGGGTGACGTCCCACGGCACCCCGGCTGCGTCGAGGCGACTGGTCTGTTCGGCCAGCGCGGAGTACAGCGACGGGTCCCCCGAGCAGAGCCGGACCACGTCGCGCCCGGCCCGGTGAGCGCCGACCATCGCAGCAGTGATCTGGTCGAGGTCGAGCTGCTGGGTGTCGATCAGCTCCGCGTCAGCCCGGCAGTGCGAGAGCACCTCGGCATCGAGGTAGGTGCCCGGGTAGAGGCAGACGGCGGCGTTCCCCAGAAGGGAGGCGGCTCGAAGGGTGATCAGGTCGGCCGCTCCCGGGCCGGCTCCGACGAAGTGCACTGTCATCTGACCACCATCCATTGCGTGACTGCCCGGGTGGGGGTCCAGCCGGTGAAGGACCCGATCGGTGCGGCGTGGTCGACCTGGATCCGGCTCAGCTCGCCACCATGTTCGGCGTACGCCGCAGCAAGAAGCGTCTCGGTCTCCAGGGTCACCCCGTGGACGACGAGTCGACCACCAGATCCCAACGCAGCAAGGCAATTCTCGATCAGTCCTGTGGCGGTCGCGCCGCCCCCGACGAAGATCGCATCCGGGGCCGGCAGGTCTTCCAGCGCGCCCGGTGCGCTCCCGGTCACGACCTGCAGCGAGGGCACCCCGAGGCGCAGCGCGTTGGCGGTGACCCGCTCCGCGCGCTCGCGGTTCGCCTCGATCGCGATGGCCCGACACGTCGGGTGCGCGCGCATCCACTCGATGCCGATCGAGCCCGCACCGGCGCCGATGTCCCAGAGCAGCTGACCGGGCTGGGGGGACAGGCGGGACAGCGCAGAGGCCCGGATGTCCCGCTTCGTGAGCTGGCCGTCGTGCTCGAACGCCTCATCGGGAAGCCCGCCCGTCAGCGAGCCCACGACAGGACCGGCGAGCGCCAGCGCGATCACGTTGAGCCGGGAGACCTCGGCAGACCACGACGACGCGAGCCCGTCGATCCGTTGCTCATCCTCCGTGCCCAGATCGGCCAGCACCGTGATCCGGCTGGCTCCGTAGCCGGCGTCGGCCAGCAACGCGGCGACATTCGCGGGCGTCGACTCATCGGCAGAGAGGACCAGAATCCGACGACCTGGAGCCAGCGCAGCCAGGACCGCGTGCGGATCACGTCCGACCGTGCTGACCACGGTCACGGTCTCGGACGGCCAGCGCATCCGGGCCTGGGCCAAGGCGACCGACGAGACCGCCGGGACGACCTCGACCGGCACCTTGAGCTCGATCAGGGTGCTGCCGATCCCGCTCACCAACGGATCCCCGGAGGCGAGCGCGACGACCTGCTGGCCGTCGTACTTCCAGAGCAGCGCAGGTAGTCCCTCCCGCAGTGGCGACGGCCAGGCTTCGCGGATCTGACCCTCGAGAGGAGGCAGCGTCGCCAGATGACGCGACCCGCCGAGGACGACGGACGCGCTGAGGATCCGCTCGCGGATGGCTTCCGGCACACCGGGCCACCCATCGGCGCCGATGCCGATGACCGTGACGGCAGGGGGCATGGGCGAGACGATATCGTTGCCCCGGTAAGGCGTGAGGTGCCCCAAGAGTCCGGCTCGGTCAGCGGGCTCGCGGGGAGAATCAGGGAAGCCGGTGAAAGTCCGGCACAGGCCCGCTGCGGTGACCCAGGTTTGGCGGAGCAAGTCCTTTGGACTTGGTCAGCTGGACCGGGAAGTCCGAAGACCGGCCTCGCGCCCCGCAGCGCCCGTCAACTGACGGGCGCACCGATGGTTGACGAGCGGGAGCCTCGATGCCAGTTCAGTTTCCTTTCAGCGCCATTGTCGGATCCGACGACATGGCCCTCGCGCTGGTCCTGACCACGATCTCGCCCGAAGTCGGTGGCGTGCTCGTCCGCGGCGAGAAGGGCACCGCCAAGTCCACGATGGTGCGGGCGCTGGCGTCCGTGCTGCCACCCATCGAGGTGATTGCGGGCGACCGGTTCTCCTCCGCACCGGACGACCACGCCTCCTCTCCCGATGGTCCGTTTGGTCCCGAGGCGGACACCGAGACCCGGCCCGTGCGTCTCGTCGAGCTGCCGGTGGGCGCCACCGAGGACCGGGTGCTCGGCTCGCTGCACCTCTCGCGCGCGCTGTCCGAGGGCGTTACGGAGTACGAGCCCGGCCTGCTCGCCCGCGCGCACCGCGGCATCCTCTACGTCGACGAGGTGAACCTGCTGCACGACCACCTCGTCGATCTCCTCCTGGACGCGGCGGCGATGGGCCGGTCGACCGTGGAGCGCGACGGCGTCTCCGTGTCGCATGCGGCGCGGTTCGTCCTCGTCGGCACGATGAACCCCGAGGAGGGCGAGCTCAGGCCTCAGCTCCTCGACCGGTTCGGCCTGACCGTCGAGGTCCTCGCGCCTCGCGATCCCGCGTCCCGCGTCGAGGTCGTACGTCGCCGGATGGCCCATGACCTCGACCCCACGGCGTTCGCTGCGTCGTACGCCGAGGACGAGCGTGCGCTCACCGACCGGATCCAGTCCGCGCAGAAGCTGGTCAGCCAGGTCGCCCTCTCCGATGCCGCGCTGCTGAAGATCGCCGAGATCTGCGCCGCGTTCGAGGTCGACGGGATGCGCGCCGACATCGTGACCGCCCGGGCCGCCGTGGCCCACGCCGCCTGGCACGGCCGGACCTCGGTCATCCGCGAGGACATCCGCGCTGCTGCCCGGCTGGCGCTGCCGCACCGGCGTCGGCGCAACCCGTTCGATGCCCCCGGGATCGACGAGGACCTCCTCGACCAGCTCCTCGGCGAGGACGACCTGCCCCCCGAGCCCGACCCACCCGACTCACCACCGCAGACGTCATCCGAAACGGCTCCTCCCGCGACCGAAACCGATGACGCCCCGACCGACCCACCCCGGACGTCATCCGAAACGGCTCCTCCGGCGACCGAGTCGAATGACGTCAGCCCGGGGCCGGAGGGGGCAGGGCCGGGCTCAGCGAACGATGGGAGCACCGTCGCAGCGGCCCAGCCCTATCGCCCTCGCCTGTTCACGGTCGGCGGCACGGGCACGGGGGAAGCCGGTCGCCGCAGTCGCGCGGTGACCGAGTCGGGCCGTCGGATCGGCGCCACCGCGGCAACCGGGCAGGGCGGCTCGATCCACCTGACGGAGACGGTTCGGGCTGCGGCGCCGTACCAGCTGGCAAGGGGGCGTACGTCGGGCCGGCTGATCTTCGACAAGGCCGATCTCCGGATCGCGACCAAGGAAGGGCACGAGTCGAACCTGATCCTGTTCTGCGTCGACGCGAGCGGATCGATGGCCGCGAGGAAGCGGATGGAGCAGGTGAAGGCGGCGATCCTGTCGTTGCTGCTCGATGCCTACCAGCGGCGCGACAAGGTCGGGCTGATCACCTTCCGCGGCTCGGACGCGGACCTGGCACTGCCGCCGACGAACTCGGTCGACATCGCTGCCTCTCGCCTGGAGCTGCTCCCTGCAGGTGGGCGCACTCCTCTGGCCGAAGGCCTGCTCAAGGCGGCCGACACCATCCGGCTCGAGCGGATCCGTGACCCGCGCCGCCGGCCGCTCCTGATCGTCGTCACCGACGGGCGAGCCACCCACGGCCCGGATGCGGTCGCCCGCTCGCATCAGGTCGCCGTCCACCTTGCCGGGCAGGGAACCGCCTCGCTGGTCATCGACTGCGAGACCGGGCGCTTCCGGATGGGGCTGGCCTCGCAGCTGGCCGACCGGTTGATGGCGGAGTACGTCCCGGTTGGCGAGGTCAGCGCGAGCGCGTTGACGGCAGTGGTCCGCGGAGTCCGCGACGCCCGCGACGCCCGCGAAGGAGCAGCCTGATGCCGCAGGGACAGCCGAGCGCCGTACCCGAGGACGGGCTGAGCACCCGCCAGCGCCGCAACCGGCCGCTCGTGATGGTGCACACCGGCGACGGCAAGGGGAAGTCGACGGCGGCCTTCGGCCTCGCCCTCCGAGGCTGGAACCAGGGCTGGGACATCGGGGTCTTCCAGTTCGTGAAGTCCGCGAAGTGGCGGCTGGGCGAGCAGACCGCGTTCGAGCGGCTGGGCGAGATCTCGGCAGGCTCGATCACCGGGGACGGGAGCCCGACCACAGGAAACGGCAGCAAGATCGAGTGGCACAAGATGGGTTCGGGCTGGTCCTGGTCGCGCAAGCAGGGCGAGGACGAGGACCACGCCCGTGACGCGGCCGAAGGCTGGGCAGAGATCAAGCGCCGGATGGCCGAGGAACGACACGACCTCTACCTGCTCGACGAGTTCACCTACCCGATCAACTGGGGCTGGGTCGATGTCGAGGACGTCGTTGCCACGCTGGCGAATCGACCCGGACACCAGCATGTCGTGATCACCGGCCGACGCGCTGACCCGCGGCTGCTCGAAGTCGCCGACCTGGTCACCGAGATGACCAACGTGAAGCACCCGATGGACGCCGGTCAGAAGGGCCAGCGGGGCATCGAATGGTGACCCTGCCGCGACTCGTCATCGCGGCGCCGGCCTCTGGCCACGGCAAGACCACCGTCGCCACCGGGCTGATGGCCGCCCTCTCCCGAGCCGGTCACGTGGTCAGTGGCCACAAGGTCGGGCCGGACTACATCGACCCGGGCTATCACGCGCTCGCGACCGGTCGGTCCGGTCGCAACCTCGATCCGCACCTGGTGGGGGAATCCCTCCTCGTGCCACTGCTCCTGCACGGGGCTGCGGGAGCGGACATCGCAGTGGTGGAAGGTGTGATGGGCCTCTACGACGGCCAGATCGGCGGCAACGGCTTCGCCTCGACGGCCCATGTCGCCGCTGTCACGCGCACCCCGGTCGTCCTTGTCGTCGATGTCTCCCACGCATCCCGCTCCATCGCTGCGACCGTGCACGGGATGACCACCTGGGACCCCTCGGTCGACGTGGTCGGGGTGATCCTCAACAAGGCCGGCTCGCAGCGCCACGCCGACGAGGTGCTCGCCTCACTCGGTACGTCGATCCCGGTGCTCGGCGTACTCCAGCGCGATGACGGCATCATCGCTCCGTCCCGCCACCTCGGACTGGTGCCCGCCGCCGAACGCTCCGACGCGGCCCACGCCCTCGACCGCCTCGCCGCCCAGGTGGCCGACAAGATCGATCTGGAAGCCGTGGTCCGGCTGGCCTCGGCCGCACCCGACCTGCCCGACCCGCCCTGGGATCCTTCTTCGGTGGTCGAGCCTGTCACTTCGGTGGTCGACCACCGGAAGCCTCTCATCGCGATGGCCGGCGGCCGCGCCTTCACCTTCCGGTACGCCGAGACCGAGGAGCTGTTGCGGGCCGCCGGGTGCGAGGTCGTCACCTTCGACCCGATGACAGCTGCTGCGCTGCCGGCAGCGACGACCGGGATCTATCTCGGCGGTGGCTTCCCCGAGGTGTACGCCGCCGACCTCTCCGCCAACACCCCGCTCCGCGAGGACCTTCGGGCTGCGATCGCCGCCGGTGTGCCAACGGTCGCGGAGTGCGCGGGTCTGCTCTACCTCTGCCGGACCGTCCGTCCCGCCGACGGTCCGCCGGCCGCGATGATCGGGGCGCTCGGCGTGGACGCCGTGATGGGTCCGCGGCTGACCCTGTCGTACCGGACCGCGCACAGCCCGGCCGACAATGTGCTGACCGCCGAGGGCCAGCAGGTCACCGGCCACGAGTTCCACCGCACGGTGCTGCTGGACCACCAGAACGCCAACCCTGCCTGGGAGTTCGCCACTCCGGAGGGGCCGATCCTTGCGGGGTTCGCGACGCCGACCGTGAACGCGTCCTACCTCCACACCCACTGGGCCGGACATCCGGCTCTCGCCCAGCGCTTCGCTGACGCCGCCGCCCGCACCCCCCGGTGGTCGAGCCAACCCCGGCGGTCGAGCTTGTCGAGACCCCTCCCGACCGTGATCTCGACAAGGCCGATCACCGCCACTCCCGGCTACGACCTGCGGCACCACGGTGACCGCGAGGCACTCGACGGTCTCCTCGACTTCGCCGTCAACGTCTACGACGACCACCGACCCGGCTGGCTCGACGATGCCCTCACCCGGAGCCTGGCCGACGCACATCGCTACCCCGACACGACGAATGCCCAACAGGCGTTGGCGAAACGGCACCACGTCCAGTCGGAGCAGGTGCTCCCGACTGCTGGAGCCTCGGAGGCGTTCGGGCTGATCGCCAGGCTCCGGGACTGGCGGCATCCGGTCGTCGTACATCCACAGTTCACGGAGCCGGACGTCGCGCTGACCGAGGCCGGCCATCCGCCCCGCCATCTGGTTCTCGATGCCCGCAAGGGCTACCGGCTCGACCCGGCCGCGGTTCCCGCCGAGGCGGATCTGGTCGTGATCGGCAACCCGACCAACCCGACCGGTGTCCTGCACCCGAGGGCGGCGATCGAGGAGCTGTTGGAGCCCGGCCGGGTCGTCGTCGTCGACGAGGCGTTCCTCGAGGACGGCCTCGAGTCCCTTGCCGCCGACCCGCGCGAGGGACTGATCGTCGTGCGCAGCCTCACCAAGCTCTGGTCGATCCCGGGCATCAGGGCCGGCTACCTGCTCGGAGATCCGGACACTGTCCAGCAGCTCGCCACGGGTCAGGCTCCGTGGTCGGTCTCGACGACGGCCGCGGCCGCCATGGTGGCCTGCAGCGCTCCAGCTGCCGAGGTCGAGACTCTCCGCCGTGTCGAGGCGATCTGCGAGCGGCGGCGGCTCCTCGTCGATGGGCTGGACCGGCTCGGCATCCCGTTCGTGGCCGGTTCGCGGGCCCCGTTCGTGCTGGCGAAGCCCGGTCCGGCGATGCGGGAGGCGTTGCTCACAAGGGGGATCGCCGTCCGCCGCGCCGACACCTTCCCCGGGCTCGGACCCGACTGGATCCGGATCGCCGTACGCCGGCAGCGTCCGACCCAGAGGCTGCTGGACGCCCTCTCGGACATCAGCCGGACCCCCTGATCGTCGCTGTGAGGGTCGCTGGGGACAGGCCCTAGGATGGCGGTACAACCAGGCACGAGGAAGCCGGTGGAACTCCGGCACAGTCGCGCTACTGTGACATCGCTTCGGCGGTGGAGTCAGACCCGAAGGCCTGGATCAGATCCCCAATCATCGGGACGCACCATCCCGAAGGAGGACTCGATGGCCTCGTCCATTCTCGCCCACGGCATCCCTGTTGACCCGCCCTCACCGGCGATCCGGGCGGAGGCCGACGAGCGCCTCGCCGGCCTCGCCACCCCACCCGGAGCTCTCGGCCGGCTCGGGGAGCTGGGTGTGTGGGTGGCCGCCACCCAGGGGCAGCTGCCACCCGCTCCTGTCGAGAACGTCCGGGCGGTGGTCTTCGCCGGCGACCACGGCGTCGCAGCCCATGGTGTCTCGGCCTTTCCTTCGGCCGTGACGCCTGCGATGGTCCGCACCTTCCTGTCCGGCCGGGCCGGTGTCTCGGCCCTCGCCAACGCTCATGGCGTCTCGGTCCGGGTGCTCGACATCGCCGTCGACGACGACCTCGACGGGGTGGACCCGGAGGTGCAGCGCTTCAAGGTACGGCGCAGCAGCCGGCCTCTCCATCTCGAGGACGCCCTCACCGCCGAGGAGACCCAGGCCGCACTCGACGCGGGCGCCACTGTCGCCGCCGAGGAGATAGCGCTGGGTGCCCAGCTCCTGATCAGCGGCGACATGGGGATCGGCAACACCACGCCGGCCGCGGCACTGATCGCTTCGTCCTACGGCCTACCTGCCAGCGAGGTGACCGGTCGCGGCACCGGCATCGACGACTCGTCCCTGATCGCCAAGCAGGAGCTCATCCAGCTGGCCCTCGATCGCACCGGCGACCTGGCTGCCTTCGAAACCCTTGCGGCGCTGGGCGGAGCAGATCTCGCCGCGTCCGTCGGCTTCATGGTCGCGGCCGCGCGCGCCGGCGTACCCGTGCTCCTCGATGGCGTCATCGCTGTCGCCTGTGCGGTGATCGCGGACCGCCTCGCGCCGGGCGCAGCGGCCTGGTTCGCAGCCGGTCACCGTTCCACCGAGCCCGCCCAGTCGCTCGCGCTCGAGAAGCTCGGGCTCGAACCGATCCTCGACCTGGGCATGCGCCTGGGTGAGGGCAGCGGTGCGGTTGCCGCCGTACCGGTCGTGCGTTCGGCCGCGGCCCTGCTCCGCGACGTCGCCCTGCTCTCCGAGCTCGCGCTCTGACGCTGATGGACTCGTGGCGGCTGGCCGTCGGGACGTTGACGGCAATCCCGACCCGACCACCGGCCCGGGTCGACCGGTCGGTCACACGAGCCGCGATGTTGCTGGCTCCGGTCGCAGTGATCCCGCTCGGGCTGCTGGTGGCGCTGGTGCTCTGGGCCGGTCGGTCCCTGAACCTTGCGGCGTTTCCCGTTGCTGTGCTGGGGATTGGCGCTCTGGCGCTGGGCAGCCGGGCGTTCCACCTCGATGGCCTGTCGGACACGGCCGACGGTCTGACGGCTTCCTATGACCGGGAGCGCTCGCTCGCGGTGATGAAGTCCGGCAGCGCCGGACCGGCCGGGGTCGTCGCGATCGTGGTCGTGCTCGGGGTGCAGGTCGGCTCCCTCGCCGCGCTGGTGGCGGTGCCGGGTGGTCCCCTGCTGGCCGCATTCCTGATCTGTGCGTCGCGGGCGTCGCTGGCGCTGGCCTGTCTGGCCGGAGTGCCCGCTGCTCGCACCTCGGGGCTGGCGGTCTCCTATGCCGGCACCATCCCGCGCTGGCTCGCCTCCCTGATCTGGTTGGTCGCTGTCGGTTTGTCGACATATGCCTTCCGGCTGGCAGGCTTCGACCTCTGGCGCGGTCCGGTCGCGATGCTCGCCGGCGCGTTTGTCGTTGCCCTGTTGCTGATTCGGTGCGTACGCCGTTTCGGGGGCGTCACCGGTGACGTCTTCGGGGCAGGCATCGAGCTCTGCCTGGCCGTGATGTTGCTGGCTTCGACGTGACCGGCTCAGAGCTTCAGGACCCGGCCGGCGATCACCAGGTGCACTTCGTCGCAGGTGGCGGCGAACCGCTGGTTGACCGTCCCCAGGAGATCCCGGAAGAGCCGACCACTCGGATGGGCGGGGACGACTCCCAACCCGACCTCGTTCGTGACCAGGACGATCGAGTCAGCCTCGGCGACGGCCATGACCGCTGCATCCAGCGTCGCCTCGAAGGCGTCCTCCCACGCGGCCTTCGGCGTCTCCCAACCGTCAAGACCGTCGATGACGGCGGTCAGCCAGGTGCCCAGGCAGTCGACCAGAACAGTGCTGCCCCCGTGGTCGAGCTCCCGCCGGTGGTCGAGCTTGTCGAGACCACCCAGCACGCCGGCAAGGTCGGCCGTCTCGATGGTCGTCCAGTGGCCCGGCCGACGCTCCCGGTGAGCGCTGATCCGGGCGGCCCACTCGGGGTCGTTGCCGTCGGGCACCGGGCCAGGAGCGACGTAGGTGACGGCGGCCGCGCCGCTGACCAGCGACTCCGCGTGCGCGGACTTGCCGGAGCGCACGCCACCGGTCACCAGGATCTTCACGGGCTCCACCCTAGGGCCGCCCGATGAGGTCACGGGCGGCCGGACTGCTGCTCGGCTTCGTGGCGGACCGGCTCCTCGGTGACCCATCCCGCTGGCACCCGGTCGCCGGCTTCGGCCGGGCAGCGGCCGCTCTCGAGCGGGCTGTCCACGCGGACTCGCGGGCGCAGGGCGCCTGCTACACGACCGCTCTGGTGGGGTCGAGCACCCTTGTCGGGATGGCGATCGACAGCAGCCTTGGTCGGCGGCCAGTGCTGCACACGGTTGCCGTCGCGGCCGCCACCTGGGCCGTTCTCGGAGGAACGTCCCTCGGACGCGAAGCCTCCGCGGTCGAGCGGCTGCTCGCCGACGACGACCTCCCAGCAGCCCGGGATCGGCTGACCCACCTCGTGGGACGTGACACCTCCCGGCTCGATGCATCAGAGATTGCCCGGGCCACCATCGAGTCGGTCGCGGAGAACACCTCCGACGCCGTCGTCGCGCCACTGGTGCTCGGCGGGCTCGGTGGCATCGGTGGCCTGCTCGGCTACCGCGCCGCAAACACCCTCGACGCCATGGTCGGTCATCGCAGTGCGCGCCACGAACGCTTCGGCTGGGCGTCGGCGCGACTGGACGACGTACTCAATGTCCCCGGATCACGCCTCTCCGCGCTGCTCGCCTGCGGGTTCGCCCCCGAGGGCCGTCGCCTCGAGGCGTTGCGGACCTGGCGCACGGACGCGGCTGGCCACCCCTCGCCCAACGCCGGCCCGGTCGAGTCGGCGTTCGCCGGCGCGTTGGGCGTCAGGCTCGGCGGGACCAACACCTATGGCAGCCGGGTCGAGCGCCGGCCCGTGATGGGATCGGGGCGTCCCGCGACGCCGACCGACATCGCCCGGGCCATCCGGCTGGCGGACCGGGTCGGCTGGGGCGCGATCGTGCTCATTGCGCTCGCGTCGGGTCTCTCGCGACGACGGCCTACGGCGGGTCCTCGGACCCACGACTGACCCACGCGAAGGCTGCTTCGGCATCGCCGACCACGTTCACGCTCGCCGGAGCTGGAGTACGGCGGACGATGACGACAGGGATGTCCAGCGCAGCGGCGGCAGCCATCTTGGGCCAGGTCCAGGTGCCACCGGAGTCCTTGGTGACGAGGACGTCGACGCGATGCTCGCGCATCAGTGCCAGCTCGGTCGCAAGCTCGTACGGACCTCGGCTGAGCAGGACCGTCCACTGGGCCGGGAGGTCGATCGCCGGTTGGTCAACGACCCGAACCAGCGCCTCGTGTGCCGCGAGCGGCCCGGCGAACCTGGCGAGGGACTGCCGACCGACGGTGAGAAACGCGCGATTCCCCTGCGTGGCAACGGCTTTCGCCGCCTCGTCGTGGTCGGCCACCCACGTCCAGGTGTGCGCTTCCGGAGCGTCGCCCCAGCCGGGTCGTTCCAGCCGGAGCAGGGGCACATCGTCGGCGGTGCACGCCGCGAGCGCATTGGCCGACATTCCCTGGGCGAACGGATGAGTCGCATCGACGACCGCCTCGATCCGCTCCGAGCGGAGGTAGGCACGCAGCCCGTCGACCCCACCGAACCCGCCGATCCGGACCTTCCCGACGGGAAGCCGTGGCCTGGCCACCCGGCCGGCGAGTGAGGACAGGAAATCCGTATCCGTCTCCTCGAGCAGCTTCGCCAGCGCCCGCGCCTCCGCCGTACCCCCCAGGACCAGAGTCCTCAACGTGTCGCGCCCGGAGGGAGCACTCGGAGGCTTGTTGGAGCGCCGGTCTCCGCGAGCGCCAACAGGGCGTCCACGTCGAGGTGCTCCTCGACCAGATCGCCGAGAAGGTCGAGGCGTGCCTCGCGTCGCTCGGGAAAGCTGACCCCGGAAGGCACCCGCGTCAGGCCCGCGATCGAGGCGACCTCTGCCAGCAGCGCCTGGCGAAACCCGTCGCTCTCGAGGCTGCCGTGCCACATCGTGGCGAACACGTTGTCGCTGCGAGCACCGCCGGGGAAGTCGTCGGCCGAGCCGCGGGTGAGCCGGCCGTGGTGGATTTCGTAGCCCGACACGGGTTGGCCGTACGCCGTGCCGCTCGGTAGCCGGAGCACCTTCTCCATCTCGAACGTGGTCGTCACGTCAAGCAGTCCCAGTCCTTCCGCAAAAGCCCCGGCGGAGCCTTCGACGCCCGCCGGATCCGAGATCGACCTCCCGAGCATCTGGGCCCCGCCACAGATCCCGAGGACCGACCGACCGGCGGCAGCATGTGCGGTGACCGCGCGGTCGAGCCCCCGGGACCGCAACCAGTCCAGGTCGGCGAGCGTCGCCCGGGTGCCCGGCAGGACGACCAGGTCGGCGGTCGCCAGATCCCGTGGCTCGGTGCAGAAGAAGACGTCGAGGTCGGGCTCGAGGCCGAGCGCGTCGACGTCGGTGAAGTTCGAGATCCGGGGCAACCGGAGCACGGCGACCCGCAACGTCGCATCCGCATCGGTGCGGCGACCCTCGAGGTCGAGCGCGTCCTCGGAGTCGAGCCACAGGTCCGGGTGCCAGGGCAGCACGCCGTAGACGGAACGCCCGGTCAGCCGCGCCAGCTCGTCCAGCCCGGGAGTCAGCAGCGTCGGGTCACCGCGGAACTTGTTGATCACGAAGCCCGCCAACAACGCCTGGTCAAGCGGCTCGAGCAGGGCCAGCGTCCCGTACATCGACGCAAACACCCCGCCCCGGTCGATGTCGCCGACCACCACCGTCGCGATGCCGGCGTGGCGGGCCAGGCCCATGTTGACGTAGTCACCCGCCCGGAGGTTGATCTCGGCCGGGCTTCCGGCACCTTCGGCGACGACCAGGTCGAAGCGCGAGGTGAGGTCGTCGAACGCGTCGTACGCCGCCCGCGCGAGATGCCGCCGCCCCTCGAGCCAGTCGCTCGATGCGACCTCACCCGCAGGCTGGCCCATCACGACGACGTGGCTGCGCCGGTCGCCACCCGGCTTGAGCAGCACCGGGTTCATGGCCGGCTCCGGAGTCGCACCTGCGGCCAGCGCCTGGATCCACTGCGCCCGGCCGATCTCGCCGCCCCCGGCGGTCACCATCGAGTTGTTGGACATGTTCTGCGCCTTGTACGGCGCCACCTTGATCCCCCGTCGCGCGAAGGCCCGGCACAAGCCGGTCGTGACGATGCTCTTGCCGGCGTCCGACGTCGTCCCGGCAACCAGGAGGGCGCTCATGCGTCGACCTCGTTGGTTGCGTCCTCCCCGGTCGCCGAGTCCGAGGCCCGCGTCGGATCCAGGGTGTCGCGGCACCACCGCACCCAGATGAACACCGCGAAACCGGCGAAGACCCACCACTGCACCGCGTAGAGGATGTTGCGCAGGCCGGTGAACTCCGAGGGAGCCGGGATCGACGAAGGCGTCACCTTCTTCAAACCTTCGGTCCCGGTCGCGGTGGTCGAGCTTGTCGAGACCACATCCCGTGCGACCACGTACCCCGAGTAGAGATCTGTCCTGATTCGCTCGACCAGGCTCGCCACCCGCATCGACGGGATCACGTCGTCATGGGTGTTGGTGTCGATGGTGTCGTCACCCTGGGAGGCCTGCAACCAGCCGGTCACCTTCACCGTGCCCGCGGGCACCGCCGCGGTCGGCTTCGCAGACCAGCCCCGGACGACCGGCATCGCGGACTTCCCGATCAGCACCGGCGTCACGACCCAGTAGCCATTGCGGTTGTCGAGGAAGCTGTCGGCGACGTACACCGTGCCGGCTGGCAACCAGCTGCCGGTGAACGTCACCGGCTGACCGAGCGACTTGCCGGGGAACGGGCTGTCGCCGCCCATCAGCGAGGAGAGCGGTACGGCGGCGACGTTGGCCAGGCTGCGAGCAGCATCATCACGGTGATGGCTCCAGGCGCCGTACTGCCAGAACCCGAGTGCCACGGCTGCAGCCGTACAGAAGACCATCAGCAGATGCCCGCCCCAGAAGCGAGGGGCAAGCAGGGTGAGCACTGGCCAAGCCTACGGGTGCTCCCCTCGGCGACCGGCGGACGGTCGAGCGCGGCCGAGACCCCTGTGTCAGGATCGGCCCGTGAGCAACGTCGTGCACCACATCAACTGCGGCACCATGGCCCCTGCCGTCGCGCTCGGCGGCCGCGTGACCCCGGCGCGCCTGGTCGCGCACTGCCTGCTCGTGGAGGGCGATCGCGGCTTGACGCTCGTCGACACCGGCTTCGGTACGGCCGACCTCGCGGCGCCCAACAACCGCCTGGGCCGGGCGTTCGTGATGGCCATGGGTGCCTCCCTGGATCCTGCCGAGACCGCGATCTCGCAGGTCCGCTCCATCGGCCACGCGCCCGAGGACGTCACCAACGTGGTGCTCACCCACCTCGACCTCGATCACGCCGGCGGCCTCGGCGACTTCCCCAACGCCACCGTGCACGTCTTCGGCGACGAGCTCGACGCGGCGACCCGGCGCAGGTCGGTGCTGGAGAAGAACCGCTACAAGTCGGCGCAGTGGGCTCACCAGCCGAAGTGGCTCGAGCACAAGGTCGAGGGCGAGACCTGGATGGGCTTCGACTCGGTCGCCGTGCTCGACGACGACGTGCTGCTGATCCCGCTGCGCGGCCACACCCGCGGGCACTGCGGGATCGCCGTACGCCGTCCCAGCGGGGGCTTCTACCTGCATGCCGGCGACGCGTACTTCAACCACGGCGAGAAGGAGATTCCGCCGACCTGCCCGAGCGGCCTTGCGATCTTCCAGACCCTGATGCAGCTGGACAAGAAGGCGCGGCACGCCAACCAGGACCGGATCCGCACGCTCAACGCGGACCACGGCGATGAGATCACGATCTTCTCCGCCCACGACGCGACCGAGTTCGACGCCCTCGTCGGCACCACCGACTAACCGCTTTGACACTCCGGTCGAATGCAGACGGCAATAGCCGGGCAATTAGGCCGCGGTCCGGGTGATGCCGACGAACTTGGTAAAGACGACGACGTTTGCCTGATAGCCACCTGCCGATCGGTCATAGTCGCCCCCACACGTCACCAGAGTCAGCGTCGGGTGGCTGCGGTATCCGTACACCTTCTGGGCCGGGAAGTCCTGATTGGCATACGTCACCAGCTTCGCGACCTTGAACTCGGCAACCGAGCCATCGACGCGGACAACGTCCACCTTGTCACCGACCGTCAGTGTCTTGAGGTGGTAGAAGACAGCCGGGCCCACGTCCGAGTCGACATGACCCAGGATCACAGCGGACCCTGCCTGA
This sequence comes from Marmoricola sp., assembly GCA_025965195.1. Classification (GTDB taxonomy): domain Bacteria; phylum Actinomycetota; class Actinomycetes; order Propionibacteriales; family Nocardioidaceae; genus Marmoricola. The sequence continues at coordinate 37,539 of JAOPXK010000120.1, forward strand.
CCAGGCTGGGACGCCCGGCGGTACCAGCCGGCCTTGTCGGGGTCGGCAGGCACCTCGACCGTCCCGTCGGCATTCAGGCCAAGCGGTACCACCGACGTGGAGACCCCGATGGCCGGGATCTTCAGAGCGGTTGGTCGGGCACCGGGTACCCGCGACGTCGGCAGGTTCTTGGCCGACGACGGACCGGGCGGGGCCAACGAGACGGGAGTCGACTGCGGGGCCGTGGTGGTCTCGGCAGTGGCCGACCCCGTGTCATCGCGAGCCCAACCAGCAGCCACGCACGCCACCGCCCCGACGGCCAGGACTACGGCCAGCAGCCGCCACCGCCGACTACGGAGCCGAGCGTGGCCCGTTGTGTCGAGGTGGCGGCTCACCAGCTACCTGCGGTGACGCTTGTCGGTGGGGCGAAATCCGAGGCCGGCTGAGACGAAGGCTCCGAAGGCAGCCAGTCCGCCGAAGAGGAACAGCGGCGCGCCGGAGGGTCTCTGGGTCCCACCGAGGCCGGTGTGCGGATGTCCGCTCGGGATCACTTCCTCCCCGACAGGTGTTGCAGTGCCGCTGTCAGAGCCCCCTGACACCACCGTCGACGTCGACGTCGGAGTTGGGCCGGCCGTTGAGCTGCCGCCGCCTGATGTCCCACCCGTTCCGGGCACGCTGACCGTCGGCGTGCCGGTGGCGGTCGGCGTCACGGTCGGCGTCACGGTCGGCGTCACGGTCGGGGTGACGGTCGGCGTGACGGTCGGGGTGACGGTCGGCGTTGCCGTCGCTGCGCTGCAGATCGGAGCGGTGATCACGTTCGTGTCGAGGGTGACGGCACCAACGCGGGCGAGAACTCGCCCTTCGACCGATGCTGTGGTTTCGAGTGTTGCCGACGCGTTGGCCATGATCGTGCCGATGAAACGCGTTGCCGTGTGCAGCGTCGCCGAGGTGCCGACCTGCCAGAAAACGTTGCACGGCGAGCCGCCGTTGATGAACTGCACCACGCTGTTCGGAGCCGCCGTGAGCGTCGAACCGGCCTTGAAGATGAAGACCGCGGCTGGATTCCCCTGGGCGTTGAGGGTGAGCGTGCCGGTCAGGGCCATGCCCGTGGAGGCTTCGTAGACGCCCGGCGTCAGCGTGATCCCGCCAAGGTCCACGCCCGTGACGTCAGCGGCCGTGGGACGGCCCGCAGCATCGTTGTAGCCAGTGGTCAGGTCGTTCTTTGCTTGCAGCGCCAGTGCGTCGCTGACGTGCTCGGCGCCGTTGATCACGGTGCCGGGTGGAAATCCGGTGACCGAGCTGCCGGGGCTCAGGCCGAGGTCGCCCGAGATCACCGACGGGCCAGTGTTGGTCACCGTGCTGCCGGCGAGGACCGCGAACTGCGCTGCAGTGCCGAGCCCCACCGTTGCGTCTGCCGCAGTTGCTGGAGACGCCGTAGTGCCCACGATGCCTGCGATCATCAGTCCGATTGACGCCGCTGCGAGCGAGCCAGGGAGACCGATCCGAATCGTTCTGATACTGGTGCGCCAGATACTCCGGCGCCGAAGATGGCGTGACATGGAGATTGCTCCGGTCCATTGATTGGCCCGCTGCGCTGCCGATCAGATTGACCAGCAATTCCAGCCCAGAGCCAGGCACGAGCGTCACCTCGGCAAACTCGGAAGCAGTCAGTCCAAGAATTTTCGATCGGGCCATGGTTGGCTCCAGCGTCGATTCTGGAAACCCGTTTCCACCCGATTATCACGCTCACTCCAGAAAGTAGCAGGCTTTTCACCATTAATCTGGAGAAGCAACAAACCCGCCAAATGACCATCTGGTATGCACCTTCTGGTAATTCGATGCTGCGCAGCGCCGTTATTGAAAGCGCCGACTAATACCGCTGCGCTGCGCCAAGCCAGGCAGGGAGCTCGGCCGGCGGGCAGAGCACCGCAAGGTTGTCATCGGCGGGGACGAGCACACCGTCCTTCGCGTCGCCCATGATGATCTCGACCGTGGCATGTCCGGCCACCAGGGTCAGCCGTGGGCAGGAGCGCCCGTCGGGGAGAAGCCGCAGGTCCGCGGAGCTGATCGGTGCTTCGAGCAGGCCTGCCCAGCCTGCGGTGGACGTGACGTCCCAGACCGCGGCTCCGGCACCGACGGCGAGACCCCACCCGATCAACGACTGCTCGCGCAGGCCGATGCCTGCCAGGTCTCCCGGCGCATCCCAGGTGATCGAGAAGATCCGGCCGTCCGTGGTCTCGAGCTCGATCCCGAAGTCGATCGCATCGAATCCGGAGTTCTGCCAGGTGGGGATGCGCCATTCGGCCGGGCTGCTGACCAGCCGCGGGCCGGTCTCGCTCAGCTCGGGGTAGAGCTTCCAGCGCGAGTAGTCGATGTTGAAGTACCTGATCGCGGCGAGGCTGTGGCCGACGAGCTGGGCAGCGTCGTGTCGGTCGGGCACGGCCGGCTCATCACTCAAGTGATCATTCGGCTGATCATTCACGGGACCTGCTCTCGACCGTTGAACCCGGGCGGCGGGGCATGAAGAACGTTGTGGTGGAGCCAAGGGGACTCGAACCCCTAACCCCCTGCTTGCAAAGCAGGTGCGCTACCAATTGCGCCATGGCCCCGAGCTGCCCCCGTGTGCTCAGTGGGGCGCGGTTGGAAAAATCGAGCGTCAGGCCTTGTCGACGGGGTCGGTCGCCTGCTGCCACAGAGCTTGTTCGTTCTTGCCCTGATCCATCTTCTTCTTTGCGAGCACGCCGATGGCGCCGGCGAGCACGACCAGGAGCAACTTCTTCATCTCTGACCTCCGGGGTTGCGATGAGTGGGCCTAAGAGGACTTGAACCTCTGACCTCTTCCTTATCAGGGAAGCGCTCTAACCGTCTGAGCTATAGGCCCGGGTGTGGGTTTTGCGACGTACGCCGGTGAACCGACAGCGAAGGCTACCCCATCGAGGGAGAGCGTTTCAAAACGGGGTTTGGACCGTCTCAGCCCGCGTCAGTTGTCCTCTGCAAGCGTGACTTCGACACCGCCCAGCAGGGTCGCGCTGAGGTTGTAGAGGAACGCTGCGAGGGTCGCGATCGCGGTGATGAGTACCACGTCGACGACCGACACGATCATGGTGAAACCGAGGATCCGTGAGGTCGAGAGGTACTTCTGGATCTGGAACGGAGTGCCCGTGTCGGAGCCGACCGACTGCTGCACCGTGGAGTTGATCGAGTCCCACACACCGGCGGAGCTGAGCACGCTCCAGACGATGCCGACGGCGACGATCGTGACGATGCCGATGGCGATCGACAGCAGGAAGGCGGTCTTCATCACCGACCACGGGTCGACGTGGACCAGGCGCAGCCGCGCCTTCCGCGTACGCCGAGGCTTACCGCCCTGCTTCGAGGAAGTGGGACCCGCATTGGCCGGAGTACCCCTCAGGTTCTTGGGCAGCTTCGAGGGGGCCCGTTCAGCTCCGGGGGCCAGCTCCGGAGGCGGAGCCGGCAGCACCGACTTGTCGCCCGTGCGACTTTCCGCCATCACCCCTCCTCAGGGTCCGTGCCCTCGACCGGGCTTTCGTCCGCGCTCTCGTCCGGCTCGATTGTTGCATCCGTAGTCGTGGGATCGGAATCCTCGACGTCGGCAACATCCTCCGGAGCCGCATCCTCGAGCTCGTCCTCCGCCACCTTCTCGACACTGCGAGCAACGACCGCCACGGAGTCACCCGGCTTCGGCGTCACGAACTTCACGCCCTGGGTCGAGCGGCCGGTCGGCCGGAACTGGTCGTTGATCGGACTCCGGACGACCTGGCCGTTGGCGGTGATCGAGAGGATCTCGTCACCCTCCACGACGATGAAGGCGCCGACCAGACCACCGCGGTCCTCGTTGGCCAGCATCATCGCCCGGATGCCGATGCCGCCACGGGACTGGGTGCGGTAGTCGGAGATCCGCGACCGCTTCGCAAAGCCACCGTCGGTGATCGTGAAGACGTACTGCTGTTTGACTTCGACCTCGGCCCCCTCGGCAGCGGCCTCCTCGGCGGCAACCTGCTCGGCACGGATGACCGACATGGACAGCAGCGAGTCACCGTCGCGGAACTTCATGCCCTGGACACCGGACGTCGCCCGACCCATCGGCCGAAGCTGGGTGTCGTCGGCGGTGAACCGGATCGACTGACCCTTGCGGGAGACCAGCAGGATGGAGTCGTCGGCGTTGACCAGCTCGGCGCCGATCAGGACGTCATCCTCCTCGCGGAAGTTGATCGCGATCACGCCGGCCTGGCGCGGACTGTTGTAGTCGCCCAGACGGGTCTTCTTGATCAGCCCACTGCGAGTGGCGAGGACGAGGTACGGCGCCTGCTCGTAGTCGCGGATCGCCAGCACCTGGGCGATCTGCTCGTCGGGCTGGAACGACAGCAGCCCGGCGACGTGGCCGCCCTTCGCGTCACGCGACGCTTCGGGCAGGTTGTAGGCCTTCGTCCGGTAGACCCGGCCGGCCGTGGTGAAGAACAGCAGCCAGTGGTGGTTCGACGTGGCCATGAAGTGCTCGACCACGTCGTCGCCGCGCAGGGTCGCGCCGCGCACGCCCTTGCCGCCGCGCTTCTGGCTCCGGTAGTTGTTCGCCAGCGTGCGCTTGGCGTAGCCGCCGCGGGTGATCGTGACAACCAGGTCCTCATCGGGGATGAGGTCCTCCATCGACAGGTCGCCGTCGGCCGCGACGATCTGGGAGCGACGGGGTACACCGAACTTGTCGACGATCTCCTGCAGCTCGTCACTGACGATCTGACGCTGACGCGGCTCCGAGGCGAGGATGTCCTCCAGGTCCGCGATCTCGAGCTCGATCTTCGCCAGGTCGTCGATGATCTTCTGACGTTCGAGGGCGGCCAGCCGACGCAGCTGCATGTCGAGGATCGCGGTGGCCTGCAGCTCGTCGATGTCGAGCAGGTCCATCAACCCGGTGCGGGCATCGTCGACGTCGGGCGACCGCCTGATCAGCGCGATCACCTCATCGAGCATGTCGAGGGCCTTCACCAGGCCGCGCAGGATGTGCGCCCGCTCTTCGGCCTTGCGCAGCCGGTAGCGCGTCCGGCGCTGGATGACCTCGATCTGGTGGGTCACCCAGTAGGACACGAACTGGTCGAGTGTCAGCGTGCGCGGCACGCCGTCCACGAGCGCGAGCATGTTGGCGGAGAAGTTCGACTGCAGCTCGGTGTGCTTGAACAAGTTGTTGAGTACGACGCGGGCAACGGCCTCGCGCTTGAGGACAACGACCAGCCGCTGGCCGGTCCGCGAGGACGTGTCGTCGCGGACGTCGGCGATGCCCTGCACCCGGCCGGAGTCGGCGAGCTCGGCGATCTTCAACGCCAGGTTGTCGGGGTTGACCTGGTAGGGCAGCTCGGTGATGACCAGCATCACCCGGCCCTTGTTGTCCTCGTCGATGTCGACGACAGCCCGCATCGGCACCGAGCCTCGACCGGTGCGATAGGCCTGCTCGATGCCGGCCCGGCCGACGATCAGTGAACCGGTCGGGAAGTCAGGTCCCTTGACGCGCTCGAGAAGCGCGTCGAGCAGCTCCTCGCGGGAGGCTTCCGGGTTCGCGAGCGCCCACTGCACGCCGTCGGCGACCTCGGTCAGGTTGTGCGGCGGGATGTTGGTCGCCATCCCGACAGCGATGCCGGCCGAGCCGTTGACCAGCAGGTTCGGGACCCGCGACGGCAGGACCAGCGGCTCCTGCGAGCGGCCGTCGTAGTTGGGGCCGAAGTCGACTGTGTCCTCGTCGATGTCGCGGACCATCTCCAGCGCCAGCGGCGCCATCCGGCACTCGGTGTACCGCATCGCGGCCGCGGGGTCGTTGCCCGGCGAACCGAAGTTGCCCTGGCCGTTGACCAGCGGTGCGCTCATCGCCCAGGGCTGCGCGAGGCGGACCAGGGTGTCGTAGATCGCCGAGTCGCCGTGCGGGTGGTACTGACCCATCACGTCGCCGACGACGCGCGAGCACTTCGAGAAACCGCGGTCCGGACGGTAGCCACCGTCGTACATCGCGTAGAGGATCCGGCGGTGCACCGGCTTCAGGCCATCGCGTACGTCGGGCAGCGCGCGCCCGACGATGACCGCCATCGCATAGTCGATGTAGGCCTGCTGCATCTCGTCCTGGAGCTCGACCTGACGGATCCGGCCAGTGCCGGACGGGCCGTCGGGACCGTCGCCGTCCTGCCGGCCGTTGCCGCCGGTGGGTGTCTCAGTCATCAGTACTTACTTTCTGCCGGGTACAGGAGGTGCGAGGTGCGTGCGGTGGCAAGGCCTCGCGTCAGATGTCGAGGAAGCGGACGTCCTTGGCGTTGCGCTGGATGAACGAACGTCGCTGCTCCACGTCCTCGCCCATCAGCACCGAGAACATCTCGTCGGCCTGTGCGGCGTCGTCGATGCTGACCCGGAGCAGCAGGCGCTGGTCGGGATCCATGGTGGTCTCCCACAGCTCGTCGGCATTCATCTCGCCAAGGCCCTGGTAGCGCTGGACCGGGTTCTCCTTGGGGAGCTTCTTGCCCTGCGCGAGGCCGTCCTTCATCATCGCGTCGCGCTCGGCGTCGGAGTACACGAAGAGGTGCTCGGCCGGCTTGTTCCAGCGCAGTCGGTAGAGCGGCGGCTGGGCCATGTAGACGAAGCCGCCCTCGATCAGTGGCTTCATGAACCGGAACAGCAGGGTCAGCAGCAGCGTGTTGATGTGGTGGCCGTCGACGTCGGCGTCGGCCATCAGCACCACCTTGTGGTACCTCAGCTTGTCCACGTCGAACTCTTCGTGGATACCGGTGCCGAGAGCGGAGATGATCGCCTGGACCTCGTTGTTGCCGAGGACCTTGTCGATGCGGGCCTTCTCGACGTTCAGGATCTTGCCGCGGATCGGCAGGATCGCCTGGACGCGCGGGTCGCGACCCTGCTTGGCGGAGCCACCAGCCGAGTCACCCTCGACGATGAACACCTCGCACTCGCTCGGGTTCGTCGACTGGCAGTCGGCCAGCTTGCCGGGAAGGCCGCCACCACCGAGCAGTCCCTTGCGCGACCGGGCCAGCTCCCGGGCCTTGCGCGCAGCGATGCGGGCCGAAGCCGCGGCCTGGGACTTGCGGACGATGTCCTTGCCCTCGGCCGGGTTCTTCTCCAGCCAGTCACCGAGCTGGTCGTTCATGATGCGCTGGACGAAGCCCTTGGCCTCGGTGTTGCCGAGCTTGCCCTTGGTCTGGCCCTCGAACTGCGGCTCGCCGAGCTTGATCGAGATGATCGCGGTCAGGCCCTCGCGGATGTCGTCACCGGAGACCCGGTCCTCGGGCTTCTTGATCAGGCCCCATTCCTGGCCCCAGGTGTTGACCAGACCGGTCAGCGCGGCCCGGAAGCCTTCTTCGTGGGTGCCGCCCTCGTGGGTGTTGATCGTGTTGGCGAAGGTGTGCACCGACTCGTTGTAGGTGGTGTTCCACTGCATCGCGACCTCGAGCGACATGTGGTTCGCCACCGACTCGGGAGTCTCGGCCTCGAAGGAGATCACGGTCGGGTTGGCCGGGAGCTTTGACCGGTTGAGGTGCTCGACGTAGTCGACCAGGCCGCGGTCGTACTTGAAGACCTGTTCCAGTCCACCGCTGTCCGCCCGGCGAATCGCATCCGGCCCGGACTGGTCGACGTCGTTGCTGACCGTCTCGTCCTCGACCGCGTCGGCGATCAGGTCGGCCGCGGGCCGCTCGTCGCGCACGATGATCTTGAGGCCCTTGTTGAGGAAGGCCATCTCCCGGATCCGGTTGGTGACGGTCTCCAGCGAGTACGTCGTGGTCTCGAAGATGTCCTCGGAGGCCCAGTAGATGATCGTCGTACCGGTGCTCTCGCCCGGCTCCATCGGGCGGACCTGCTCGAGATCGGCGTCCGGGACGCCGAGCGAGAACGTCTGGCGCCACAGGTGGCCGCGGTTCTTCACCTCGACGATCACCTTGCGCGACAGCGCGTTGACCACGGAGATGCCGACGCCGTGCAGACCGCCGGAGACCTTGTAGCCGCCGCCGCCGAACTTTCCACCGGCGTGCAACATCGTCAGCGCCATGGTGACCGCCGGAATGCCCTCGGTCGGGTGGATGTCGGTGGGAATGCCTCGCCCGTCGTCCTCGACGCTGATCGAGCCGTCCGCCCGCAGGGTCAGGATGATCTGGTCGCAGTGGCCGGCAAGGGCTTCGTCGACCGAGTTGTCGACAACTTCCCAGATCAGGTGGTGCAACCCGCGCTCACCGGTCGAGCCGATGTACATGCCCGGCCGCTTGCGGACTGCCTCGAGGCCCTCGAGCACCTGGATCGTCGACGCGTCGTAGTTGCCGTCCGCGACGGCGTGGCCCTCGAGTTCGGGCTTCTTCGGCCCAGGGTGGGCTTCTGGGTTGGCTTCTGGGGGTGTGGCTTCTGTGCTGTCCGGGGTGAGATCTTCGGGGGTGGGCTGGCTGTTCTCGTTGCTCGCCACGTCGTGGGTCTACCTATCTGCAGTTCGGCACAGAAACAGTCGTCCGGTGGCTGGCCCCGAAGGTGCCGGTCAGGCTGGACGACTTCTTCCCTCAGTCTACCTGTCAGGGCCTCAGAATCACGTGTCTGTCCACAGCTTTGGGGGGACATCTCTCCGCAACCGGGTTCCTGACCCCTCTCACCGCCGATCCGAGGGGGTTTCAGGGGGTGGGCTTGGTCCCCATACGTCCGGAAGGTCCGCAGATCGGCTCTGGCGCGATCAGTTCCGGATTCCGGGGGACATCCCGGGGGACGCCGGGAGCTGACCGCTCAGCCGTAGGTGTCGCGGGGTCCGCGACCCTTCACCCGGAACCTGCCGCGGTTCCAGCTCGGGGTGTTCGGACCGACGATGTCGATGACCTGGACGGTGCCTTCGCCGAGCTCCTCGTTGAGGCGGCGTACGACGGTCGCCGCGAGCAACTTCATCTGGGTGGCCCAGGCCGTCGAGTCGGTCCGGACGGTCAGCCGGCCATCGGCGTAGGACTGCGGGGTGACGTGCTGACCGACCTCATGGCCGACGATCCCCTCCCATCGCGCGAAGACACCGTGCACCCGGAGCTCGGTCTCCCAGCCCTGGTCGGTGACGAACCTGCCCATGCTCTGGTCGAGCGCCTGCGGGTCGCGGTCATCGGGGTGGGCACCGGTCGCGGTGGTGTGGGTCCGCCGGCGCTTGCCGTCCCCGATCCCGGTCCGCCGCTTCTTCGGCGTCTTGCCGGCAAGGCCGCGCGCGATCGACCGGGCGAGGTCGATGCCGTCGTCCTGGTGCTCCGCCTCCGGCTCGTCGTCAGTCATCGAGGACCACCTTGCCATCGCCGACGACGAACCGGGTCCCGCGCAGGCCCTCGGGAATGTCCTCCGGGACGGCCGCAGTGATCAGCACCTGTTCGGCGCCGGAGACGAGCTCGGCCAGCTGGGCGCGCCGGCCGGAGTCGAGCTCGGCGAAGACGTCGTCGAGGATCAGCACCGGGTCGTCACCGGTGGACCGCAGCAGGTCGTAGGACGCCAGCCGGAGCGCCAGCGCGAACGACCACGATTCACCGTGCGACGCATAGCCCTTGACCGGGAACTCCCCCAGCGAGCAGATCAGGTCGTCGCGGTGTGGGCCCACCAGGCTGATCCCGCGATCGAGCTCGTCCTTGCGCCGCGCCTCGACGGCCGCGAGGAGAGCCTCGGTCAGGTCGCCGCGATCCGTCATCCCGTCCGGGACCTCGAACGACGGCCGGTAGGTCATCGTTGCGTCATCCCGGCTGGCTCCCCGGGCGACCGCTTCGTATGACTTCCCGAGTAGTGGGATCAGGTCGTCGACGAGCTGCATCCGGGCCGCCATGATCTCGGCACCCAACCGGGCCAGGTTCGCGTCCCAGACCCCGAGGGTGGACAGCGCCGACTCGGCCGATGGCCCGCCGCGTCGCGCCTGGCCGGCGGTCTTCAGCAGCGAGTTGCGCTGCTTGAGGACCCGGTCGTAGTCCGAGCGGGTGCCGGCATGCCTCGGCGTCTGCAGGGTCAGCAGCTCATCGGCGAACCTGCGGCGCTCGGTCGGGTCGCCCTTGACCAGCGCCAGGTCCTCCGGGGAGAACACCACCGTGCGCACCAGGCCGATCAGGTCGCGCGTCCTGGGCAGTGGCGACTTGTTGATCCGGGCCCGGTTGGACCTGCCCGGGTTGATCTCGATCTCGAGGACGGCACGGCGCTCGTCGCGGATCACCGCCGCCCGGATCACCGCCTGGGTCGCACCGGCCCGGACCAGTGGACCGTCCCCGGCGACCCGGTGCGAAGACAGGCTGGAGAGGTAGTCGATCGCCTCCACCAGGTTGGTCTTGCCCTGACCGTTGCGACCGACGAACGAGGTCACCCCCGGACCCAGCTCGACCTCGAGCGATCCGTAGGAGCGGAAGTCGTGCAGGGTCAGGTGGGCAACATGCAATTGGGCTTGCCTGCTCTATTTCTCGGGGTGCACCGCATGGCCGCCGAACTGGTTGCGCATCGCGGCGATTGCCTTCATCGCCGGGCTGTCGTCCTGGCGGGAGGCGAAACGGGCGAACAGCGATGCGGCGATCGCGTTCATGGGTACGGCGTGCTCGATGGCCGCCTCGACGGTCCACCGGCCCTCACCGGAGTCGTCGGCGTAGCCCTTGATCTTGTCCAGGTGGGCGTCGTCCTTGATCGCCGCGCAGAGCAGGTCGAGCAGCCACGACCGGATCACGGTGCCTTCGCGCCACGAGTCGAAGATCGCCGGCACGTTCTCGACGAAGTCGACGGCCTCGAGGAGCTCCCAGCCTTCGGCGTACGACTGCATGATGGCGTACTCGATGCCGTTGTGAACCATCTTGGAGAAGTGCCCGGCCCCGGGTGCCTTGCCGGCGTGCACGAAGCCGGAGGTCCCCTCGGGCTTCAACGTGTCGAACGCGGGCTGAACCTTCGCGACGTTCTCGTCACTGCCACCGCACATCAGTGCGTAGCCGTTCTGCAGGCCCCAGACACCACCGGAGACGCCGCAGTCCACGAAACCGACGCCCAGCTCTCCGAGCATCTCGGCGTTCTTCTGGTCATCGGTCCAGCGGGAGTTGCCACCGTCGACGACCAGGTCGCCCTTGCCGAGCAGGTCACCGAGCTTCTTGATCGTCTCGCGCGTCGGGTCACCGGCCGGGACCATCACCCAGACCACCTTGGGGCTCGGCAGCTTCTCGACAAGCTCCGCCAGGCTCTTCACATCGGAGACGTCGGGGTTCATGTCGTAGCCCACGACGGTGTGGCCACCGTCGCGCAGCCGCTGGCGCATGTTGCCGCCCATCTTCCCGAGGCCGATGAGTCCGATGTCCATGCCTGCTCCTCATGTGATGTGACCCCTGGGAGGGGCCTGGCGGTCGGGCCTGGATCAGGAGAGCAACCGACGCGGCATCAGCAGGTAGCGGAACTCGCTGTCGGCTTCTCCCTCGAGGGAGCCCACACCTGAGAGTACGACGGGCTTCGAAGCCTGGGTGAAGGCCAGCTCGACGAAGGGTGTCTCGATCGCGGTCAGGCCGTCGAGCAGGAACTGCGGGTTGAAGCCGGTGGTGATGTCATCGCCGTTGATGCTGGCTTCGATCGACTCGCTCGCCATCGCCTCTTCGCCACTGCCGGCGTCAAGGGTCAGCACACCGTCGGAGAACTGCAGCTGGACGGCGGTGTTGCGTTCGGCCACCAGTGAGACCCGCTTGACGGAGTCGATGAGCTCGGACTTGTTGACCCGGGCCAGGGTCAGGTGCTCGCTCGGGAACAGCGACCGGACCTTCGGGAACTCACCGTCGAGCAACCGGGTCGTGGTACGACGGATGCCGCCGCCGGCCGAACCCTCGAAGCCGATGATGCCTTCGCCGGCACCCGACCCGCTGGACAGCGCGATCGTGATGTCGGCGCCACCGGTGAGCGACTTGGCCGTGTCGGCGAGGACCTTCGCCGGCACCAGGGCGGCGGCGGTGATGTCGGCCGCGCTGGGGTTCCAGCTGAGCTCGCGCTGGGAGAGGCGGAAGCGGTCGGTCGCGAGCATCGCGATCGAGCTGCCGTCGAGCTCGACGCGGACACCGGTGAGCACCGGGAGCATGTCGTCGCGACCTGCGGCAGTGACTGCCTGGCTGACCGCGTGTGCGAAGAGCTCGCTCTTGACGGTGCCGCGCGCTTCGGGCATGACCGGGAGCGCCGGGTAGTCCTCGACGGGCATGGTCTGCAGGCTGAACCTGGCCGAGCCGCAGGTCAGCGTGACCTTCGCTCCGTCGATGACCATGTCGACCGGCTTGTTGGGCAGGCTCCGGCAGATGTCGGCCAGCAGCCGCCCTGAGACGAGCGCCCGGCCTTCGTCGGAGACGTCGGCGTTGAGCGTTGCCCGCGCAGAGGTCTCGTAGTCGAAGGTGGAGAGCGTGAGTCCTTCGCCAGCACCGGCTGAGTCACTGAGCTGACCGGCCTCGATCAGCAGGCCGGCGAGGACCGGCGCGCTGGGACGGATCGGGAGGGCACGGGCCGTCCAGGCGACGGCATCGGCGAGAACGTCGCGTTCGACGCGGAACTTCACGAGTGGTGCCTCCTCGTAGCGCTGTGTTCGGCCGACCCCAAAATCATCACGGAACCATCACTGGATCACGACCGGGCCGACTGCGGAAGTGAATCCTGCCACGCGGATCGGCTGCCGACATGCTCTGGCAGTGACTTCGTGGGCATCGGTTCCGGAGTTATCCCCAGGTCGGTCGCACCGTGACGGTTGCTCGACGAGGAATCAATTGTGAATTCAGTCGTAGTAGTAGGTCGTGTGGACACTGTGGATAACCGGTGTCCGTGCAGGTCAGCCCGGCAATTTTGTGAGTCGGAGGCTGTGGAGCGCGGCGACGTCAGCTGGTCCAGCCTGTGCAGCGAGGCGGTGCGTGTGCACGGGGTGCGCTGGTCGTCCACAGGTTGTCCACACGTCGTCCACCGAAATTGCCGTGCGGAACCACAGGTTCCCCAGCTCCCGGATGTCCCAGATCTCGCCGTCACGACTGCTTTGCCTGCTGCTTGACCCGCGTCGTGAGCTCGGTGACCTGGTGGAAGACATTGCGCCGCTCGGCCAGGTCCTTGCGGATCCGGCGATCGGCGTTCATCACCGTGGTGTGGTCGCGGCCGCCGAACTGCTGACCGATCTTCGGCAGTGAGAGCTCGGTGAGCTCGCGGCACAGGTACATCGCGATCTGGCGAGCCGTGACGAGCGCGCGCGTCCGGCTCGGTCCGCAGAGGTCGTCGATGCTGTAGCCGAAGTAGGAGGCGGTCTGGGCGATGATCAGGCCTGCCGTGACCTCCGGCTCGCCACCTTCGGGAATGAGGTCCTTGAGCACGATCTCGGCCAGAGTCAGGTCGACGTCCTGGCGGTTGATGCTGGCGAACGCCGTGACCCGGATCAGGGCGCCTTCGAGCTCGCGGATGTTGGTCTGGATCCGGCTGGCGATGAACTCGAGTACGTCGGGCGGAGCCGAGAGCCGTTCGGCCGCGGCCTTCTTGCGCAGAATCGCGATCCGGGTCTCGAGGTCGGGCGGCTGGACGTCGGTGAGCAGGCCCCACTCGAAGCGGTTGCGCAACCGGTCCTCGAGCTGGGTGAGCCGCTTGGGGGGGCGGTCACTCGACATCACGATCTGCTTGTTGGCGTTGTGCAGCGTGTTGAAGGTGTGGAAGAACTCCTCCTGCGTCGACTGCTTGCCCTCGAGGAACTGGATGTCGTCGATGAGCAGCACGTCGACGTCGCGGTAACGGCGTTGCAGCTCGGCCGTGGTGGCGTCCTTGATCGCGTTGATCACGTCGTTGGTGAACGCCTCGGAGGAGACATAGCGGATCTTCGCACCGGTGTAGAGGCTGTGCACGTAGTGCCCGATCGCGTGCAGCAGGTGGGTCTTGCCGAGTCCGGAGTCGCCGTACACCAGGAGTGGGTTGTAGGCCTTGCCCGGCGCCTCCGCGACCGCCACCGCGGCGGCATGCGCGAATCGGTTCGATGACCCGATGACGAACGTCTCGAAGGTGTAGCGCGGGTTCAGTGGGCTGTCCGGGATGCCGGTACTGATGCTTGCCCCGCTGTAAGGCCGGGTATTTGTCGACATGTTGCTTTGTTGACTCATCGATGAAGCGATGTGTTGTTGGATGGGTTGCTGTAGTGACTGCTGGGGCGCCGGCGCAGTGGTCATCTGGGGCGCCTGCGCCTCGCTGGCGGCCTGCTGGTCAGCCACGACGGGGGGTGGCACGTCGGTCTCGAGCGTCTCGTCAACGGTGACTGCGATCCGGATCTGCCGGCCGAGGATGTCGCCGAGGGCGTCCTCGAGCCTGGTGCGCAGCCGGCCTTCGAGCTGCGTCCGGGTGAACTCGTTGGGTACGGCGATCACAGCGGTGTTCTCGGCCAGCATCACCGGCTGACTCGAGGCCAGCCAGACTCGCTGGTTGGGGGCCAGGTTCTCGACTACTCCCGGCCACAGATCCGCCAACTCGACCCGATCCGAACTCGATGCCTCCACGCGCTTTCGCGCCTCCCTCGATTGGTCGTGCCTGGCAGTTCGATCCTGTGTCCGTCGGTGGGATCCCGAAGAGAATCCACACCTTTGTCCACAGGTTGTGCAATGCGAGTCGGATCAGGTTCCTGTAGTCCGCCAAGGCCTTGACCCGGACCCCGATCCGCCGCCTGTTCGACCAGTTCAGAGGGACAATTCGCAACTTCGCCACCAAGCTGGGTGGTGCTGTTGCAGATCAGCGGATCGGCGGCCGATACGTGTTCCCCGGAGACCGGACGCTAACAACGAATCAGGGGTCGATCAACCGGTTGTCCACAGGTTCCCGAAGTCATCTAGACGGGGAGCGGCGCGTTGGCCGGAATTGCCGGGCACCTGATGAGATCATGTTCTGTTCGGCTTGGAGTCGCTCGGCAGCTGTCGAATTGACCCGGCATCGGCGAAACGCGTACCGTTGCTAGGTCGAGACCGGTGTCGACCGGTGCCGCATGTCCACGACCAGTTGCGTGGGTGAGCGGTGCCAGTTGACTAGTTCAGCTGGCGAGCGTTCGCTCGTGTGACCCCGGTCCAGACATCGTCCTATCCGTCTCCAGGTGGAGTTCATCGTGAGCAAGCGTACTTTTCAGCCGAACAATCGTCGTCGGGCCAAGACCCACGGGTTCCGTCTCCGGATGCGTACCCGCGCCGGTCGCGCCATCCTGTCCGCCCGGCGTGCCAAGGGCCGCAGCACCCTGTCTGCCTGAGGCCGGCCTGCCGGGTGCTGAGTGCTCGCAACCGCCTCACCTCGTCGGATTCGTTCCGACAGGCCGTTCGCCATGGGCAACGCGCCGGAGGGGCAGTGCTGGTCGTGCATCTGCTGACCGCTGACGGCGACTCGCCTGCCCAGGTGGGTTTCGTCGTCTCGAAGGCGGTTGGCCCGGCGGTCACCCGCAATCTTGTGAAGCGCCGACTCCGCCACCACGCCCGGGAGCGAGTTTCCTCGCTACCGGGTTCGAGCACGCTCGTCGTACGGGCGTTGCCGGCAGCCGCCGGGGCGTCGTACGCCGAACTTGTGGCCGAGTTCGATCGTTGTCTGGATCGTGCGGTTGCCGCTCCGGCACGAGGAGGTCGCGGGTGAAATACGTCCTGATCGGCGTGCTCAAGGCGTATCGCCTCCTGATCAGCCCGCTCTACGGCCAGGTCTGCCGCTATCACCCCTCCTGCTCGGCCTACGCGCTCGAGGCGGTGACGGCGCACGGCTCGCTCAAGGGCAGCTGGCTCGCCGTACGCCGCCTGGGCCGTTGTCACCCCTGGGCCGCGGGTGGCTATGACCCCGTCCCACCCGCGTCTTCTCGCTCAACCGTGACTCAAGGAGTCTGAGTGTCCTTCCTAGGATCAATCGGCCACTTCATCATGACGCCGCTGTACTACCTGATCTCGGTAGTCCTCGTCGGCGCCCACAACGTCTGGGGCTCGGTCTTCGGGGCTGCGTCGGGGATCTCCTGGGTGCTCTCGATCATCACGCTCACCCTGGTGATCCGGGCGGCGCTGATCCCGCTCTTCGTCAAGCAGATCAAGTCCTCGCGCAACATGCAGCTGCTGCAGCCGAAGGTCAAGGAGCTGCAGAAGAAGTACAGCCACGACCGGGAGAAGCTCGCCGCGGAGACGATGGCGCTCTACAAGGAGACCGGGACGAACCCGTTCGCCTCGTGCCTGCCGATCATCGTGCAGATGCCGATCTTCCTGGCGCTGTTCCGGTTGCTCAGCCATGCCGCGTCGAAGGGCCAGGGCAGCGGGATCCTCAGCGACACGGCGGCGAAGCAGTTTGCGCACGCGCCAATCTTCGGCGGGACGCTGTCGGCGACGTTCCTCCATGACGACGGCTCGATCCAGGTCAAGATAATTGCTGGTTTCCTGGTTCTCGCGATGACCGCGACCACGTTCCTCACCCAGCGTCAGCTGATGAGCAAGAACATGCCGGCCGATGCGCTCAGCGGCCCCTACGCTCAGCAGCAGAAGATGCTGCTCTACGTGTTGCCGCTGGTGTTTGCCTTCGGTGGCGTCGCGTTCCCGGTCGGGGTGCTGCTCTACTGGACGACCTCGAACCTGTGGACGATGTGTCAGCAGTTCTATGTAATCCGCAACAACCCGGCGCCCAACACCGAGGCGGAGCGCGCAAAGTTCGCGCGTGATGCCGCAAAGGCGAAGCGGCACGACACACCTGCGCCCAGCACCGAGGTGGCGAGCTCGGATGGCTCCACGGCCGTGGTCGAGGAGACCGACCGACGCCCCGCCCAACGGCAGCAGCCGAAGCGGCAGTCGCGCGAGAAGCGCAAGCAGGTCAAGCCCGGCGACAAGCCACTGCCGGGTTCCACCGATGAATCCCCCCAGCCCGGCGCCTGAGCGCCACCGCACCCCCGCAGGAGTAGACCTTGAGTGACGAGACTGTGCAGATGGACAAGATCGACGAAGCCCCGGCTGCCGAGGCTGAGACCGACGCTGCCCCTGATTCGCCGGAGGAGAGCCGGGCCAGCCGCGCCGACCGCCTGGAGCAGGAGGGCGAGATCGCGGCTGACTACCTCGAGGAGCTGCTCGAGATCGCTGATCTCGACGGTGACATCGACATGGATGTCGAGGGTGACCGAGCCACTGTCTCCATCGTCGGCGCCGATCTCCCCCAGCTGGTCGGACGGGACGGCGAGGTCCTGGAGGCGCTGCAGGAGCTGACCCGGCTGGCGGTGTACCGGGAGACCGGCGAGCGCTCCAGGCTGATGCTGGACGTCTCGGGCCACCGTGCGGACCGGCGCTCGACCCTCGAGGAGCAGGCGGATGGGATCGTCGCCCAGGTCAAGGAGAGCGGCGAGCCCGTCTCACTCGACCCGATGAGCCCGTTCGAGCGCAAGGTGGTGCACGACGCCGTGGCCGCTGCCGGCCTCAGGTCTGAGTCCGAGGGAGTGGAGCCGCGACGGTACGTCGTAGTCTTGCCCTCGTGATTGACGATGTTTCACGTGAAACACCCCCCGCGCCCGAGGTGGCACGGGGGGTGTTTTCAACTCGGCTGCCGATTGCGGAGGCCTACGCCGACCTGCTCACCGGCGACGGGACGCTGCGTGGACTGATCGGTCCCCGGGAGGTGCCCCGAATCTGGGAGCGGCACATCTTGAACTGCGCGATGGTTACCGAGCTGATGCCGGAGCACGCCTCTGTGTGCGACATCGGCTCGGGTGCCGGACTGCCTGGTGTGGTGATCGCGATCAGGCGCCCCGACCTGCACGTCGTGCTGGTCGAGCCGTTGCTCCGGCGGACCACGTTTCTGGACGAGGCAGTGGCCGTTCTGGGCCTGGCCAATGTCACCGTCCACAGGGGCCGTGCAGAGGACTTGCACGATCGTCAGGAGTTCGATGTGGTGACCGCCCGGGCGGTGGCGCCGCTGGAGCGGCTAGTGGGATGGTCGCTGCCGCTGGTACGGACTGGC
Source organism: Marmoricola sp. (assembly GCA_025965195.1). Classification (GTDB taxonomy): domain Bacteria; phylum Actinomycetota; class Actinomycetes; order Propionibacteriales; family Nocardioidaceae; genus Marmoricola. The sequence continues at coordinate 55,452 of JAOPXK010000120.1, forward strand.
GGGGTGTTCCTTGCCATGAAAGGCTCAGGCGCACACGCCGAGGTGGAAGCCTCGGATGCTGCACTGCACAGGTTTGGCGGGGTGGACGTGAGTGTCGAAGTGGTCGGTGTCGGCGTGGTTGAGCCGCCGGTGACGGTGGTCAAGGTGGTCAAGGGTGTGCCGATGGAGACCCGCGGAAGTCAGACGAAGCGCAAGCCGCGCTCGAGGAGGTCATGAGCAATGCCCAGGAACCGGGACAAGCTCGGCTGGCCGAGGCGGTCGCGGGAGCGGTTATCCACCGCTCTCGGCTGGCCTGCTGAGCGCAACGATCCACAGATCCGGCCCGCTTATCCACAGGTCGCCCGTACCGAGCCGTCGTCCGATGTTTCACGTGAAACCAATCAGGAAGACACCAACGTGCCCCCGACACCTGCGGCAACTCCGGACTCATCACCCGATGAGCCGAGCTCCGAAGGCGACGCGGCGGTAGCCGTAGCCGAGCCCGTGCCCGCGGATGCCGCGAGCGTAGAACCCGGCTCCATCGACACCGACGAGCCGACCGGATCCGACTTCGGTCACGAGAGCACCCCACTGGCGATGTCGGTCGAGCACCAGCTGCTGGTCCGGGAGGGCCGTCGCTATCGCGAGGACCTGCCGCGGCCGGCCAAGGCGCGCGTGATGGTCGTCGCGAACCAGAAGGGCGGCGTCGGCAAGACCACCACCACGGTGAACATGGCAGCGGCCCTTGCCCAGCACGGGTTGCGGGTGCTGGTCATTGATCTGGACCCGCAGGGCAACGCATCGACCGCCTTGGCGGTCGAACACCAGCGCGGCACGTTGTCGACGTACGACGTGCTGGTCGAGGGCACTCCACTGGTCGACGTGGTGCAGGAGTGCAAGGACATTCCGAACCTGTTCGTCGTCCCGGCCACGATCGACCTGGCAGGTGCCGAGATCGAGCTGGTCAGCGTGGTGGCGCGCGAGAACCGGCTGAGCCGGGCCATCGCGGCGTACCCGCCGGTGACCGCCACGGGCGAGGACCGGCTCGACTACGTGCTGATCGACTGCCCGCCTTCACTGGGTCTGCTCACCCTGAACGCACTGGTCGCCGGTCGGGAGATGCTGATCCCGATCCAGGCCGAGTACTACGCGCTGGAGGGCCTCGGCCAGCTGATCGAGACCATCGAGATGGTCAAGACGCACCTCAACCAGGACCTCGACATCAGCACCATCCTGATCACGATGTACGACGCCCGCACCAAGCTCGCGGCCGGCGTCGCGGACGAGGTACGCAAGCACTTCGACGACCGGGTCCTGCGGACGTCGATCCCCCGCTCCGTTCGGGTCTCCGAGGCGCCCAGCTACGGACAGACCGTGATGACCTACGATCCGGGATCGCCAGGGGCGCTCAGCTACCTGGAAGCTGCTCGGGAGATGGCCATGAGGGGTGCGGAAGCATGAGCGGCAAACAACCACCACGGCGGGGTCTGGGGCGCGGGCTCGGATCACTGATCCCGACCCAGCCCCAGTTGGAGCACAACGACGACGCCGCGCGCTCCGGCACGTCCCACGCCGACGGCTCACCCGGGGAGTCACAGCCGCCGGCCGCGGTGGCCGGTGCCTACTTCGCCGAGCTCCCGGTCACGCAGATCGTCGCCAACGCGCGCCAGCCTCGCCAGGTCTTCGACGAGGGCGCGATGGCCGAGCTGGTGCACTCGATCAAGGAGATCGGCCTCCTGCAGCCGGTCGTGGTCCGCAAGACCGGTGAGGACGCCTACGAGCTGATCATGGGCGAGCGGCGCTGGCGCGCGACCCAGGAGGCCGGACTCGACGTCATCCCGGCGATCGTCCGGCAGACCGGCGACGACGCGATGCTTCGCGACGCGCTGCTCGAGAACCTGCACCGGTCCGAGCTGAACCCGCTCGAGGAGGCCGCCGCTTACCAGCAGCTCCTCGATGACTTCGGCTGTACGCACGACGAGCTCGCCCAGCGGATCGGGCGCAGCCGGCCGCAGATCAGCAACACGCTTCGACTGCTCAAGCTCAGCCCCGCGGTCCAGCGCCGGGTCGGCGCCGGAGTGCTCAGTGCCGGCCATGCCAGGGCGCTGCTCGGTGTGACCGACCCGTCTGCCCAGGACCGCCTGGCCAGCCGGGTCGTCTCCGAGGGCATCTCCGTCCGCGGGCTCGAGGAGCTCGTTGCCGTCGGCGAGACCGGTACGGACTCCAGGCCACGAACCAGGAGTCGCCGACCGACCGCGCCCGGCCTTGCCGACATCAACGAGCGACTCGGTGACCGGCTCGACACCCGGGTCAAGGTTGCGCTCGGAAAGACCAAGGGCACCATCGCGATCGAGTTCGCCACGCTCAGCGACCTCGAGCGGATCGTCGGGATCATCGACCCGCGGAACCGGGAAGACCGGCCGATCTAGCGATTGAGCGATAAGTCGCTTTGTCGATAAATCGGCAGAGAGATAAAGCGACTAACCGATAAGGCGGTTCGTCACTTCGCTCGCCGGGCGGCGCGCTCGGCGGCCCGGCGTACCTTCTCCTCGCGCTCCAGCTCGAGCGCACGCTCGGGCGTGGGCGCGGAGCCGCCGTACGACGCAGGGAGCCACCAGGAGCCCGCCGGCTGCTCGGCCTCGGGGTAGGCCCGGATCGCCTCATCGAGGAGCACGGTGAGGCGGTTGTGCAGCTCGGTGGTCTCAGCCGCGGCGTGCTCACCGGTTGGGTGCATCGGCTCGCCGACCCGGATCCCGATCGTCTTGCCCCGGGAGAAGTCGCGCGGGTGGTCCTTGGTCATCAGTCGCTGGGTGCCCCAGAGCACGATCGGGATCAGGGGTACGCCGGCTTCGGCAGCAATCCGGACCGCACCCGTCTTCAGCTCCTTGATCTCGAACGAGCGCGAGATCGTGGCCTCCGGAAAGATCCCGACGATCTCGCCCTGACCCAGGTAGTCGACGGCTGTGCGCGCGGACTCCAGGCCTTCGCCGCGGTCCACCGAGATGTGGTGCAGCGAGCGCATGAAGGGCCCACCGAACCGGTGGTCGAAGATCTCTCGCTTCGCCATGAAGCGCACCAGCCGCTTGGAAGGCTGGGCGGCATTGCCACCGAGCACGAAGTCGACATAGGAGACATGGTTGAACGCGAGCAGCGCGCCACCGGTCCGCGGGATGTTCTCGGTGCCGGCCATCTGGAACCTCAGGCCGAGCCCGCGGAAGAGCGCCTTCCCGGTCAGGATCACCGGGGGATAGACGATGTCGCGCATGGTTCAGCCCTTCCGTCGTACTGCCTGGGCGACGAGGGTTGCACACACCTCACCCAGCTCGAGTCCGTCGGCGTTGATCGAGAGCGGCACCGTGGAGGTCTCGGTGAACCCGGGAGCCACGTTGACCTCGAGGAACCAGACCTGGCCTGCCGCGTCGATCATCAGGTCCGAGCGTGACAGGTCCCGCAGGCCGAGCGCCTCGTGTGCGGCCACTGCCACCCGGGCGCACTCGGTCAGGACGTCGTCCGCGAGCTTTGCCGGTACGACGAACTCCGTCGAGCCGGCGGTGTAGCGCGCCGAATAGTCATAGACGCCGCCATCGGCCTTGATCTGCACGATCGGGAGCGCGCGTGGGCCGTCACCGGTGTCGATCACGGGCACGGCGACCTCATCGCCCTCGATCAGCTGCTCGACGAGGGCGGTGTCGCCATAGGCATAGGCGCTGACCATCGCGCCCGGGAGCGCATCGGTCGTCCGGACCACAGAGCAACCGAGCGCGGAGCCGGACTTGGCAGGCTTCACGATCAGGGGCAGGCCCAGCTTCGCGGTGATCGCCTGCATCACCGCGGCAGCACCGAGCTCACGGAACGTCTCGGCGGGCAGGGCCACGGACGCCGGCGTGGAGATGCCGGCACGGGCCACCACGGCCTTGGCGACCGGCTTGTCGAAGGCGGCCCGGCAGGAGGCCGGCAGCGAGCCGACGTACGGCAGGCCGAGGAGGTCGAAGACCTCGCGGATCGCGCCGTCCTCACCGGTCTCGCCGTGCAGCATCGACACCACGCAGCAGGGCGGGTTCGCGGAGAGCTCCGGGATCAGGCCGGCGTCGACGTCGCGGACCTCAACCTCGGCTCCGGTCGAGCGCAGTGCCTCCGCGACTCGGCGGCCGGAGCGCAGCGAGACGTCGCGCTCGTGGGAGAGCCCACCGGCGAGGACGAGGATCCGTCCGTCGCCTGCAGGGGTTGAGTCTGTCGGTGCCACTCGAGCCTCCAAAGAGAGCGTCAGGTCAGATCGGTGTTGGGAGCGTCGTAGCCGCGTGACTCGATGCCATGGGTCGAGCCGGGCAGCTGCGCACCGAACGTCTCGCGCAGCTCCATCTCCGCTTCGAGGACGCCAGCGAGCCGGCGTACGCCCTCGCGGATGCGCTCGGGGGTGGGGTAGCAGAACGAGAGCCGCATCGCCGACGAGCCGAAGCCGTCCGCGTAGAAGGCCGTGCCGGGGACGTACGCGACGCGGGCAGTCACCGCGCGCGGGAGCATCGCCTTGGCGTCGATGCCGGGTGGGAGCGTCAGCCAGACGTAGAAGCCCCCGGTGGGGACGTTCCACTGGCACGCGGCCGGCATCAGGTCGTCGAGCGCCTCGATCATCGCGTCGCGCCGTTCCCGGTACATCTCCCGGAACTGCTTGATCTGGCCCTTCCAGTCGTGCTCGGCGAGGTACGCCGAGACCGCCATCTGCGAGAACGCCGGCGGGCACAGGGTCGCCGACTCCTGAGCCAGCACCAGCTTCTCGCGTACGGCGTGCGGAGCGAGCGCCCAGCCGACCCGGAAACCGGGGGCGAACGTCTTCGAGAACGAGCCGAGGTAGATGACGCCCTCGGACTCGTCGGCCCGCAGCGCCCGCATCGGCTCGGAGTCGAAGCCGAGCAGGCCGTAGGGGTTGTCCTCGAGGATCAGGATGTCGTGGCGGCGGCAGATCTCCAGGATCTGCGGGCGCCGGGCCAGCGACATGCTCACGCCGGCGGGGTTGTGGAAGTTCGGGATCGTGTAGAGGAACTTGATCCGCCGGCCGGCTGTCTTGGTGGCCACAATGGCTGCTTCAAGTGCTGATGGAACGAGTCCATCCGAATCCATCTCGGCATGGACGACCTCGCACTCATAGGCCTTGAAGACGCCCAGCGCTCCGACGTACGACGGGGCCTCGCAGATGACCACGTCGCCCGGGTCGCAGAAGATCCGGGTGACCAGGTCGACGGCCTGTTGCGAGCCGACGGTCACGCAGACGTCGTCTGGGTGCGCCTCGATGCCTTCCAGGCGCATCACGTCGCAGATCTGCTCGCGCAGCACCGGGTCGCCCTGGCCGGAGCCGTACTGCATCGCCATCGGGCCGTTGTTGGCGATCAGGTCGCTGATCGCCCGGCCGACCACGTCGAGCGGGAGCCCGGAGATGTTCGGCATGCCTCCGGCGAGCGAGACCACCTCTGGCCGCGATGCGACCGAGAACAGCGCCCGGATCTCCGAGGCCGTCATCCCGCGGGTGCGTGCGGCGTACCGGTCGACATAGCTGTCGAGGCGGGTCGCGCCTGGCTGCACGTCGCGGTTCATCGGCTCTCTTTCGTCAACCTTCGTCGACCGTCGTCAACTCCGGGCAAGACTAGGATGAGGCATCAAGGCATTTGTTCACCAGCCGGGTACTCAGCCCGGTAGTCGTGAGGTGATCGATTTGGGACGACGCGTAGCCCGGCTCACGCTCGACAACCTTGCCGAGCTGCCCTCGACCTGTGCGAACTGCGTCTTCTGGGAGCACCCCGCCGTACGCCGCGCCCAGGTGTGCGACGACGCCGCCGAGGAGAAGGCCGCCTGGCTCTCCGAAGTGCTCCGCGAGTGGGGCTCCTGCGGCCGGATCGTCTATGTCGACGAGGAGCCGGTCGGGCACCTGATCTGGGCCCCGCCGGTCTGGGTCCCCGGAGCCGACGGTTTCGCGACCGCACCGGTCAGCAACGACGCGGTCCTGCTCACCACGGGGTACGTCGCGCCCTCGCAGCGTGGCTTCGGGGTGGGCCGGCTGCTGATCCAGGCGATGGCCAAGGACCTGCTCACCAGGGGCGGCATCAGGGCAGTCGAGGCGTTCGGCGACACCCGGGCGTCAGGCGGGGCCAGTGAGCGGGACTGCGTGCTGCCGACGGACTTCCTGCTCGGCGTCGGCTTCAAGACGCATCGGCCGCATCCGACCTACCCACGGATGCGGATGGACCTGCGCTCAGCGCTGACCTGGCGTGAGGAGTTCGAGGTCGCGCTCGACCGGTTGCTGGGTGCCGTGCACCCGTCGCGGCAACCGGCTCCGGCGAGACCTACTCAGCGATCGCCTCGCGAAGTTCGCTGAGTCGCATGATGCCGGTGTGGGAGTCGGCGTCGGGGCTGAGGTAGAACCGCTGCACCGCGACCACGATCGACTCGGCGAGCACGTCGCGGAAGCCTGCGTCGGCCAGCCGCCGGGCGTCGCCGGCGTTGGTCAGGTAGCCGGTGTCGACCCGGATCGCCGGCATCCGGGTGCGGCGGAGGAAGTCCCAGGCCTTGGCGTGGCTGTGCAGGTCGACCAGGTCGGTGCGGGCGACGATCTCGCGTTGCACCAGCCCGGCGAAGCGCTCGCCGGTCGAGGACCAGGTGCCGTGGTTCTCGGAGCCGAAGAAGTAGGTCGCCACACCACATGCGTCCGGGTTGGCCGATGCGTCCACGCTCAGCGAGACGGTGAGGTTCGCGCCGGTCCGGTTGGCGAACGCAGCCCGCTCGACCTCGTCGCCCCGGTTGCCGGCCCAGCGAGGCACGGTCAGGAACGCCTGTACGCCGGTGGCGACCAGCCGGCCCTCGATCCGCTGGGCCAGGTCATGGATGATCTCGTCGGCCTGGTCGACGTACTCCTCGGGAAGGGCGTGGCCGCGGGTCGGGTCGATCACCACGATCTTGCCGCCGAGCTGCGGGCCGGCATCGCGGATCCGCTCCTGGGCGCGCATCGCGTTCGGAGCGCCACCCTGCACGATCGGGCTGAGCTGGGCGAGCGCCTTGAGCGTCGCCGGGCCGCAGGTGCCGTCCGCGGGGATGCCGAAGTTCTGCTGGAAGTCGCGCAGGCCCGACTCGGTGGCCGCACCGAAGTAGCCGTCCACCCTGCCGACCTTGAAGCCCAGGCTGAGCAGGCGCTGCTGGAGCTTGAAGACGTCATCGCCGGCCATCAGGTTGCCGGGCAGGTGGGTAAGGATCCGGTCGCCGAGCGTCCAGCGGGCCTCGTCGAGGCGCCGGAAGGTCGAGGGGCCGACGACGCCGTCGACATGCAGGCCGCGCTGCTGCTGGAAGGTGCGTACGGCGAGCTCGAGCCGGTCGTCGAAGTGGGGGGAGGGCTCGCCCAGGTCGAGCAGGCCGATCCGCTGGAGCAGACCTGAGATCTGCGTGACAGCGACACCCTGGTCGCCGATCCGAAACGTCGCGTTCACGCCGTACCTCCGTGGGTTGGCCCGGCCGGGCACCTGGGTGAGCAGGCAGTCCGCAGGCAGTCCCGAGCCGCCTGTTGCCGACACCTACTGAAACAGACGACGCGCCGGGAACCAAGACGGTTCCCAACCAATGGATGCTGGTTGGTCCGTGCTGGCTCCCAGCGCGTCGGAAGGGTGCTGGGTAAAGCCGCAGGTCAGCCGATGTAGTCGGCGAGCTCGCGCAGCAGCGCGGCCTTCGGCTTGGCGCCGACGATCTGCTTGACGACCTCGCCGTTCTGGTAGACGTTCAGCGTCGGGATGCCGGTGACGCGGTACGTCGAGGGAGTGATCGGGTTCTCGTCGACATTGAGCTTCACGATCGTGATCTTGTCGCCGTGGGCGGCGTTGATCTCGTCGAGGATGGGCGCAACCTGACGACACGGACCGCACCACTCGGCCCAGAAGTCGACCAGCACAGGCTTGTCGGACTTGAGGACGTCGGCCTCGAAGCTGTCATCGGTCACGGCTTGCAGGTCAGCCATCTGTTCTCCTCGGGTTGGTGGGAAGTCTGTACTGATTGAACAGGTCGGAGCGGACATTTATGCCCGTCGCGCGACGTCATCCCCTCTGGCCGCCGGAGCAACCGTCCGGTATGACGTCAGGCGTTGGTGAGGGCGGTCGCCTCCCGGTGAGCCAGCAGCGCCAGGAACTTCTCGGCGTCGAGCGCAGCCGCGCAGCCACTGCCGGCGGCGGTGATCGCCTGCCGGTAGGTGTGGTCGACCAGGTCGCCGCAGGCGAAGACGCCGGACAGGTTCGTCTCGGTGCTCCGGCCCTTGACCAGCACGTAGCCCTCGTCATCGAGGTCGACCTGGCCGGGCAACAGCTCCGAGCGCGGGTCGTGGCCGATGGCGATGAACAGGCCGGTCGCGTCGATCTCACGTGTCGCGCCGGTCACCGTGTCACGCAAGGTCACGCCGGTGAGCTTGTCGCCACCGTTGATCGCGGCGACCTCGGAGTTCCAGGCGAAGTCGATCTTCGGGTCGGCGTACGCCCGCTCCTGCATGATCTTGGAGGCGCGCAGCTCGTCACGGCGGTGGATCAGGGTGACCTTGGAGCCGAAGCGTGAGAGGAAGGTGGCCTCCTCGATCGCGGAGTCGCCACCGCCGACCACCGCGATGTGCTGCTCGCGGAAGAAGAAGCCGTCACAGGTGGCACACCAGCTGACGCCGTGTCCGGAGAGGCGGTCCTCGTCGGGCAGGTCGAGCTTGCGGTAGCCCGAGCCCATCGACAGGATCACGGACTTCGCCCGGAAGGTGCCCTCGGCCGTGTTGACCACCTTGATTTCGCCGGTCAGGTCGACCGAGATGACGTCGTCGGCGACCATCTCGGCGCCGAAGCGCTCGGCCTGGGCGCGCATCTCGTCCATCAGCGCAGGTCCCTGGATGCCGTCGCGGAAACCCGGGAAGTTCTCGACCTCGGTAGTGGTCATCAGCGCACCACCAGCCGTCACCGAGCCCTCGAAGACGAGCGGGGCGAGGTTCGCGCGGGCGGCGTACACCGCGGCGGTGTAACCCGCGGGGCCCGACCCGATGATGATGACGTTCCTGACCTCTGTGCTCATCCCTGGGGTCATCTGGTCCCTGCTCCCTGCTCGATCGTGGTCTCACTGGCTCTTCGTAGCCACTGATGGAACAGATCCTAGGCATCGGACATTCCTGCCGGCGGACTCCTGGCGAACAGTCCGGGGGGCGATATCGGTTCAGCGCGGAACGGTCGCGCTGGCAAGCGGGGTGGCGTCGGCCGCGCCGGCATCGCAGGAGAACGCCTGGGCGAGCCGTGAGCCGTCCTTCATCGGATGTACGACGAGTACGGCCGGGGCGCCGTCGACGGTGACCGCAATGACCTCGGCGCCCGGGTCGAGACCCGTCGGCGTGGGACAGTCCGGCGCTTTGACCGTGTCGGTGAGCGAGCCGCCGCTCCCCGCAAGACCGTCATCCGTCGGGCTCGGCACTGTCGGCACTGTCGGCACTGTCGGCGCGGCCGACGCTGTCGGCACGCCGACGGCGCCGTACGCCGTGCGGGCCGAGGCGTCCAGGGTCCTGACCAGCTTGCGCACGTCAGCTCGGAAGTGGTCACTGGTGAGCTGAACGAGGCTGCCGGCGATGGCCATCGGCATGGTGCCCTCGGCTGCGTGCTGGCTCTGCGCCTTGAGCCCCTTGGTGGCCGGCAGGCTCCTGGGTACCGCACCGGACTGCGAGCCGCTCCCGGCGCTGTCCGCGGAGGCGGCGCCAGAGTTCTGCCCGGTGTTCCGCTCGTGGATGTGGGGTGCGGCGATCGCGGCGCCGGTGACCACCACGATCGCGGCTGCCGCCACGAGGACCCTCGGGAGCACCCGGCGGCGTAGCGGGATGACATTGGAGGGCGTCCGGGAGGCTGTCACCCTGGTTTCACGGGAAACCACCAGATCGGCCAGCGTCGCATCCAGCCGGTCGGCGACGTCGCCGGGCAGCGGATCGGTGACCCGGGCGTCGGCAAGGAGACGCGCAATGTCGTCGTTCGCGTCGACATCGGCTTCGTCGGTCATCGGGGTGCGCCTCCTTCCGGGGTCCCAAGAGTTGGTTGTGTGCTCGGTCGTGGGTTGGACGGGGACGGTGGAGATCCGGTTCCGAGCACCGGTGTGAGCAACGTCGCCAGCCTGGCGCGTCCGCGGGCGCATCTGCTCTTGATGGTGCCGGTGGGGCAGTCGAGCATCTGGGCGACCTGGGCGACCGGGTAGCCCTCCATGTCGACCAGCACCAGCGCGGCCTTCTGCTCGGGCGGGAGCTGGTCGAGGGCGGCGAGCACGGCGCGGCGCCGGTCGCCGAGGAGGGCGACAGCCTCAGGGTCTCCGGACGTGTCGGTGGCGAGTACGGCGCCCCGGCCGGTGTACTCCTCGAGATCGTCGGGCAGCGGCTGGGCGGCCCGGACCTTGTTGCGCCGGAGGCGGTCGAGCGAGGCGTTCACGACGATCCGGTGCAGCCAGGTCGTCACCAGCGCATCGCCGCGGTAGCTGTCGGCCCGCTTGAACGCCGAGATCATCGCCTCCTGGAGCGCATCGCCGGCGTCCTCCGGGTTGCCCGTCGTGCGCAGGGCCACCGCCCAGAGCCGGTCGCGGTGCCGCTTGAAGAGCACCCCGAAGGCATCCGGGTCTCCGGCGCGGTGGGCGTCCAGGAGGGCCGGATCCGTCATGTCGAGGTGTTCGACCGACTCATTCACGACCGGACCTTGACCTCGGCAATCTCGCCGCGGTAGCCGCCGCTGACCTTCGGCAGGCTCGTCAGCCAGACCACCAGGAAGCGGGTGGTTGGTTTCTTCGCGAACCGGAACAGCGCGGTCGTGCCGGCGCTGCCGTTCTGCCCGATCGAGGTCAGGCCGTCGAGGCCGGTGGGCAGGCTGGTGACGCCGGGGGAGGTCGCAAAGATCTGCAGGCCGGTGGGCGAGCCGAGCAGGTCGACCTCGAGGGAACCGACCTGCTGGCTCGATCCGAGGTCGATGATCAGTCCGACACCGGTCTTCAGACCGCCGAGCTTGGGGTTCCCGCGGTAGGTGCTCGTCGGCCAGAACGTGGCCGGGTCACCATCGATCGCCTTGGGGACGTCGGCCGGGTTCTCCGTGGGCGGCGTCGCCTCCGGGTCGAAGTCGTGTACGCCGGCAATGCGCAGCGGCTGACCGGAAACCTGTCCGGCCCCGGTGCCGGTGCTGGTGGTCTTGGTCGATGTGGTCTTGTCCGAGCCGCCCGAGCCGAAACCGATGTTGAACGCCAGCGTCATTGCGGCCACGACCACGATGCAGATGCCGACGATCACGGCCAGCCGGAGCCAGTTGCGGCCCTCATCGCCGCGGAAGTGCTGCCCGTCAGGGTCCTCGCCGAGCTGGTAGGGCCACTGCTCCCCGCCCTTGCCGCTCCCGGTGATCGGGTCTGGCCCGCTCGGCGGCCGGACGTGCTTAGGCTGCGCAAGCTCCGGGCGGCGCTCCTCGGAGGCGAACAGCGGCCGGTCCGGGGGCTGTTCGAAGGGCGGGAGCGGCGGTGCCGGCTCGGCGTCCTCGCGTTGGTAGCGGTCCAGGAACAGCGGCTGCGACGAGGTGTCCTCGGTGGGCGGGAGGGAGGCCTGGGTGGCGTGCGGGTCCACGGCGGGATGTTCGTCGGTGTCCTCGGTGGCGGACACCTCCGGGACCGGGACGAGCTGGGTCGGTTCGAGTGCCGACTCCGGTGCCGACTCGTGTGTCGACTCTGGTGCCGGATCTGTGGCTGTTTTTGGGCCCAGGTCGTCGGTGGGGAGCACCGGCAGGCCGGTCACCTCGTCGCGGTTGAGCGTGACCGTCGGCTCGGCGTACATGCTGGGGACGTCGAGCGGAGCCGCGGCGGCGGGGTCTCCGACGTAGTCGCTGAGCGCCGCGGCGATGTCGTGGGCCGTCTCGATCGGGAGGACGTGCTGGGAGGCCTCCTTGTTGAGCACCCGGTCGCAGATCGCGTCGAGCGTGCGCGGGATGCCGGCTCGCACCTGACGTGGCCGGAGTGGGCGATGCGCGACCCGTGGCGCAGCGGGTACGCCGGACCGGGAGATGCCCGGCCAGCGACCGGTCAGCGCGGCGTACAGGATGCCGGCGAGGTTGATGACGTCGGCCTCGCGGTCGTCGACCACGCCGTAGAGCGGGTCGATCGGCGGCTCGGCGGTTAGTGCGGACTCGACGACGAAGCCGATCAGCTTCACCGCCCCCGCCTCGGTGACGAGCACCGACTCGGGGGAGAGCCGGCCGTGCGGGACGCCACGGGCGTGACAAGCGGCGATCGCTTCGGCGACCTCGCGGGCGAGCCAGGCGGCCCGGGAAGCGGGCAGGGTGCCCTTGGCGAGCATCAGGTCGAGAGAGACGCCACTTCCCCACTCGTTGACCACCCAGGTGATCGAGCTCGAGTCGCCGGCACCCCCGACCGGGGTGTCGTCGCAGTCGAGCACGCGAAGAAGGTGCGGGTCGGTGACCATCGCGGAGCGGCGGGCAGCTTCGAGGAGCCTCGCGGCCCGCGGATCGTTGGAAGGGACGGCGTGAACGGCGACGCTTCGGGCCAGCACGGTGTCGGTCGCGCGCCAGAACCGCGCGCCCTCGTGTTCGGTCAGGAGGTCGTCGAGGCGGTATCTCCCGCCCAGCACGGTGCCCGGCCCGATCGAGCTCATCGCTGCACCCTCCCTGACGCTCCCTTCCCGGCAGCTGCCTGATCGACAGCCGTTCCCCATCGTATGGCTACCGCCGAGACCCCCGGAGCCGCCTCGGGAGTCGGGAGCCGAGCAACGCGGTGACCTCGGTGACCTCGGTGATCTGCAGGGCGCGGGCGAGAACGACGAAGATCGCGACGTCGACCACGCCGGGAACGCCCAGGGTCACCAGCGCCTGCAGCTTCCCGTCTCCGGGAGCCCAGAAGTGCTCGATCAGCTCGCGGCTGCCCCAAGCGGCGAGCGTGGCGACCGCGACCGCGATGACCATCCGGACCAGGAACCTGATGAGCACGGCGGTGTCGAGCCCGCCGACGATCCTGCGCAGCAGGCCGTAGGAACACACCGCGCCGACGAGGTAGGACGTGCCATAGGCGACGACCAGTCCGGGCGCGGTGTGCTGGGGTGAGGTGTTGCTGGTGACGACGATCGCGACGACGATGTTGACCGCTGCGATCACGCACTGCACCCAGAAGACCGTGCGGGTGCGTTCGAGCGCGTAGAACCCGCGGAGCACGAGGTAGTGGGTGGTGAAGAACAACAGCCCGGGCGCGAAGAGCGCGAGTGAGAGGGCGTAGTCGGACGCGGTGTTCTTGGAGGCGCCGTACCCGTAGACGAGATTGGTCAGCGGCAGCGCGACCACGGGCAGCAGCGCCGCGAACGGCAGGATGAGGGCAAGGGTCGTGCGCAGCGTGCTCGAGACGTCCCGGCCGAGTCGCCGCAGGTCACCGGCGGCCGCAGCGGCGGACAGCCGAGGAAGGGTCGCGGTCGCGAGCGAGACGGTCGCGATCCCGTGCGGGACCATGATCAGCAGGAACGCACCCGAGTAGATCGTGTAGCCGGTCCCGGGATCGGCATGCGCGGTCGAGCAGACCGCCGAGACGGCGTGTGCGGTGCCCTTCGAGGCCAGCCGTACGACGACTGTGTAGGCGATCTGGTTGACCACCACGAACAGCACCGTCCAGGTGCCGAGCCGCATCGTGTGCCCGAGCCCGGTGCCCCGGAAGTCGAACCGCGGGCGGAACGTGAAGCCGGCCGCCCTCAGATAGGGGATCAGGATCAGGAACTGGACGGCGATGCCGAGCGTGGAGCCCAGGCCGAGCACCCACTCCTGGCCGGCCGAGAAGCCGCCGAGGGTGGAGTTCGGACCGTTGAGCGCAGCCAGGGTGGGGAGGCCCGCGTGGTCGCAGAGATTCCGGGCGGCTCCGAACGAGACCAGGTAGATGACCAGCACCACGACCGAGATGGCGTTGTTGGCGATCGGCGCCCACATCATCGGGCCGAACTTGCCGCGTGCGTTCAGCACCTGCCCGACCAGCACGAACATCCCGTAGAAGAACACCTGCGGCAGGCAGAGCCGGGCGAACGCGATCACCGAGTCGCGCTGGCCGTCCAGCCCGCCGTGGAAGTACGACGGGTCGAGGTAGAGCCGCATGATCAGCGGCGCCGCGATCACCAGAACAGCGGTCACACCGGCCAGGAACACGCCGGCGAGCGTGATGATCCGGTTGGTGTAGGCCTCGCCGCCGTCCTCGTCGAACTTCATCGAGCGCACCAGCTGTGGCACGAGTACGGCGTTGAACACCCCGCCCGCCAACAAGATGTAGAGCATGTTCGGGATGGTGTTCGCGATGTTGAAGCCGTCGGCGTGCAGCTGGGTGCCGAGTGCGGCGGCCAGCAGCAGGCCGCGGAGCAGTCCGCTCGCCCGGGAGAACACCGTGCCGACCGCCATCACCGCGCTCGAGCTGAGCACCGACGGCTGCCGGTCCATCGGTTCGCTCACGGGCGCGCCCTGGTGCTGATGCCCGCAGGCGCGCGGACCTTCTTGACGATCCGCCGGATGATCATCCCGAACAGCAGCACTCCGCCGGCGATCATCACGATCCAGATCAGCTTCCCGACCTGGCTGGTCCGCAGGCTGAACTGGAGCGAGGTGCCGAGGGCCTCGCCCGCCGTGGTCACGGGCGTCAGCGTGACCTGGTGCACGCCGATCGAGGTGGCCTTGGCCGACAACCTGAGCGTGGTGCGCTGGCCGGCCCCCATCTTGACCGGCTTCGGGGCCTGGATCGAGACACCGCTCTCCGCGATCTCGGCGCGCAGACCGACCGTGACGGGCACCTTCAGGTCGTTCACGAGGGTGACGGTCAGCGAACCGGTGCCGCCGGAGAGCGTCACGAACGGTGTCCCGCTGACCTTCACCTCATCCATCCGGTCGCGGACGCCGAGGCTGAGCGCCGCGACGTCGTTGGCCGCGACGCGTGGGTCCACCCTGGCGTCGTACGACGTCGCGGAGAGGGCCGCACCGGTCAGCAGGCTGGTCACGTCGGTCTCATCGGAGGCGAGCAGGTGGTCGAGCACCGTACCTGTCTTGATCAGCTCCAGCGCGGCGTCGACGTTCGATGCGCCGATCTCGCTCTTGCGTTCCTTGCCGGGGTACTCGAGGTCCCGGGGGTACGTCGCGGCGGACGTCGGTGCGCTCAGGGGTTCGACATCGAGCCAGGGCACGTTCAGCCCTTCGAAGAAGTCGGCCGAGCGCCACCCGTTGCCCGGGTCCCAGTGCGGCGGCAGCTCGGTGACCATCGGGGTGTGCAGCCCGGCGATCGCGCGCAGCGCCGACTCGGCCAGGATCCGCTGGCGCAACGCCAGGGCGTCCAGCGCGGGCGTCGGCGCGGGCCCGCCGCTCGAGGCCTCCGAATCGGCGAAGGTCAGGACCTGGCCCTCCGGAGTCGACCACTGCGTGGTGGCCCCCGGCTGCCCGTGGTCGGTCAGCAGCAGCTGGGTGTCGCTCGGGAGATCGGTCAGCACATCGCTGGCGAGGTAGCCCGAGGGCGGCGCCACCGCCGGTTCGGGGTCGAGTCCGAACGACGTGAACTGCGCGGTGGCGAGGTCGTCGGCCTTGGTGATCAGGCCAGGAGCCAGCCTGGCGAGCGCGGAGACATCCGGGTCGGCGTACGGCAGACCCAGCACGGACCCGGCCTGGGTGGTGGCCTTGACCCGGCGCAGCCAGTCGTCGGCGTTCCCCTTCTCGGTCTCGCCGGTCGGCTCGACCTGCGCCTTGGGGCTCGCGCTGGCGCTCTCGGTGGGTGATCCCGACGGGTTGGTGGCGTCGCCGAGTGACAGGGCGGGGTTGCCGTCGGCCATCGACTGGGCGGCATCGAGTACGGCGGGGTCGACCAGCCAGGTGACCGGGTTTCCGGCCCCGAAGTTCAGCACCCTGTCGAGCCGGCCATCCGGTGCGAACAGGCTCGCCCAGCGTGCCGGATCGGCCAGCCGGCCGGTGCTGTCGCGGCGTACCTCGGCGCGGACGGGGAGGACGAGTGCCGCCGAGGTGAACACGCCACTCTTCGGCACCAGCGCGATGAACGTCCGGGCCCGGCCCGCGGCCGCGGCGTCCCGGCCGGCGGCGGTGGCCCCAAGGGCGTGTACGCCGATCCAGTAGACGCCGGGCTGGTTGGCCGAGATCGGCAGCGCGGAGCGAGGCAGCACGATCTTGAAGTGCTTGGTCTGGCCGACCGAGAGGTCGCCGATCTGGTCCAGGGTCGTGATCGACGTCAGCCGCTTGCCGACGTCGACCGTCTCCGCGGTGTCCGCGGCCGCCGCGAGCTCCTCGCGCGTGGTGATCGGGGTGCTCCCGACGAACGGCTCGACGTTGATGTCCTGCCAGGTCTCGTCGGAGGCATTGGTGACCGTGCCGAAGAGCTTGATCTTGCCCTTGGCGGGGACCGTCGAGGGGGTCATCCGGAGCAGCGTGACCGTGAGCGGAGACGGCCCGGGCGCGGGATCATCGGCGGCGACCGCCGTGGCCGGGAGCAGCACGGAAATGACCACGAGGACGACGCAGCTGACCAGCCAGCAGGTCAGGAGGCGGACGACGGTCACCCGGCGATGCTAACGGGGTGGCGGGCTCCGCCTAGAGTTCCCCTCGTGTCCGACGAGCCGCTGTTGATGAGTGAGGTCCAGGAGCGTGCCGTGCACGAACTCCTGCGGATCGCGCCTGTCATCGACGAGCTGGGCGCGTTGTTCCAGGCTGCGGGCGAGCAGATCGCGCTCGTCGGTGGCCCGGTCCGTGACGCGATGCTCGGCCGGCTCCAGAACGACCTCGACTTCACCACCTCGGCGCGTCCGGAGGTCACCGAGCGGCTCGTCCGTGGCTGGGCCGACGCGGTCTGGGACATCGGCAGGTCCTTCGGGACGATCGGCTGTCGGCGTGGACCCTGGCAGATCGAGATCACGACGTACCGCTCCGAGGCCTACACCCCGGACAGCCGCAAGCCGTCCGTCGAGTACGGCGACTCGCTCGTCGGCGATCTGGGCAGGCGGGACTTCACGGTCAACTCGATGGCGATCGTGCTTCCGGGACGTGAGTTCGAGGACCCGTACGGCGGCATCGTCGACCTCGCCCATCGAGTGCTGCGGACCCCGAACCGGCCTGAGGACTCCTTCACCGACGACCCGCTGCGGATGATGCGAGCTGCCCGGTTCGCGGCGCAGCTCGGCTTCACGGTCGATCCTGCCGTGGTCGCGGCGATGACCGACATGGCAGAGCGGATCACGATCGTCTCGGCAGAGCGGGTGCGCGACGAGCTGGTCAAGCTGATCTGCGCGCCGTACCCCCGCCGTGGCCTCACCCTGCTCGTCGAGACCGGCCTCGCCGACCACGTGTTGCCGGAGCTGCCCGCCCTGGCGCTGGAGCGCGACGAGCACCACCGGCACAAGGACGTCTACGAGCACACCCTGACCGTCCTTGAGCAGTCGATGGAGCTCGAGGAGGGTCGTCTTGGCGCCGGTCCCGACTTCGTGTCCCGTTTCGCCGCCCTGATGCACGACGTCGGCAAGCCCCGGACCCGGCGCTTCCAGGACGACGGCACGGTCACCTTTCACCACCACGACGTGGTGGGAGCGAAGATCACCCGGAAGCGGATGCAGGCGCTCCGGTTCTCCGGCGACGAGATCGACGCGGTGTGCCGGCTGGTCGAGCTGCATCTGCGCTTCCACGGCTACGGCACCGGCGAGTGGACCGACTCCGCCGTCCGACGCTATGTGCGCGACGCCGGCGACGAGCTGGAACGGCTGCACATGCTGACCCGGGCGGACTGCACGACCCGCAACCAGCGCAAGGCCGACCGGCTCCGACGAACCTACGACGACCTCGAGGCGCGGATCGCCCGGCTCTCCGAGCAGGAGGAGCTGGCGAGCATCCGGCCGGACCTCAACGGCGACCAGATCATGGAGATCCTCGGCATCCCGCCCGGACGCGAGGTCGGCGAGGCCTACAAGCACCTCCTCGAGCTGCGGCTCGACAACGGACCGATGTCCTACGACGACGCGAGGACAGCGTTGCTGGAGTGGGCGGCTTCGCGCGAGCAGGGCTGAGGCCTTCCCAGACGCTCTCGAATCATGCGAACATGTGTTCGATGGATGGCGCGGCCACGATCCTGCACGCAGACCTCGACTCGTTCTATGCCTCGGTCGAGCAGCGTGACGACCCGAGACTTCGTGGCCTGCCGGTGATCGTCGGCGGTGGCGTCGTGCTTGCCGCCAGCTATGAGGCCAAGGCGCGGGGGGTGCGCACGCCGATGCCCTTCCGCGAGGCGCGCCGGCTGTGTCCGGAGGCCGTGGTGGTCGGCCCGCGGATGACCGCGTACGCCGAGGCGAGCCGGGCCGTCTTCGACGTCTTCCACGACACGACCCCGCTGGTCGACGGGATCTCCATCGACGAGGCATTCCTGGAGGTCGGTGGCCTGCGTCGGCTCTCCGGCACCCCCGTCGAGATCGGGCACCGGTTGCGCGCTGAGGTGCTGGCGCGCGTCGGGCTGCCGATCACTGTCGGGGTGGCCCGCACCAAGTTCCTGGCCAAGGTCGCGAGCGCGGTCGCGAAGCCCGACGGCCTGCTCCTGGTGCCGCCCGAGGGTGAGCTGGACTTCCTGCATCCGCTCCCGATCGGCAGGCTGTGGGGAGTCGGCCCGATCACCCAGGCGGCGTTGTGGAAGCGCGGGCTGGTGACCGTGGGCGACGTCGCCGCGATGCCCGAACCGGCGCTCGTCGCCATCCTCGGCCGGGCAGGAGGCCGGCATCTGCATGCGCTGGCCCACAACCGGGACCCGCGTCCGGTCGAGGTCGGCCGGCGCCGGCACTCGATCGGATCGCAGAGCGCCCTGGGTGGCCGCCCGCGCTCCGCCGGGGAGATCGATGCCAGGCTCGCCGGACTGGTCGACCGGGTCGCCCGGCGGATGCGCAACGCCCACCGGATCGGCCGAACGGTGACCCTGCGGTTGCGGCTGGGCGACTTCGCGAAGGTGACCCGGTCGCACACCTTCGCGTGCCCGACGGATCACACGGACCTGCTGCTGGCTGCTGCCCGGCTGCTGCTGGGTCGTGCCGGGCCGCTGGTGCAGCGACGCGGGCTGACCCTGATCGGCCTCTCCGTGGGCAACCTCGAGGACAGCACCTCCGAGCAGCTGATGCTGCCTCTCGGGCACCGGCCCGGCGCCACCCTGGACGCCACCCTGGACGACCTGAGGGCGCGGTTCGGGTCGGGTTCGATCACCCGTGGCTCGCTGCTGGGCCGGGACCTCGGCCAGGTGGTTCCGCTGCTTCCCGACTGAGCGGAACAGCACTGGTCAGACCACTTGACCAGTGCTGTTCCGGTGTCGTACGGTCTCCGGCATGCCCCTGCAACCGGTCGCCAGACGATCCGTCCCGGACGACGTCTACGACCAGCTGCTGACCGAGGTGGTGGACGGCGCGATCAGGCCCGGAGCAGCCCTCCCGAGCGAGCGCCGGATGGCCGAGGTGCTCGGGGTGAGCCGCCCGGCCGTGCGCGAGGCCCTGCAGCGGCTGGCCCACGTCGGCCTGGTCGAGGTCAGGCAGGGCGATGCCACCACCGTCCGCGACTTCCGTCATCACGGTGGCCTCGACCTGCTGCCACGCCTGCTCGTGCACGGCGGCGAGGTCGACCTGGCGGTCGCGCGCAGCATCCTCGAGGCCAGGTTGTACGTCGGGCCGCGGATCGCCGAACTGGCCGCGGAGCGAGGCGGAGCCGACCTGGACTCCGCGCTCGAGAGCACCGTCCGCGCGCTCGGCGAGGCAACGGACCCGGTCGAGAAGCAGCGGATGGCGCTGCTGTTCTGGGAGCACATCGTCGAGGGCGCCGACTCGATCGCCTTCCGGCTGATGTTCAACGGGATGCGCGCGGCCTACGAGCCGCTGATCGACGCGCTTGCGGTGGTGATGGCGGACGAGGTCGACCGGGTCGATGCCTACGAAGCCGTGGCCGCAGCCATCGCGCGAAGCGACGTGACCGGAGCCCGGCTCCGGGCGAAGTCGCTGCTGTCCCTCGCCACCAACTCCCTGATGCCGGTGATCGAACAGCTGGAGGAAGCATGAGCGAGGACGTCGATCGGCTGGCGCAGGAGCGCCTCAGCGCGGAGGAGCGGCGACTCTCCCGGCGTACGACTGTGACGCTGGAGGCCACCGGCAGGGCCTTCTGGCGCTACCCGAGCCCGTGGATGCTGACCGCGAACCTGTTGGCCCTCGTGGTGGCGCGGGTCGCCAGGGGCGGCTGGTCGCTGGCCGACGCGTGGGCGCCGCTGATCTTCCTGGCGCTCTTCCCCGTCCTCGAGTGGGGGATCCATGTCTTCATCCTGCACTGGCGTCCACGGAAGCTGGCCGGCATCACCGTCGACTCGCTCCTCGCGCGCGAGCACCGGGCGCACCACGCCGACCCTCGCGACGTACCCCTGGTCTTCATCCCGTGGCGCGCGCTGATCTGGGTGATCGCGGTGTACGACGGACTCGGGCTGCTGCTCTTCCCGCACGTCGGCCAGGCGCTCACGTTCCTGGTCACGGTGGCGGTCGTCGGGCTGGTCTACGAGTGGATCCACTACCTGATCCACAGCGACTACAAGCCCCGGTCCCGCCTCTACAAGGCGGTCTGGCGCAACCACCGGCTGCACCACTACAAGAACGAGCACTACTGGTTCAGCGTGACCACGTCCGGCACGTCGGACCGGCTGTTCGGCACCCACCCGGACCCCGAGACGGTGGCCGCCAGCAAGACGGCGAGGAACCTGCACGGAGCGATGGACTGAACGCGTCGGGTGCTCAGGTGGTCGCGATGGCAGCCACGTGAGCACACGGGGAGGTGGTCAGGCGAGGTTCCTGGTTCCCCAGCGGGTCACGGCCCAGTCGTCGGAGTCGATGACGAGCTCGACGGACTCGCCGGTGCCGAGCTCGTGGTGCTCGGCGTACGCCGGAGTCAGGTTGCGCGCCAGGCTCGGCAGCGAGATGCAGGCCGCAGTCTGGTGGGCGATGACCAGGACCGTCTCGCCTCGGTGCTCGTCGGCGATGCCGGCGAGCTGCGCGCCGTACCTCGCGACCACGTCCGCCCCCGACTCGCCGCCATCGAACCGCGCGTCGAGGTCGCCGTCGAACCACCGGTCGGTGACCGCGGCAAGCGCGTCCTTCGAGAACGGCTGCCCCATCAGCGAGCCGACCTGGACCTCGCGCAACGCCTTGCGCGCCCGGACGCCGACGCCCAGCCGTCCCGCGACGATCTCCGCGGTCTGGACCGCCCGGGAGGTGTCGCTGCACCAGACCAGGCCGATCCGCCGGTCGGACAACGAGTCCGCGAGCACGCGGGCCTGGGACCGGCCCTCCGCACTCAGCGAGCCGCCTTCGTCGGAGAACCACGTCTCGACGTACTCCGCGTCGCCGTGGCGCGCGACCACCAGGGTCGCGGCGCACATCAAAGTGCTCACGCCCCGCATCCTAGTTTTCGGAGACGGGGCGTGATCGCTGAGCGTGCGGTCGAACCTCAGGCCGCAGGCGTGACCGGTTCGTTGTGCAGCATCCGGAAGGTGTACGCCGCTCCGACGAGCACCACCGGGATCGCGGCGAGCAGGCCGACGCCACACAGGATCGCGCCCACGATGATGCAGACGATCGCCAGCAGGTAGAACACGATCGTCTCGCCGAGGTGAGAGGTCGTGAACGAGACGCTCGCCTTGATCGCATCCATCGGCGCCATGTCCTTGTCGACGACAAAGAACAGTGTGTACGTCGTCAGGAAGCCCACGATGAGCCCGGGGATGTAGCACAGGATCGTGCCGACCAGGGTGGCCACGGCGATCAGAGCCGCGGCGACGACCACATTCGGCCTGGTGGCGTAGGAGAAGACCTCGGCCGTGGAGACCGGCTTGCCGTCGACGACATTGAGACCAGCCTTGATCAGGCCGGCGCCGAGCATCTGGGTCAGGAAGCTGACGAACGCTGCCGCGATGCCGCTGCCCAGGATCGTGACGAAGAAACCTGGACCGCACTGGGAGGTGTAGTCGACCCCGAACGCGGATCTCGTGCAGTCGTGCGTCGACAGCAGGGTGTTCCGCAGCAGGACCTGGACGACGATCTCGACGATGATGACCGCCACGGCCACGATCAGCACGGGGACGATCAGGTCGGCCGGCTTCTTGGAGAACTTCGACCAGCCGTATGAAACGGCCTCGGTGGCGCTGTAGCCGGCCGAACCGGCCGCCGGGGCGCCGTACGCCGGAGGCGTCGGTGGCGCTGGGGGTCCGTAGCCACCGCCATCACCGGGCGGCGGGGGCGGGGGTGGCGGCGGCGGAGGCGGAGGTGCGCCGTCGGCCGGAGGTGGTGGGGTCTCATCGCTCATGCGGCGACTCTAGGGGTGCGACTGCCGCTTCGGATATAGCTAACTGAGAGTTTCCTGAGACCGGCGCACAACGCGAAAATGCCAGCGGCGGCCGGGACCGGAGTCCCGACCGCCGTCGGTCAGCTGAAAAGAAAACCCTGAGATTTCAGGGGCGGACTACTCCGATGAGCGGATCTATCTTTCAACGTCTCCGCGGATGAAGGCCTCGACCGAGGCGCGACCCTCGTCGTCGGGGCGCTGGACCGGCGGGGACTTCATCAGGTACGACGAGGCCGACAGGATCGGGCCGGCGACGCCGCGGTCCTTGGCGATCTTCGCCGCCCGGATCGCGTCGATGATGATGCCGGCGCTGTTCGGGGAGTCCCAGACCTCGAGCTTGTACTCCAGGTTCAGGGGAACATCACCGAACGCACGACCCTCGAGGCGAACGTAGGCCCACTTGCGGTCGTCGAGCCACGCGACGTAGTCCGAGGGACCGATGTGCACGTTGCGCGCACCGAGGTCGTGGTTGAGGTTCGAGGTCACGGCCTGGGTCTTGGAGACCTTCTTGGACTCCAGGCGATCACGCTCGAGCATGTTCTTGAAGTCCATGTTGCCGCCGACGTTGAGCTGGTACGTGCGGTCCAGCACGACACCACGGTCTTCGAACAGCTTCGCCATCACCCGGTGGGTGATGGTGGCGCCGACCTGGCTCTTGATGTCGTCACCGATGATCGGGACTCCGGCGTCCTCGAACTTCTTGGCCCACACGGGGTCGGAAGCGATGAAGACAGGCAGCGCGTTGACGAAGGCAACCTTCGCGTCGATCGCGCACTGCGCGTAGAACTTGTCAGCGTGCTCCGAGCCCACCGGCAGGTAGGAGACGAGCACGTCGGCCTTGGTGTCCTTGAGGACCTGGACGATGTCCACGGCCTCGGCGTCGGACTCCTCGATGGTCTCGCGGTAGTACTTGCCGAGACCGTCGAGCGTGTGACCGCGCTGAACGGTGATGCCCGTGGGCGGCACGTCAGCGATGCGGATCGTGTTGTTCTCCGAGCTGCCGATCGCCTCGGAGAGGTCGAAGCCGACCTTCTTGGCGTCGACGTCGAAGGCCGCGACGAACTCGACGTCGGAGACGTGGTACTCACCGAACATCACATGCATCAGGCCAGGGACGACACCCTGCGGGTCTGCGTCCTTGTAGTACTCAACACCTTGAATCAGGGAGCTGGCGCAGTTGCCGACTCCGACGATTGCTACTCGTACCGAACCCATGGGTTCTCCTCACTCCTGATCGATTTCTCTTCAGCTGAATTCAGTCGGGGCCGTGATGGGCTCCCGAACGACTTGGGGGTTGGTGCCCTTGAGTGCGCGTTCTGCGTCAATCAGCTCGGTGAGCCAGCGCACTTCACGCTCGACCGACTCGATGGAGTGCCGCTGCAACTCCGTGACGTACCGGTCTCCGGCGCGCTCGCCCCGTGCAGTGCGGGCCCGGTCGAGACGCTCTTGCAACCGCGAGCGCCGGCCTTCCAGGATCCGCATGCGGACGTCGGACTCGGTACGTGAGAAGAACGCGAACCTCATGTTGAAGTTCTCGTCCTCCCAGGCCGCGGGTCCAGCGTCGGTGATCTCCCGGCTGAAGAACTCGGTGCCTGCCGGGCTGATCTGGTAGACGATCCGCTGCCTGCGCGAAACCCCCGGGGACACGGTCGTGACCTCGTTGATCCAGCCGGCCCGAAGCATCCGCTTGAGGGCGGGGTACAACGAGCCGTAGGACAGCAGCCGGGTCCATCCGAGGAGCAGGTTGAGCCGCTTGCGCAGCTCATATCCGTGCAGCGGCGACTCGTGCAGCAGTCCGAGGACTGCGAGCTCGAGTGTTGCTCCCTTGCGGGTCACGAATGCTCCTGACGGAAGGACTGACGTAAAGACTGCGAAGCGGCGCCGAACTGAATGCCTCCACGCGTTGTATCTGCACAACCTATCGTATTGATATATCGAGGTCGAGTCGGCAGGCCTTCTGGCGGGGTGAGGTACGTCGCTCGACCCCCCGGTTCGTGTGCTGACCCCGTACCCTCGGTCCAGACCTGCCGTCGTCAGCTTGGGAGTTACCCGAACAGTGAGTGGCAACCGGATCAGCACGTCCCGCACCAAGGGCGGCGGCGGCCCCAGCCGGAAGGCGAAGAAGCCGAACAAGCCGAACAAGCATGGTTGGCTGCGCACCTTCATCAAGTACGCCCTGATCGGCGGCGTGGTGATGGTGCTGATGGTGTGTGCGGTCTTCTACCTCGCCTACCAGAAGACCACGATCCCGGACCCCAACGCGGCGTTCCAGACCCAGTCGACGTACGTCTACTACAAGGACGGGCACACCAAGCTCGGGCAGTACGCCGACCAGAACCGCGAGTCGATCTCCCTGGCAGAGATCCCCAAGTCCATGCAGGACGCCGTCGTCGCGGCCGAGGACCGGACCTTCTGGACCAACAAGGGCATCGACCCCAAGAGCATCCTGCGAGCGGCGTTCTCCAACGCCAAGGGCAACGCGACCCAGGGCGCATCGACCATCACCCAGCAGTACGTCAAGATCCTCTACCTCACGCAGGAGCGCACCCTCGGCCGCAAGATCAAGGAAGCGTTCCTGTCGCTGAAGATCCAGCAGGAGCAGTCCAAGCAGGAGATCCTGCAGGGCTACCTCAACACCATCTACTTCGGACGTGGGGCGTACGGCGTCCAGGCCGCCGCGCACGCCTACTTCGGCATCGATGCGAAGAAGCTGAACGCCGGGCAGAGCGCGATGCTGGCGTCGGTCCTGAACAGCCCGAGCTACCTCAGTCCTGACGGCAGCGCGGCCGGGAAGCAGGCGCTGCTCGCCCGCTACGGCTACGTCCTGGACGGGATGGCCAAGGTCGGCACCCTGAGCTCGTCGCGCGCGGACACGCTGAAGCTGAAGCTGCCGAAGACGGTCAAGCAGAAGACCAGCAACCAGTACGAAGGCCAGAAGGGCTTCCAGCTGACGCTGGTCAAGAACGAGCTCGAGCGGATCGGATTCGACGAGGCCACCATCGACGGCGGAGGCCTGAGGGTCACCACCACGATGTCCCCGCAGGCGATGGCCGCCGACAAGGCGGCCGTGGTCGGCAACAAGCCGAACCTCAAGGGCCTGCACGTCGGTGTCGCGTCGGTCGACGTGAAGACCGGTGGACTGCTCGGCTTCTACGGCGGCCAGAACTTCCTGCAGAGCCAGCTCAACTACGCGACCCTCCCTGCCGGTTCGGTCGGATCCTCCTTCAAGCCGTTCGCGCTGGCGGCCGGCATCAAGCAGGGGTTCAGCCTCAAGGACACCTTCGATGGCAACTCGCCGTACACCTTCCCGGACGGCTCGACGGTCAAGAACGAGGGCGAGGGCACCGGTGAGAACCTGGGTGCCCACATCAGCCTGCTGACCGCGCTCGAGCAGTCGGTCAACACCGCCTTCGTCGACATGACCGCGTCGATGAAGAACGGCCCGTCGGCCATCAAGAAGATGGCCCTCGCGATGGGTGTCCCCTCGACCGACGACGTCCAGGACAACGCGCGCATCGCGCTCGGCTCTGCCTCGATCTCGCCGGTCGACATGGCCAACGCGTACTCCACGATCGCCAACGGCGGCGTCCACCACGCGTGGTACGTCGTCAGCAAGGTCACCCGCGCCTCCGACGGCAAGGTGCTCTACACCGCCCCGAAGAAGCACGACCGGGTGATCTCGGCAGACATCGCCGCGGACGTCAGCTACGCCATGCAGGGTGTGGTCAAGGCAGGCACCGGCCAGAACGCGCTGGCCCTCGGCCGGCCCGCGGCCGGCAAGACCGGCACCGCGACCAACGACTCCCACCTCGTGGACTCCTCGTGGTTCATCGGGTTCACCCCGCAGGTCTCCACGGCGGTGATGTACGTCCGCGGCACGGGCCACGAGAGCCTGGAGAACTTCCTGGTGCCCTACTTCGGCGCCAACTACCCGACCGAGACCTGGACCGATGCGATGCGCGGCATCCTCCAGGGCACCACCACCGAGGACTTCCCGCCGCCGGCCAACCTCGACGGGACGGCTCCGTCATCGGGCCACGCGCCGTACACACCGCCTCCGCCGCCGCCGAAGCACATCAAGACGACGCCGGCGACCACCCCGTCGCTGACCCCGTCGCTGACGCCGACGGTGACCCTCACGCCGATCACGCCGACGGACACGCCGACGGATCCGAATCCGCCGACCTGTACGCCGGTGATCCTGCACCCGTGCCCCTCCTAGCGTTCAGGTGAGCCCGGAGGACGGTCCCGACGTGGTCGCGCCGACACGGGTCGACCCCATCGCGGCCGCGTCGAGCGAGCTCATCGGCGGACCGTTGGGCGATCACGCTGCGCCACACCGGTGGTGGACGCCGGTGCAGGTGCTGCTGCTGGTCTTCACGTTCGTGTTCGCGCTCGGGCTGGTCCAGCGCGGTCCCTGCATGCAGACGGACTGGAACAACAGCGACGTCCGCTACGCGAAGATGTGCTACTCCGACATCCCCTACCTCTACACGGGGCGCGGGTTCGCCGAGCAGCACTGGCCCTACGCCGACAGCCATGGCCGGTATCCCGCGATGGAGTACCCCGTCGGCATCTCCTACCTGGCGTGGATCGCGTCCGAGCTGACCACGATCGACGCTGCCGGACCGCCCGTGTCGGTCCGGGCAGCCGCCGACCCGGCGGATCTCTGGGGGATGCCGGGGATGGCGACGGAGGTCAATGCGAACTTCGCCATCACCGCCGTACTCCTGTTCCTCTGCGGCCTGATCGCGGCCTGGTTCCTGGCCGGGGCCCACCGGCGGCGCCCATGGGACGCGTTGCCCTTCGTGCTCTCGCCCTGCCTGCTCGTGACCGGGCTGGTGAACTGGGACCTGCTCGCGGTGGCGTTCACGGCCGGCGCGCTGTGGGCATGGTCGCGTGGCAAGCCGCTCTGGGCCGGTCTTCTCCTCGGGCTCGGCGTGGCGACCAAGCTGTATCCCCTCTTCCTTCTCGGGGCCTTCCTGATCGTCGCGATCAGACGGCGGCGGCTGTCCTGGTTCGTGTGGGCAGCCGGCGGTGCGGCGGTGGCCTGGGTGCTGGCGAACCTGCCCGCGCTGCTGAGCAGCGTCGACCTGTGGAAGGTCTTCTGGAAGTTCAACTCCACGCGCGGAGCCGACCTCGGGTCGCTCTGGTACGTGCTCTCGCTCAAGGGCCACAGCTTCTCGGCGCACCAGATCAACCTGGTCTCCTGGGTCCTCTTCCTGGCCGCCTGTGCGGCGATCCTGGCGCTCGGCCTGCTGGTCAAGCAGCCACCGCGGGTGGCGCAGCTCGCATTCCTCATCGTCGCCGCGTTCCTGCTGGTCAACAAGGTGTACTCACCGCAGTACGTGCTGTGGCTGCTGCCCCTCGCCGTCCTCGCTCGGCCGCGATGGCGGGACCTGCTGATCTGGCAGGCCTGTGAGCTCTTCTACTTCGCGTCCGTGTGGTGGTTCCTCGGGGGCTGGCTGACCTCCGCGAGCACGAACGCCGGGTCGCCGATCTACGAGATCGCGATCGTGGTCCGGATGCTCGGTGAGATCTACCTGATGGCCGTGGTGGTCCGCGACATCCTCTGGCCCGGCCATGACCCGGTACGGGCCGATGGGGTCACCGACGACCCGATGACCCCCGAGGTAGCGGCACGTCCGCGTCCGCAGCCCGTCAACGAGGGCGTGGCTGGCTGATCTCGACCCGGTCGACGTCGGTCGCGGTGTAGCGAACGCGTACGTCGATCTCGTCGCCGACCGCGGGCACGTCGGAACCGCTGGGCAGGAACAGCATCGAGGCCTGCATGTGCGGAGGCTCCGCGAAGAGGCGCTGCTTCCCGCCGACGGTGTACGGCGACCGAACGAACCCGGCTGCATCCAGCCCACCCCGGGCCAATGACGCCGCCCGGGCCCTGATCGAGGCCTCGCCCGTTGGCGCCTCGAGGCCGATGCCGTGGGCGGTGCCGCCCGAGACGACCAGGATCGTGCCGTTGCGCGGAGCCGAGCGGCCGCGATAGCCGAAGACGTCACCACGCTCCACCGGATGGACGTCGAGCACGGTCGCCTTCACCGAGAGCGCATCCCGGTCGCCCAGCCAGAGCCCGGTCCCGATGCGCGGCCGGAAGGTGAAGTCCGGATAGCGCGCCGACAGCGCGGTCAGCTCCTGGTTGCTGAGGTGGGAGACCCAGATCGTGCTGCCCTTGCGCTGGTCGAGCTTGTCCGGGTGGTCGAGCTTGTCGAGACCGGCCGCGACGATGTCGGTCATCAGCCGCTCGACCTCGGAGAGGTGCGAACCCTTTGCCAGCGGCAGGTGCAGGGCGGCGCCCTCCACGACGACACCTCCGGTGGTCGAGCTCGTCCTTCCGGTGGTCGAGCTTGTCGAGACCAGCTTCCCCGCGTCACGCAGGCCGCGGGCGGTGAAACCGTGCCTCGCCATCGACGTCATCCGCTCGAGGACGACGCGCGAGCGGCGCCCCGAGGAGGCCAGTGCGGTCAGGTCCTCGAGCCGGCCGACAGTGTGGATCACCCGCGGGTTGTCGACCACCGGGCTGAACGGCCGCCACGGGGTGAGGACCAGGATGTCGCCGTGGAAACGGTCCGCGACATCGGCGACCTCGTCGTAGGTCCCGACCGCGATCGTGTCGACACCGAGCCACTGCGCCCTGCGGGCCAGCCGGCCGTTGCCGAAGCCGTAGCCGTTGCCCTTCGCCACGGGCACCAGCAGCGGCTGGTGCTCCAGCACCGAGCGGAGGTGCGCGCGCCAGCGGTCTCCGTCGACGTACAACGTGAGGCTCATGACCGGCGCCTCATGTAGAGGTCGAACGCCTTGTAGATCACGCGGTTGAGCGGGAGATCCCACTCGCCGACGTACTCGACGGCCTCGCCACCGGTGCCGACCTTGAACTGGATCAACCCGACATGCGGGTCCTCGGAGTCGATGGTGTCGGTGATCCCGCGCAGGTCGTAGACATCGGCGCCGAGCGCGATCGAGTCACGGATCATCTGCCACTGGATCGCGTTGGAGCCGCGGACGTCGCGCTTCTCGGTCGAGCTGGCGCCGTAGGAGTACCAGGTGTGGCCCCCGACGCGGATCCAGATCGTGCTCGCGACCAGGTCGCCCTCGTGGTGGGCGAGATAGAGCCTGATCCGGCCACCAGGATCTGCATCCTCGGTCCGCAACGCCGAGAACGCCGAGGACGCCGAGAACGCCGAGAACATCGTCTTGAAGTAGCTCAGCGGTCGCGGGGTGAAGTGGTCCCGCTCGGCCGTGTGCGCGTACAGCTTGTGGAAGGCAGCCAGGTCGGCCTCGGTGGTCGAGCTTGTCGAGGCCCCCGGCATCGCTCCCTGCGTCACCACGACCCCGGCCTTGTCGGCCTTCTTGATGTTGCGCCGCCAGAGCTGGTTCATCCCCTTGAGGACCTCGTCCTCGGTCCGGCCGGTCAGCGGGATCTGGAAGTTGAACTGAGGCTGGCCGGCAGCGAAACCGCCCTCGACGGACTGCGGCCGCCAGCCCAGCTCGGTCAGCTCCGAGACCACCATCGCGCCGGTCTGGCTTCGCTCGGCCGGGGGCAATGTGGTCAGCGAGCGTACGGCGGGATCGGCGATCCCGTCCTTGACCTGGGCCGCGGTCCAGCGCCGGTTGATCACCGGCGGTCCGATCCGGATGCCGAAGGCTCCCTTGGCCTTGAGGTGTGCCGCCATCGGCGCCAGCCAGGCACCGAGGTCGTCGGCGTCCCAGTCGATGACCGGACCCTCGGGAAGGTAGGCGAGGAACCGCCGGATCTTCGGCAGCTGCCGGTAGAGCACCAGGGCGACCCCGACGATCTGCCCCTGCTGTCCCGGGGTGCCCGGGTGGTCGGGCGCGGTCGAGACCCAGCCGATCGACTCGGCGCGCCACTCGCTCTTCACCTTCGCCCACGCCGGGGTCTGCAGGAAGCTCGCGGAGCGCTGGGCTGCGATGAAGGAGAGGTGTTCCTCGGCGGTGATCGTGCGGACGGTCAGGGCGGGGGAAGTCACGGGCCCGAGCCTAGACGGTGAGGTCCTGAAGGGGCCTGACGATGACCGGCCCGAGCCCGCGTCGAACGGGCACCAGCGGACCCCGGTCTGCTGACATCGACCCGAATTCAGGCTCCGTCATGGTCCCATGTGCTCGTGGAACCCACGATCGTCACGCCGATCACGGCCCGCAAGGCCGTGATCGCGGCTGCCCTTTACGGCATCGTCGGCCTGGCCGTCGGCGTCCTGACGCAGCGGCTCGTGACCGCAGGGAAGCTCACCGACCTCGGCAACACCGCGCAGCTCGCGGTAGGCATGTTCGCCCTCTGGACGGTGCTGATCGCGCTGATCGCGCGGGTCAGCGGCCACGTCTGGCAGGGCGGCCTGAACACGATGGTGTTCTTCGCCGCCGCCGTGCTGGCCCACTACCTCTACGCCTGGCAGCGGGACGAGACGGCGGGCAGCGACTGGCGGGCGTGGGGACTGATCGTGGTGACCGTGGTGCCGGTGGCCGGGGTGGCCATTGCCTGGGCGTCGTTGCCGAGCCATCCGGGCTGGGGCTGGGGCGCGCTGAGTGGGCCGGTGCTCGCCGTACCGATCGGAACCATCCTCGGCGAGGCACTGGTGCTGCACGCGAGCCGTCACGTCGACGCGGACAGTCTGCTGGTCGTCGACGTCTGCTTCGCAGTGCTGCTGGCGTGGCTGTTGCCGCGGACCTGGCCGGCCCGGGTCCTCGCGGTGGTGGTCGCGATCCCGATCGCGTTCGTGGTCCGGGACTTCTGGGACAGCTCCTTCATCGACGCCTTCAACCAGGTCCGCGACTGGGTCGGGCTGGACGGCCCGGACCTGCCGGCCTGACCGGTTGCTGCTAGTTACCCGGTTTTGGCGGTGACCGGGGTGCGCTGACGCGCCAAGGTTCAGGGGTCGACCACTCGGGCCGTTGGGTGAGGAGCATCCGTGATTCGTCGTACGAGCACGCTCGCGGTCGTCGCACTCCTGGCCGCCCTGTTCGGGCTGGCCGCCCCGGCTCCCTCCCTCGCAGCGACGGGCACGCCCGGCACGCCGTACACCTGGGGAGGCAACAACTTCGGCCAGCTCGGTGACGGCAGTACCACCAACCGGCTCGCCGCGGGCCCGGTCAGCGGACTGACCGATGTCGTCTCCGTGCACGGCGGCCGTGAGTTCGAGATCGCGCTCAGGTCTGACGGCTCGGTCTGGGTGTGGGGGAGCAACGTCGACGGAGCGCTCGGCCTCGGCGGCTCGGTCAACCGGCCGACGCCGAGCGCCGCGCCGGCCTTCGGCACCGCAATCGCGGTCACCGCCGGACACAACTACTCCGTGGTGCTGCGCAGCAACGGGACCGTGTGGACCTCCGGGCTGAACTCCGACGGTCAGCTCGGCGACGGCACGACCACCCTTCGCCGGACGCCGGTGCAGGTGGTCGGCCTGACCGGCATCGTCGCGATCGCCGCGGGGCGCGACATGACCTTCGCGCTCAAGGCCGACGGCACCGTGATGGCCTGGGGCCGCAACGACGAGGGCCAGCTCGGCGACGGCACGACCACGCGGCGGCTGACCCCGGTCGCGGTCCACAACCTGACGAACGTGGCGCAGCTGGTGGGCGGACGCGACCACGGCCTCGCCGTGCGCACGGACGGCTCGGTCTGGACCTGGGGCTCCAACGACTACGGCCAGCTCGGTGATGGCACCCTCGTCGACAAGACCGTGCCGGCCCAGGTCGCGACCGGGATGACCGAGGTCGCAGCCGGCGCCCACCACTCCTACGCGCTGCGCGCCGACGGCCAGGTGCTGGCGTGGGGCCGCAACTACCGCGACGAGATCGGTGACGGTACGACGACCCAGCGGACCCGACCCGTCGCGGTGATCGGCGTGACGACGGCCGTCGACCTCGGCTCCGGACGCGACCACGGCGTCGCCGTCCTGGCCGACGGGCACGTGATGACCTGGGGCTACAACCTCTACGGGCAGCTCGGTGACGGCACCACGACGTCCCGGACCCGGGCCATCGTGGTCCCGGGCGTCACCGGCGCGATCAAGTCGGGCGGGGGTGGTGAGGAGTACTCCGTCGTCCTCGTCGGCACCGGTCCGCCGCCGAACCAGCCACCCGTCGCGACCTTCACCGCGGCGTGCACCAACTTGTCCTGCTCGTTCAACGGGCAGGCCTCGAGCGACCCCG
This sequence comes from Marmoricola sp., assembly GCA_025965195.1. Classification (GTDB taxonomy): domain Bacteria; phylum Actinomycetota; class Actinomycetes; order Propionibacteriales; family Nocardioidaceae; genus Marmoricola. The sequence continues at coordinate 88,010 of JAOPXK010000120.1, forward strand.
ACGGCGTCATCGCGTCGTACAACTGGGACCTGGGCGGGGTGCCCGCTGTCGGCCCGGGTCCGGGCTACGTGTTCCCGGAGGCGGGGACCTACCAGATCTCGCTGACCGTGACCGATGACGACGGCGCCACCGACACCGTCCAGCAGTCCCTGACCGTCCCGAAGCCTGGCAACGTGCCGCCGGTCGCGAGGTTCACCTTTGCGTGCGTGAACCTGGCCTGCTCGTTCGACGGCGGCACCTCGAGTGACCCGGATGCGTCCATCGCGTCGTACCTCTGGGACTTCAGCGACGACGCCCAGTCATTGGGCGTCGGGCCGACGCACACGTTCGCCGCAGCCGGGACCTACCCGGTGTCCCTGACGGTCACCGACAGCGATGGCGCGACCAACACCGTGGTCCACGACGTGACGGTCAGCAACGCCCCACCGCCCACCATCACCTTCCGCGCCTCGGCCGCGTCGGACAGCAACTCCACGCAGCCCTCGGTCGTGGTGCCCGGCGCGGTGCAGGCCGGCGACCGCCTCGTCCTGATCGTCACGACCAACCGGGCGGCGGCGGCCACCACGCCGGTGGGCTGGACCTCGGTGGGCTCGGTCTCCGACGGCACCGAGGTCCGGTCCTGGATCTTCACCCGAGCCGCGACGGCGGGGCTTGGTGGCTCGACACTCCGGGTCACTCTCGACGCGATCTCCAAGACCAGCCTGACGGTCGTGGCGTACGCCGGCGCAGGCGCACCGTCCGCCGTGGGGGCCTTCGAATCGGGTACAACGACCGGTCATGTGGCTCCGGCAGCGCCCGTCGCGACCGCCGGCTCGACGGTGCTGCGCTACTGGGCGGACAAGGTGGGTGCAACCCATGGCTGGACGCTGCCCGCCGGCGTGACCGGCCGCGCCTCAACGCTCGGATCGGGTGGCGGACTGCTCACCACGACCACCGGCGACTCGTCCGGGGTGGCGGCGGGCACTGCAGGCACGGTCACGGCTACGGCCGGTGCCCCCTCGGCGAAGGCGGTCAGCTGGACCGTGGTGCTCCCGCCGGTCTAGGAGCCTGCCCCCGAGGTGTTCGCGCCTAGAGGTGTTCGCGCAGCCAGGCGAAGTCGGCCCGGTGCTCGGCCGCACCGCCCGGCGTCTCGCAGATGACCGGGGCACCGGCATCGCGTACGACGGAGGCGAACTCGTCCGCGTCGAGCTGACCGGACCCGAAGTTGGCATGCCGGTCGGCCCCCGAGTCGAAGGCGTCACGGCTGTCATTGGCATGCACCAGGTCGATCCGGCCGGTGATCCCGATGATCCGGTCGACGGCGTCGCTCAACGAGATCCCTCCGGCCCAGGCGTGACACGTGTCGAGGCAGAAGCCGACGTTCTCGTGGCCCTCGGCCCGGGCGATGGCCTCCCAGACGCCCTCGATGCGGTCGAGGGCTCGGGCCATCGCGTTGTCGCCACCGGCGGTGTTCTCGAGCAGCAGCGGGATCTTCAGGTCGGTGGCCTCGATCGCCTTGCGCCAGTTGTCGAAGCCCACTCGAATCTGGCTGGCTGGGTCGCCACCGCTCTTCTCCACGTGGCCGCCGTGCACGATCAGCCCCTTGGCGCCGATGGAGGCCGCCGCATCCATGTGCTGCTGGAGGAGCTTGCGGCTCGGGATCCGGATCCGGTTGTTCGTGGTCGCGACGTTGATGATGTACGGCGAATGCACATAGAGGTCCACACCTGCGGCAGCCGCGTCGTCCCGAAGGCCGTCAGCGCCGCCGGCGTACCGGATCTCGGGGCCCTTGTAGCCCTGCGGGTCGCCGAGGAAGAACTGGACCAGCGTGGTGTCGCGGGCCTTCGCCTCGGCGATCGGGTCGGTCTGGTCGACGTGCGCGCCAATCGCAAAGGCGGTGCCCAAAGGTTTCTTCAGTGCCATGGCGCCAACCCTACGAGCCGGACCCGACAGGCCGGCAGCCCGGCAGCCCGGCGCGAGGCTGTCCGGACCACGCCCACGCCTGTGGACAACGATTGGCGTCCTGGGCAGCGCCGTTGTTACTCTTGCGCAGATCAAAACCCGCGCTCACTCCCAACAATGTGGGAGTTCGTCGCAACGCAAAGCCCTCCTGCCACGGAAACGCCGTGGCCGTACTAGTCCGAAGGAGGTGGAGAACGCTATGCGTGCCTATGAACTCATGGTCATCCTCGACCCGAGTCTGGAAGAGCGGACGGTTGCTCCGTCGCTCGACACATACCTCAACGTTGTTCGCAACGATGGTGGGACCGTGGAAAACGTTGACGTCTGGGGCAAGCGCCGTCTTGCTTACGAGATCGCGAAGAACCCCGAAGGCATCTACGCCGTCGTCACGTTGCAGGCCGAGCCGGCCACCGTCAAGGAGCTCGACCGTCAGCTCTCGCTGAACGAGTCGGTGCTTCGCACCAAGGTCATCCGTCCCGACATCCGCTGAATCTAGGGAGCAACACCCATGGCAGGCGAGACCCTCATCACCGTCGTCGGCAACCTGACCGGCGATCCCGAGCTCCGCTTCACTCCGTCGGGCGCAGCCGTCGCGAACTTCACGATCGCGTCGACCCCGCGCAACTTCGACCGTCAGACCAACGAGTGGAAGGACGGCGACACGCTGTTCCTCAACTGCTCGGTCTGGCGGCAGGCGGCGGAGAACGTTGCCGAGTCACTCCAGCGCGGCATGCGTGTCGTCGCGCAGGGTCGGCTCAAGGCCCGCAGCTACGAAACCCGCGAGGGTGAGAAGCGCACGGTCATGGAACTCGACGTCGAAGAGGTCGGTCCGAGCCTGAAGTACGCCACCGCCAAGGTCACCAAGGCCACCCGCAGCAGCGGTGGCGGCGGCGGTTTCGGTGGCGACGACCCGTGGGCCTCCGGTGCAGCTTCGGCTGCTCCCCAGGGCGGCGGCCAGCCCGCAGCCCAGGGTGCCGGTTGGGGTGCTCCCCAGTCCGCTCCGCAGGGCGGTGGCCAGCCGGCCGCTCCCCAGCAGGGTGGCAGCTGGGGCGGGCAGCAGGGCGGTGGCCAGTCGGCGCCTGCCCAGAACCCCGCTCAGCCTGACCCGTGGGCCAACACGGGTGGCTCCGACGAGCCACCCTTCTGATCCACGCAACAACGGTGGTCGAGCTTGTCGAGACCACTTCGAAGTTTCCAACAAACCGTAACCATTCCGGCGCAAGTCGGGCTCATCACAAAGGAGCACCACAATGGCCAAGGCAGTGATTCGCAAGCCCAAGAAGAAGGTTTGCCAGTTCTGCAAGGACAAGGTGTCGTACGTCGATTACAAAGACACCAACCTGCTGCGCAAGTTCATCTCCGACCGCGGCAAGATCCGCGCTCGTCGGGTGACCGGCAACTGCGTGCAGCACCAGCGCGACGTCGCCACGGCCGTGAAGAACGCCCGTGAGGTCGCACTGCTTCCCTACACGTCCACAGCTCGATAACGGGAAGAGTGAGGAGTTTAGAGATGAAGCTCATTCTGACCCAGGAAGTCACCGGGCTCGGTGGCGCAGGTGACGTGGTCGAGGTCAAGGACGGCTACGGCCGCAACTACCTCGTCCCGCGCGGCTTTGCGATCAAGTGGACCCGTGGTGGAGAGAAGACGATCGAGTCGATCCAGAAGGCTCGCTCGTCGCGCGCCGTCCGGGACGCCGATCACGCTGCCGAGGTGAAGGCCAAGCTCGAGGGCTCGACCTTCAACGTCAAGGTGCGTGCGGGCGAGGGTGGCCGTCTGTTCGGCGCCGTCACCGCCGCTGACATCGCTCACGCGATCACCGAGGCCGGCAGTGAAGTCGACAAGCGCACGATCGTCGTCCTCAACCCGATCAAGACGCTCGGCGCCCACACCGTCACGGTGAAGGTGCACGACGAGGTCGAGGCGACCGTCAACCTGAACGTCGTCAGCGCCTGACACACGCGAATTCACTGGGTACCCAGTGAATTCAACGCTTCCCGTGCGAAACATTGCACGGGAAGCGTTGTGTTTGTACGGGAAGTGCACCCCGTTGCGGACGCCGAAGGGCGGTGCTCAGGTCTTGGTCGACCGGGTGGCGGGCTCGATGAGGCGGGGGCCGGGACCGCCGAGGTACGGGCGCCGGTGGACCGAGAAGCAGAACCAGATGAACACGATGTTGATCAGGGCCGAGACGGCAACGGTGGGGTTCTCCAGCGCCTTGACACCGCCACCGAGGGCGAGCACGGGCAGCACGATCATGATGCCGAACCCCCAGCTCAGCAAGCCGAATCTCTTGGCGACGTACTGATCGCGCGGGGTCCGTCGGGCACCGAGCATGCCGATCCCGCGAGCGGTGAGCAGGCAGCAGACGGTCTGGGGCATGCTCGCCCCCCACTCGCCGGAGGCGTTGAGCTGGTGGTTGAGCTGCGGCAGCCACATCGGCACGCTGGTGAGCAGCGCGAGGACGCCGACCCATTTGGCCGTGTCGAGCACGTCGCCGGTGATCTTCGCCAGCGAGAACAGCCCCCAGACCACGACCACCCAGCCGATCGGATCCGGGAGCGCGTCGTAGTGCTTCCAGGCCGGATGCGCCTCGGCGGGGAAGAACGCGTTGCCGACGATGATGACCATGCCGAGGCCGATCCACTGCATCGGCGTCGTCGGCGTGCGCGTGCGGGGCATTCGCTGATCCTAGGTTGCGAGTCGTGTGCTGAGGTGGCTGCCATGGCGACCGCCTGAGCACTCGACCGGATCAGGTGAGCCAGGCATCGGTGCGGGCCCGGAGCAGGAGGACGACGCCCCGACCGCCCATGAACGCCAGGGCGAAGGCGATCCACAGCGCGGTGATCGAGCCGCCTGCCGTGGTCGAGGCGACGGCGAGCCAGGCGCACGGAGCGAACGCGACGAGCACCGCCAGCCCGGCCCAGGCGAGGTACTTCCCGTCGCCGGCACCGATCAGGACGCCGTCGAGCACGAAGACGACGCCGGCGAGCGGCTGCAGCAGCGCGGCGACCAGCAGCACGGGCACCAGCAGCGAACGCACCCGGTCGTCGGAGGTGAACAGCGGCCCCAGCAACGGGGACACCGCCGCCAGCACGACACCGGTCACGACCCCGCTGCCGACGCCCCAGCGGATCATCCGCTGCGTCACCGCGCGGGTGCCGGCAACGTCGCCAGCGCCGAGGTAGCGGCCGGTGATCGCCTGTGCGGCAATGGCAATCGCGTCGAGGGTGAAGGCGAGGAAGGTCCAGATCGTCATCGCCACCTGCATCGCTGCCAGGTCCTGCTCGCCGATCGAGGTGGCGCCGTACGTCATGATCAGCAGCGATGCACGCAGCGTCAACGTCCGCAGCAGAAGGGGTACGCCGGCCCGGCCGGATGCCCGAATCCCTGCCAGGTCAGGGACCAGCGGTGCGTCGTACGCCGTTGCGGCCCGGACGACCACCCACCCGAGCGCGGCGGCCGATCCGACCTGGGCGACCAGCGTGCCGAGCGCGGATCCCGCGATCCCCAGCGCAGGCAGGCCGAACAGGCCGTAGACGAGCACGAGGTTGAGCAGCACGTTGGCCACGTTGCCGACGACCGCGACCACGAGCGGCGTCCGCGTGTCCTGCAGCCCGCGGAGCACGCCGGTCGCCGCCAGCATGACGAGGAGCGGCACAGCGCCGAGGAACGCGATCCGTAGGTACACGACCGCCTCGTGCGACACCGACGGGCTGGCACCGAAGAGCCCGACCAGCCACGGGGTCAGCGTCGCGCCGACCGCAGTGGCCACCAGACCGATGCCTATGGCCAGCCAGATCCCGTCGATGCCTTCGGCCAGCGCGCCCCTGACGTCGCCGGCTCCGATCCGGCGGGCCACGGACGCGGTGGTGCCGTAGGCCAGGAAGATGCACAGGCTGATCACCGTGCCGATCACCCCGGCAGCGATGCCGAGACCGGCGAGCTGCGGGGTGCCGAGGTGCCCGACGATCGCGGAGTCTGCGAGCAGGAAGGCCGGCTCGGCCACGAGCGCGAGGAACGCGGGGATCGCCAGCCGGAGGATCTCCCGGTCGTGCTGTCGACCGGTGGTGGGGAGGTCGGCCGGCATGGGCTGAGGGTACGGCCGGAGGGGTTCTCAGCAGAAACAAAGACTCGCGCACTAACCTTCAAGTCGCCCATTCTTCGAGGTGCACTGCGCCCCGACACAGGAGGACCCGATGGCACGCACGGCGAAGGCGCTTCGCGAGGAGAACTCGCGGCAGGCAAAGCTGGCCGCAATCCAGGCAGAGGCGAAGCGGCGCCGGTCGCGGATCAATGTGACGATCGGAGCCGTTGTCGGCGTCTTCGTGGTGGTGATCGCGATGATCGTGGTCAAGGTCGCCACGGACAAGCCGAAGGGCGCAGACGTCTCGACCGCCGCCTCGAGCGCGGTGATCAAGGACGTCACGAGCGTGCCGGCGGCAGTCTTCGACAAGGTCGGGCTCGGCAGCGCCGGCAATGCGCCGGTCGCCGTGCCGGGTGGCACCCAGGTCCCGGCGAGCGGCCTGCCCAAGTTGCTGTACGTCGGAGCGGAGTACTGCCCCTATTGCGCCGCGGAGCGCTGGGGCGTCGTGGCGGGGATGGCCCGGTTCGGCACCTTCACCGGCCTCGGCCAGACCTCCTCATCGAGCACGGACACCGACCCGAACACCCCGACGCTGTCGTTCCACGGCGCGAAGTACACGAGCAAGTACTTCACCTTCGCCGGCTACGAGCAGACCGACCGCAACCAGCAGGCGCTGGACACCGTGCCGGCAGCCGACCAGAAGCTGCTCACCAAGTACGACGCGACGCCCTACCTGCCAGCGTCTTCGGCCGGTTCGATCCCGTTCATCTTCTTCGGCGGGAAGTACATCATCAGCGGAGCGAGCTACGACCCCGGCACCCTGGCGGGGATGAGCCACGCCCAGGTCGCCAAGGCGATGTCCGACCCGACGAGCAAGGTGGCACAGGGCATCGACGGCACTGCGAACGTGGTGTCGGCGCTGATCTGCACGATGACCAACCAGCAGCCGTCGAATGTGTGCAGCTCCTCCGGCGTCCAGGCGGCCGCCAAGCTCGTACCGTCGGCCGGCTGATGGCGGAGACCGACGCCGGCTTCCCGCGCTGGGCGCCGGCTGCGTCGCTGGTGCTCGGCGTGCTCGGGCTCGCCGACGCGGCGTACCTCACCTTCGAGCACTACACGGGGTCCAAGACGCTGGCCTGCTCGAGCAACGGCATCGTCAACTGCCACGCGGTGACGACCAGCCGGTACGCCACCTTCCTTGGGATGCCGGTGGCGCTCCTGGGGCTGCTGTTCTTCGTGGCGCTGGTGGCGCTCTGCCTGCCTCCGCTGTGGCGGACCCGGACCGAGTGGGTGCATGTCGCGCGGTTGGCGGCGGCTGGCCTGGGCGTGGTCTCGGTGCTCTACCTGCTCTGGGCGGAGTTGTTCAAGCTCGACAAGATCTGCCTGTACTGCACCGGCGTGCACGTGCTCACGTTCGCGCTGTTCGCGGTGGTCGCACTGGCCGGCGCACTGCGACGTTCTTGACGAATTCGCTGCGGGACCGCCGGGCGATCTGATAACGGCGCCGTGCCTGTGTATTAACGGCACAAATCTGTGGGCTCAGTCCGCGGCCGGCCGCTTTGTCGATAAACCCACCGACCGATCCCAGATGGCGAAACGGTGAACGGAAATAGCCGAGAAACTTTGCTTCCACACCCCGGATTTCGCTGAACCTGCAGGTCAGAGCACTGTTGCGACGGATGGGGTTGTCGTTGTCCACAGGTGGACCAACAGGCTGTGCACACCTTTGGCGGCGTGTTCCACATGCCCAGGGCGTTATCCACAGGGGCCTGTGGATAACCCGGCTAGGCGGACGTCCCGAACGGGCTTACTGTCGGCCGGTCCGGTCAGTTCGAAGCCAGCTCACGAACTGTTTCTGGGGGTGCGGGCCCCTAGCGTTGCGGAAAGCGCAAGGGGTCGACTGATGCGGAAGGTGGGGTGCCGATGAGCACGACGGAGTCGACCGGGCTCGACGACCTGAGTGTCGGCGAGCGGCCCTGGCAGGACTCCGGCCAGCGGTCGGGCCAGGGATCGGGCCAGGGGTCGGGCGGATCGACGTACGGCGGCTTCGGCAGTGGCGAGAGCGGCGGCAGCCAGGAGCACTGGGCCGGCCGGATGCCCCCGCAGGACCCCGACGCCGAGCAGAGCGTGCTCGGCTCGATGCTGATCTCCAAGGACGCGATCGCCGACGTCAACGAGCAGATCAAGGGGCCGGACTTCTACCGGCCCGCGCACGAGACGATCTACGACGCGATCATCGACCTCTACGGTCGCGGTGAGCCGGCCGACCCTGTGACGGTTTCGGCCGAGCTGAACCGTCGTGGCGAGCTGGTCCGGGTCGGCGGCGCGCCGTACCTCCACACGCTGTCGGCCAACGTCCCGATTGCCGCCAATGCGGGCTACTACGCGACGATCGTGCGCGAGAAGGCCATCCTGCGGCGGCTGGTCGACGCCGGCACCAAGATCGCCCAGCTCGGCTATGCCGGTGAGGGCAATGTCGACGACACCGTCGACCGGGCCCAGGCCGAGGTCTACGCGATCACCGAGAAGCGGCAGTCGGAGGACTACGCCCCGCTCTCGGACATCATGGAGGCGACCCTCGACGAGATCGAGGCGATCTCCAACCGCGAGGGCGGGCTGTCCGGAGTGCCCACCGGTTTCGCGGACCTCGACGAGCTCACCAACGGCCTCCACGGCGGCCAGATGATCATCGTGGCGGCCAGGCCGGCGATGGGGAAGTCGACCCTCGGGCTGGACCTGTGCAGGTCGGCGTCGATCCACAACAACATGACCTCGGTGATCTTCAGCCTCGAGATGACCCGCTCGGAGATCACCATGCGGCTGCTGTCTGCGGAGGCGAAGATCCCGCTCAACCACATCCGCAACGGCCCGATGAGCGACGAGGACTGGTCGAAGCTCGCCCGCAAGATGGGTGAGGTCTCCGGTGCGCCGATGTTCATCGACGACAGCCCCAACATGACGATGATGGAGATCCGGGCGAAGGCGCGCCGGCTCAAGCAGCGTCACGACCTCAAGCTGATCGTGATCGACTACCTGCAGCTGATGAGCTCGGGCAAGAAGGTCGAGTCCCGCCAGCTCGAGGTCTCGGAGTTCTCCCGGCAGATCAAGCTGCTGGCCAAGGAGCTGGAGATCCCGATCATCGCGCTGTCCCAGCTGAACCGTGGTCCCGAGCAGCGCGCCGACAAGCGGCCGATGATGTCGGACCTGCGCGAGTCGGGTTCCATCGAGCAGGACGCGGACATCGTGATGCTGCTGCACCGCGACGACGTCTACGAGAAGGAGTCGGCCCGCCCGGGCGAGGCCGACATCATCATCGCCAAGCACCGCAACGGCCCCACCCGCGACATAACCGTCCTCTTCCAGGGCCACTACTCGCGCTTCGTCGACATGGCTCACTGAGTGCGGGACCGCCGTTTGCCGTGGACGCGGAAGTTTCCCTACGCCAGGTCGTGCTGCCGGGCGTAGCGGATGGCGGCCACCCTGTCCGTTGATGCGGTCTTTGTGAAGATCCGGTTGATGTGGCTCTTGACGGTGTGGCCGCTCACGTGGAGGAACGCGGCGATTCCGGGGTTGGTCATGCCGTGGGCGATGAGGGCGAGGAT
>JAOPXK010000038.1 GCA_025965195.1 Marmoricola sp.
GGCGCCGGCATCGTCGGCAACAGCTTGGTCCCTCACCTGGCTCGGCTCGGCTGGCGCGACATCGTGCAGATCGACAAGGGCGCGCTGCCGAACCCGGGTGGGTCGACCGGTCACGCGTCGAACTTCCTCTTTCCCGTGGACCACTCGCGCGAGATCACCGACCTGACCCTGGACTCGATCAAGCAGTACAAGGAGATGGGGGTCTTCACCGAGTCCGGCGGCTTCGAGGTGGCCCGCACCGAGGAGCGGATGGAGGAGCTGCGCCGACGGATGTCGAGCGCCAAGGCCTGGGGCATCGAGTCCGAGCTGGTCAGCCCGGCCTTCGTGAAGGAGAAGGTGCCCTTCATCGAGGAGGACGTGCTCGTCGGTGCCTTCTGGACTCCGAGTGTCGGTGTGGTCGACTCACTGCGCGCCGGCACGATCATGCGCGAGAAGGCGATGGAGTCCGGTGCGCTGACCGTCGTACCGAACGTCGAGGTGACCGGGCTGGACGTCGAGGAGGGTCGCATCCGCCGGGTGCGTACGACGGGCGGCGACATCGAGGCCGAGACCGTGGTGATCGCCTGTGGTGTCTGGAGTCCGAAGATCGGCGACATGGCCGGCGTGAGCATTCCGCTGACCCCTGCCGTGCACCAGATGATCAGCGTCGGCCCCTGCCCGCAGCTGGTCGGCCTCGAGGGCGAGATCTCGATTCCGATCGTCCGCGACATGGACACCTTCTGCTACGAGCGCCAGCACGGCGCCGACATGGAGGTCGGCTCCTACGCGCACCGGGCGATCCTGCACGAGCCCGAGGACATCCCCTCGATCGAGCAGGCAAAGCTGTCGCCGACCGAGATGCCGTTCACGTCCGACGACTTCGACCCGCAGCTGGAGCAGGCCTTCGAGCTGATGCCCGAGCTGCTCGGGGCCGAGGGTGCCGAGATGCGCTACGCCATCAACGGCCTGCTCTCGCTGACCTGCGATGGCAACCCGATCCTCGGCGAGAGCCACGTCGGCGGCCTGTGGACGGCTGCCGCGGTCTGGATCAAGGAGGGTCCCGGCGTCGGTCGTGCGGTTGCCGAGTGGATGACCCACGGGCACTCCGAGATCGACGTACACCACAGCGACATCGCCCGGTTCTACCCGCACCAGATGCGCCGCGAGCACACCCGGTTGCGCACCACCGAGGCGTTCATCAAGACCTACGGAATCATCCACCCGGCCGAGCAGTACGAGTCCGACCGCGACCAGCGGCTCGCGCCGATGCACGACTCCCAGAAGAAGCTCGGCGCCGTCTTCATCGAGGCCGTCGGCTGGGAGCGGCCGAACTGGTATGAGTCCAACGCCGGCCTGCTCGAGGAGTACGGCGATGCGGTGATGCCGCGCGAGCACGAGTGGGACTCGCGGTGGTGGAGCCCGATCATCAACGCGGAGCACCTGCGGATGCGCGAGGCAGCCGGAGTCATCGACCTGACTGCGTTCGCGATGTTCGACATCACCGGGCCAGGAGCCCTGGAGACCGTCCAGCGCACCTGTGTCTCCCAGTGCGACGTCGCTGTCGGGAAGGTGATCTACACGCCGGTGCTCGATGCCAAGGGCGGGTTCAAGTCCGACCTCACCGTGATGCGACTCGGCGAGGACCACTTCCGGGTGGTGACCGGCGGCGCCCACGGCATGGCCGACCGGAAGACCTTCGCCGACCAGCTCCCCGAGGACGGCTCGACCGTGCTCGACGACCTGACCGACGAGATCTCGACGATCGGGCTGTGGGGTCCGCGTGCCCGCGACATCCTCGCCTCGCTGACCTCAGACGATGTCTCCGAGGACGGCTTCGGCTTCCTCAGCTGTCGCGAGATCTCGATCGACGGCACCCCGGTGCTCGCCTCCCGGATCTCCTACGTCGGCGAGCTCGGCTGGGAGCTCTACGTGCCGATGGCCGACGCTGCCGGGGTGTGGGAGAAGCTCCTCGAGGCCGGCGATCCGCATGGCGCCGTACCCGTTGGCATCGGGGTCTACGGCACCACCGGACGGATCGAGAAGGGCTACCGGGCCTACAGCGCCGAGCTCGACGGCGAGCGCTCGATCGTCGAGGCCAGCATGCAGCGGCCGAAGGTCAAGGCAGCGGACTTCGTCGGCAAGGAGGCCTACCTCAAGCAGCGCGAGGACGCCCTCGCCACCGTGCTGTGCACGCTGACCGTCGACGACCACACCTCGGCGAGCGGCATCAAGCGCTACATGCTCGGCGGTGAGCCGATCCAGACCCGCAACGGCGGCATGCTGACCGACGGCCACGGTCACCACCCCTACGTCACCACGGCCGGGTCGGCGCCCAGCTTGGGCAAGCACCTGCTGATGGCCTACCTGCCACCGGCAGAGGCAGTGATCGGCAACCAGCTCGCGGTCTCCTACATGGAGGAGCTCTACCCGGTCACGGTTGCGGCCACCGACGCGACGCCACTCCTCGACCCGACGAACGACCGGATCAGAGGATGACGAACGTCCTGGTCTGCATCAAACGGGTCCCCGACTCCTCCAGCCAGATCCTGCTGACCGACGACGAGCAAGGCGTCGAAGGACGGTTCGTCGGCTTCACGGTGAGCAACCACGAGCAGTGCGCGGTCGAGCTCGCGATCCGGATCGCCGACGCCACCGGAGGCACCGTGACCCTGCTGAGCGTGGGTCCGGCCGACGCGGTCGACCAGCTCCGGAGCACCCTCGCGCTCGGCTGCCATGCGGCCGTCCTGGTCGAGGCCGAGCCAACCGGGCTCGGACCCTCCGACGTCGCGCACGAGATCGCTGCCGTTGTTCGAGACCACGAAGCTCGACCGGACGGGGGCACGTCGTACGACGTTGTGCTGCTGGGCAACGACGCGGCCGACAGCGGTGACTTCCAGGTGCCCATCCGGCTGGCCTACCTGCTCGGACGGCCGGTCGTGACCGGGGCCTCTGTCGTCGAGGTGGCTGACGGAAACGTCACCGCCCATGTCGACGGGCCTGACGGCGAGGAGACCTATTCGGTCCCGGCACCGGCCGTCGTCTCGGTGCTCGAAGGCGGACCCGAGCCGCGCTATCCCTCGCTCAAGGGCCGGATGGCCGCCAAGAAGATCGAGATCGAGATGCGCACGATGTCGCGGGAGCCCGCCGGCGCGAGCCGGGTGCGGTTGTTCCTGCCTCCGCCCCAGCCCAGCACGGTCGAGCTGCTGGGCGAAGGTCCCGGAGCTGCGGGCGCCGTCGTGGACCTCCTCGAGAAGCTGCAGGTGGCGCGATGATGTTCACCCCACAAAGACACTCGCTGCGCTCCTGTCTCCGCGGGGGCCCCGAATGATCCTGGTCCTGGTCGAGTCCGAGGCCGGCGCCACGAGCGAGGTCTCCCTGGAGACACTCGCGTTCGCGCGCGCTCTGGCCGCCGAGGGCGGCGGGATCGCGATCCGTGCCGTGGTGATCGGCGACGTCGCGGACCGGGACGCGATGAGCGCCGAGCTGGGTGCGCATGGCGTCAGCGAGGTCCACCAGGCCATGGGCGATGCCTTTGCCGCCTTCGGTGGAGCCTCCTGGGCGGCCGCGCTCCAGGCCGTGCGCGAGGCCACCGGCTCGGTCGTGGTGGTCGCAGCCGGGAGCACCCGTGGCAACGAGGTGCTGGCTCACCTCGGGGCACGTCTCGATGTGCCGATGGCGGCCAACGTGGTGTCCTTCTCCGGGCTGGCTCCCTTCGTGGTCAGTCGCCAGGTCGTCGGTGGCGCCGCGCTGGAGGAGATGCGGCTCGACCAGAGACCGGCGGTGCTCACGGTTGCCGGTCACTCGTGGACCGCAGCCCGGGTCGAGACCCCGACGACTCCCAGCTGGCACGAGTTCACGCCGGAGGTGGGTGCGGCTGACCTCGTCGCCCGGGTCGTGTCGACGGGCACGAAGGAAGCCGACCACTCCGACTCGCTGAAGACAGCGCGCGTCGTGGTCGGCGCCGGCCGAGGTGCGGGTGGGCCCGAAGGGTTCGCCGCCGTCGCCGAGCTCGCCGAGCTGCTGCACGGCTCTCTCGGCGTCTCGCGCGTGGTGACCAGCCTTGGCTGGCGGCCGCATCACGAACAGGTCGGCCAGACCGGCAGCCGGATCTCTCCCGAGCTCTACATCCCCTGCGGGATCAGCGGCGCGATCCAGCACTGGGCAGGCTGCGCGAGCTCGAAGACGATCCTTGCCATCAACACCGATCCCGATGCGCCGATGATGACCAAGGCGACGTACGCCGTGGTCGGTGACATGCACGAGGTCGTCCCTGCGATCATCGAGGAGCTCAACCGCCGCCGTTCCTGACGCCGACCCGGCGCATCTTCACTCCGAATGCACCCCGACCCGGCGCAGATTCACTCCGAATGCACGCCGACCCGGCTCTTCGTCACGGATGTCTTGCGAAGGGGAGCCGAGTCGACGCGTTTTCGCGGTGACCTTGCGCCGGGTCGACGCGTTTTCGGGGTGACCTTGCGCCGGGTCGGCGTGCTTTCGGGGTGACCTTGCGCCGGGTCGGCGTTAGGTGACGGTGAGGGTCAGGGCCTCCGCGCCGTCGGTGTGGTCGACGTGGACCTGCTGGCCGTCGCTGACCTCGCCGCTGATCAGCAGCCGCGAGAGTGGGTCGCCGATGGCGGTCTGGACGAGGCGGCGCAGCGGCCTCGCACCGTACGCCGGATCGAAGCCCTTCTCGGTCAGCCAGGCCCGGGCAGCATCGGTCACGGTGACCGTGATGCGTCTCGGTGCGAGCCGCTGGTCGAAGGCCGCGAGCTGCAGATCGACGATGTGCGCCAGCTCGTCCTTGCCGAGGGCGTCGAAGAGCACGACCTCATCGAGCCGGTTGAGGAACTCGGGCTTGAACGCCTTGCGCACAACGGCCATCACCGCATTCCGCTTCTCCTCCTCATCGAGCGTCGGGTCCACGAGGTACGTCGAGCCGAGGTTGCTCGTCAGGATCAGCAACGTGTTGCGGAAGTCGACCGTGCGGCCCTGACCATCGGTCAACCGGCCGTCGTCGAGCACCTGCAGCAGGATGTCGAAGACCTCGGGGTGCGCCTTCTCCACCTCGTCGAGCAGTTCCACGGAGTAGGGCCGCCGTCGGACGGCTTCGGTGAGCTGGCCACCCTCGTCATACCCGACGTAGCCGGGCGGTGCGCCGACCAGACGCGAGACGGAGTGCTTCTCGCCGTACTCGCTCATGTCGATCCGCACGATCGCCCGCTCGTCCTCGAAGAGGAAGTCCGCGAGCGACTTCGCGAGCTCGGTCTTGCCGACACCGGTCGGCCCGAGGAAGAGGAAGCTTCCGGTCGGCCGGTTGGGGTCGGCGATGCCAGCGCGGGAGCGACGTACGGCGTCGGAGACGGCACCGACCGCAGCCTTCTGGCCGATCAGGCGCTCGCCGATGATCTCCTCCATCCGAAGGAGCTTGGCGGTCTCGCCCTCGAGCAGCCGGCCGGTCGGGATGCCTGTCCAGGCCTCGACGACGTCGGCGATCTGCTCGGGACCGACGGACTCGCCGACCATCGGATCCTCAACGGGACCACTCTCGGCTGCGTCGATCTCCTTCTCCAGCTGGGGAATCCTGCCGTAGTTGATTTCGGACGCGGCCGCGAGGTTGCCTTCGCGGACGAGTCGTTCGGCCTCGACCCGAAGCGCGTCGAGCTGCTTGCGGAGCTCACCGGACCCCTCGAGGGCGGCCTTCTCCTGCTCCCAGCGGGCCTCGAGCCCGCGGAGCTCCTCCTCCTTGTCGGCAAGCTCGGCGCGCAGCCGGTCGAGCCGGTCGATCGAGGCAGCGTCGGTCTCGCGTTCGAGCGCGAGCTGCTCCATCTTCATCCGGTCGACGGCACGGCGGAGCTCATCGATCTCGACCGGTGAGGACTCGATCTCCATCCGCAGCCGCGAAGCCGCCTCGTCGATCAGGTCGATCGCCTTGTCGGGCAGCTGCCGACCCGGGATGTAGCGGTCGGACAGCATCGCCGCCGCGACCAGGGCCGCATCGGTGATCTTGACGCCGTGGTGGGCTTCGTACTTCTCCTGCAGTCCGCGCAGGATCGCGACGGTGTCCTCGACCGAGGGCTCACCGACGAAGACCTGCTGGAAGCGTCGCTCCAGCGCCGGGTCCTTCTCGATGCGTTCGCGGTACTCATCCAGGGTGGTCGCACCGATCATGTGCAGCTCACCACGCGCCAGCATCGGCTTGAGCATGTTGCCGGCGTCCATCGCGGAGTCACCACCCGCACCCGCGCCGACGACCGTGTGCAGCTCGTCGATGAAGGTGATGATCTGCCCACCAGCGGACTTGATCTCCTCGAGCACGGCCTTCAACCGCTCCTCGAACTCCCCGCGGTACTTCGCACCGGCGACCATGGCCGCCAGGTCGAGGCTCAGCACCCGCCGGCCCTTGAGGGAGTCGGGTACGTCGCCCGCGATCACCCGCTGCGCGAGGCCCTCGACGACGGCGGTCTTGCCGACGCCGGGCTCACCGATCAGCACCGGGTTGTTCTTCGAGCGGCGCGACAGGATCTGCATGACGCGCTCGATCTCTTTCTCGCGTCCGATGACCGGGTCGAGCTTGTTGTCGCGGGCCGCCTGCGTCAGGTTGCGACCGAACTGGTCGAGGATCTGGCTACCGGCCTGCGCGGTGGTCTGATCGTTGCCGCCGACCTGGACCTGCTCCTTGCCCTGGTAACCGGAAAGCAGCTGGATCACCTGCTGGCGGACGCGGTTGAGGTCGGCTCCCAGCTTCACGAGCACCTGGGCTGCGACACCCTCGCCCTCGCGGATGAGGCCGAGCAGGATGTGCTCGGTGCCGATGTAGTTGTGGCCGAGCTGCAGCGCTTCGCGCAGGGACAGCTCGAGGACCTTCTTGGCGCGCGGCGTGAACGGGATGTGCCCGGTCGGCTGCTGCTGACCCTGGCCGATGATGTCCTGGACCTGTTCGCGAACGGAGTCCAGGGAGATCCCGAGCGACTCGAGAGCCTTCGCGGCGACGCCCTCACCCTCGTGGATCAGGCCGAGCAGGATGTGCTCGGTGCCGATGTAGTTGTGGTTGAGCATCTTGGCCTCTTCTTGGGCCAAAACGACGACGCGACGAGCTCGGTCGGTAAATCTCTCAAACATGTTGTCTCCTCGGGCACCGGGCAGGAAGGCGGTGCCGTTACAAAGAGACTAACCAGCGACGCTGTCAGATAGTGCCCCTGTTCGCCGTGGGCGTTAAGGCTATTGACGTCGGTTGATACCAGTTGACAGCCTTATCGATAATCGTTACATTAACGACAATCGATATGGGGAGAGAATGAACGCGACAACAGCACAATCACCGCGCGGCCGCATCGCCCTGCTCGTCGTTGGCATCCTCGCTGCGCTCTGGGCACTCGGCTCGGCGATCTTCGCGATCGTGCAAGCCGTCACCGAGGCCGCTTCTGGCACTATCACCCTGCAACTGACGACCACCCCGGGCTATACGACCTTCGGCATCCCTCTTCCCGGTGGCGCCACGGCCACCGGAACGGATGCCGTGGACAACGTGGCAATTCCCGGTCTCGACCCTGCCCCGATCTTCGTGCACACGGCGGCTCTGGTTGTCATCGCTCTCGCCCACCTCGT
>JAOPXK010000019.1 GCA_025965195.1 Marmoricola sp.
GGGCTGGTTGGCTTCCAGGTCGGCGAGGAACCGGTCCACGACACGCGAGGAACGCTCGTCGTCATCGAGGCTCTCGCCCACGATCCGTGCGGCAAGCGTGGTGGCAAGCGTGCCCACCTCGCCGCGCAGCGACGTGAACGCCTGCTGGCGGTCGGCCGCAAGCTGCGCGTGGCCGTGCTCGACGATACGACCGGCTTCGGCCTGAGCCTGCTCACGCATCTCCGCGACGATGACGGCACCCTGTTCGCGGGCCTCCTCGCGGATCTTGGCAGCCTCGTGCCGGGCGTCGGCGATCTGCGAACGGAACTCATGCTCCGCCGACTCCGCCTTGGCCTTGGCCTCGTCGAGCTCCGCGAACTGCGAGCGGATTGCTTCCTGACGAGCCGTCATCGCCTTGTTGATCGGCGGGATGACGTACTTGCCGAGGATGTAGACGATGATCGCGAACGCGATCACCTCGACGAAGAACGTCCCGTTGGGAACTAGGAAGTTCGGCGTCGACTTCTCCGCCAGAGGCACGCTGGCAACGATGTGCATCAATCAGTCCTGTCTTCAGTGCTTGTGCTGTACAAGCTCGACATGAGTCTGCTCAAGCTCACTTGCTCGAGAGCACGAACACGAACATCGCCATGAAGGCGAGGTTGATGAAGAACATCGCCTCGACCAGACCGACGGTCAGGAAGAAGATCGTCTGCAGCTGGCTCTGCGCCTCGGGCTGGCGGGTGACACCCTGGATGTACGACGCGCCCGCAAGGCCATCGCCGACACCAGCACCGATGGCGCCGCCGCCGAGGGCCAGGCCACCGCCGATGAACGCGCCCGCAAGCTCGATGGCTTGTGAATTCGTGTTTGCCATGTCTCTCCTAGGTTTCGCGCCGGTTTCCCGACGCAGCTTCTTACCTCTGTGATGCGACCGACCTCGACGGATCAGTGCGCAAGTACGGGTGTTGCTTCCTTGCTCTCGGCGTCGGCCCCTGAGTCAACCTGAGGGTCTGCCGAAGTCTTGTCGTGCTTCTCATCGTGATCCGCATGCTTGGCGCCCGCCATCCCGAAGTAGAGGACGGTCAGCAACGCGAAGATGAAGGCCTGGATCCCGCCGATGAACATGTCGAAGAGCTTCCAGATGATGTTTGGCAGCCATAAGCCCCAACCGGGGATGCTGGCAATCAACGCAAGCATGATGCCGCCGGCGAAGATGTTGCCGAAGAGTCGCAGGGCCAGCGTGATCGGCTTGACGAGCTCTTCGAGCACGTTGAGCGGAAGCAGCACGGGGTAGGGCTCGAGGAAGTGCTTGAGGTAGCCCCCCAGTCCCTTCTCGCGGATGCCGTAGGTCCATACGCCCACCATCACCATGATCGCCATCGCGTAGGTGAGGTTGGTGTCGGCCGTCGGCGCTGGCAGCAGGTGCGCCTTCGGGCTGATGTGGTTCAGCTCGCTCGGGATCAGCTCGAGCCAGTTTGCGATCAGGATGAAGAAGAACAGCGCAACGGCGAGCGGCACCACGAAGGGGTTCACCCGACCGAGGTTGTCCTCTACCTGGGTGGTGACCTCGTTGACGATCGCCTCCCAGATCAGCTGGATCTTGGTCGGGACGTAATTGACCTCGGGTTTGGTCAGCGCCGAGCGGGCCCAGAAACCGAGGGCGACGACGATCAGGCCCGCAATCACGGTGGTCCAGATCGTGTCCAGGTTGAAGGACATCCCGGCGAAATGGCCAATGACATGCTCGCCAGGGTTGATGTCGACCTTCATGGGAGCGACTGTGCCGGTCATGCCTTCTTCAGCTCCTTCAGCAAGGGAAGTGTGGTCATCACAAGTGAGATCAGCCGGAAGACGGCCAAGCCGAAGAGCACTCCGACACCTGTCGGTAGCGTGAACGCTACGGCGAGCCCCACCGCGGCGGCGGTGAGGATCAGCAACCGGACGAACGTCGAGCGGGCGATCTTGTTGCGGGTCAGCTCACTGCCCGAACTGATGACCTTGTAGAGCCAGAACTCGGTGGCCAGCAGGTTCAGGAGCCCCAGGAGTACGCCGGCCGCGAAAGCTGCCGCCGGAAGCCATTTGTCCATCGGGCCGAGGATCCAGAAACCCGCCACGATCATCAGCAGCGCGACCAGCTCGGTCTTGCGCTGATCGCGGACCAGCTTGGGGAGGGTCATCTTCGTGCCGGGCACAACCACGGTCGGGTCGACCTTCGGGCTGGCCGCAGGCGTGGAGTCGGCCGACGGGCCAGCAGGCTTGCTCACCGTCTGCTTGCTCATCTGCTCACCTTCCAGAAGTTCGGTATGTCCAGTGGTTCAGGGCCGCATCGCATCTCGGACACGGAGCCAGAACCCGATCCCGCCACATACGATGCCCGCGAAGATCCCGACCATCGTGAATGCCGGCGACGTGCCTGCCCGGCTGTCAATGAAGACCCCGAGAAGCATTCCCGCGACGACGGAGCCGGCGAGAAGCCCGCCCAGACCGATGAGGTCCCGGCCTCGTAAGCCGTTGCTCTCATCGCCCATTCGCTCTGGTCGCTTTCCTTTGCGCGCGCACCCGAGTTGTTGGAGGTGTCACGCGGCGAAGACGCCGCACCAGCGCCTGACTCGCGGAAACTATCACAGGAATTCAGGCGCCCCGGGACCATCACTGAGAGGCACTTTGTGGGTGCCAAGAGTGCGGTCGTCATGTCGGCGGCCGTTCTGTCTCGATTGGTGGGTGATCACCGAGGGAGGTGAGGTTTGTGAAAGTTAGCACAAGGTCCCGGGGCAGCGAAAGTCGGCCCATGGCCGGAGGCCGTTGTCGGCCGGGAGTTTCGCTCCCCCGGAGCCTGTCTCCTCAGCTCCGGATCAGTGCTTCTTGCCCTTGGGAACGATGTCGAGGCTGGCCGAGGAGTTCTTCGCGTCCGCCTTCGCGTGCTTGTCGGCCCGCTTCTCCTTCAGAGACTTGCCGTCCTTCTTGGACATGTTCTGCCGAGGTGACTTGTCGGCCATGGCGTTGCTCCTTGTTGGAGCGCAGGGGCTCCTTGTCCGTGACAGTACGCGGTGCGGCGGCAGCCACCGACCGGTTCGTCAGGCCGGGACGGTCTCCGAGCGGCGCAACCGGGGCACCACGAACGTCAGCGCGATCGTGAGCAGCGCCCAGACCGCCAGCACGACCCAGACCACCGGGCCGGCGTACAGGCTGGCGAGGACGCTCCCGAA
The DNA here is from genome assembly GCA_025965195.1 of Marmoricola sp. Lineage (GTDB taxonomy): Bacteria > Actinomycetota > Actinomycetes > Propionibacteriales > Nocardioidaceae > Marmoricola. The sequence continues at coordinate 3,189 of JAOPXK010000019.1, forward strand.
GGACACCAGGCCCGCCCAGAGCCACATGATCAGCACGGCACGACGCTGGCTGTGGCCGATCTCAAGCAGCCGGTGATGCAGGTGCTCCTTGTCGGGGTGGTAGAACGCCTGACCACGCCGGGTCCGGCGTACGACGGCAAGGACCAGGTCCGCGATCGGGACGATCAGGATCGAGACCGGCAGGAACAACGGCAGCAGGAAGACCAGCCCGCCGACCTGGTTCGAGTTGCTGCCGTTCGTCACGTTCACGGTCGCGAACTGGCCGGTCAGGCTGAGTGCCGACCCCGAGAGCACCAGCCCGAGCAGCATCGAGCCCGAGTCGCCCATGAAGATCCGGGCCGGGACGTAGTTGTGCGGCAGGAAGCCCAGGCACGCCCCGCCAAGGGCCGCGCAGAGCAGCGCCGCGGTGATCGCGAGCGTCTCGCCGTTGGCGTCGGCCAGCTTGTAGGAGAATGCGAAGAACGCCACCGCGCCGATGCCGACCATCCCGCTGGCCAGGCCGTCGAGGCCGTCGACGAAGTTCACCGCGTTGACCGTGCCCACGATCAGCAGCATGGACAGGATCACCGCCTGCGTCGGGTCCAGCGAGAACTGTCCGACCCCGGGCAGCGTCAGCGAGTAGAACTGGACCCCGTTGAGCACCATGAAGCCGGCGGCCGCGAGCTGACCACCGAACTTGGTGAGCGCGTCCAGCTCGATCAGGTCGTCGAGCACGCCGACCAGACAGATCATCGCGCCGGCGATCAGCACGATCTCGGCGTCGTGGAAGGTCGCGTCCTGGGCCGTGCTCAGGAACGGCAGGTGCCGGGCGACCAGGAAGCCCGCGCCGAGCCCGCCGAGCATCGCCACTCCCCCGAAGTACGGGATCGGCGCGGCGTGCACGTCCCGGTCACGGACTGCTGCGACCGCCCCGGACCGGGTGGCCAGCTCGCGCGCGAAGACACAGAGCAGGTAGCTGACCACGGCAGCCACAAGGAAGACGAGCAGGTACTCACGCACCTGGTCTGCTCCCCGCCGTCAAGCTCACATCGTCTCCAGGTCCACGTCATGTTCCCCGAGAAGCGCCCTGATCTCCTCGACCGGGATCGCCCCGACCCTCAGCACGCGGGCGTTGTCTCCGGTGCAGTCGATGATCGTCGAGGCCTGGTCGTCGGTGGTCGACCCGCCGTCGAGGAAGACCTCGACGTCCTCGCTGAGCATGTCGATCGCGGACGCGACGTTGGTGGCAGGCGGCCTGCCGGACTTGTTCGCCGAGCTGACGGCCAGCGGACCGGTGCGGGTGAGCAGCTCGAGCGCAACCGGGTCGTTGGGCATCCGGATCGCGACCGTGCCGCGGGTGTCTCCGAGGTCCCACTGCAGCGAGCTCTGCTGCGCGACGATGATCGTCAGCGGTCCCGGCCAGTAGTGCTCCACGAGCACCCGCGCCCAGGCGGGCACACCGACGGCCAGGGCATCAAGGGTGGTGGTCGCGCTGACCAGCACCGGAGGCGGCATCTCGCGACCGCGTCCCTTGGCGCTCAGCAGCCGGCGTACGGACTCGGCATCGAAGGCATCCGCGGCCAGGCCGTAGACGGTGTCGGTGGGGAGCACCACGAGCCGGCCCTTGCGGATCGCGGTCACCGCGGCTGAGAGACCCAGCTCGCGCTCGTCGGTGTCGCTGGTGTCATAGCGGGTGAACACGGTACTCATCGTGCCAGTCGGGCGGTGAGGTAGCGCGCCCGACCTGCCAGATCCCGATGGTCGCGTACGTCGGCCCAGCGGCCCGTCGAGGAGAACACGGCCGGAGCGACCTCGCCCTGGACATCGGCATGTTCGGCACCGACGACACCGCCGTCGCGCAGCAACCGGGCCGCGACCTGCTCGAGAACCCGCATCGCCACCAGCCCGTCCTCACCCGACCAGAGGGCCAGCGCCGGGTCGTGGTCACGGGCCTCGGCGGCAACGGACTCGAAGGCCTCGAGCGGGATGTACGGCGGATTGCAGACCACCACGTCAACCAGCCCGTCGAGCTCGGGGAACGCATCCGCCATGTCGCCCTGGCGGAGATCGACACCTGTGCCGCTGAGGTTGCGGGTCGCCCACTCCACGGCACCGGGATCGAGCTCGACGGCGTGGACGGTGGCAGCCGGAACCTCCGTCGCGATGCTCAGCGCGATCGCTCCCGAGCCGGTGCAGAGGTCGACGACGACAGGGTTCTCGACGAGCCGGGCCCGCTCGACCGCCCAGCCGGCCAGCAGCTCGGTCTCGGGGCGCGGCACGAACACACCCGGGCCGACTGCGAGCTCGACGTACCGGAACGCGGCGGTGCCGGTCAGGTGCTGGAGCGGCTCGCGAGCCGCGCGGCGGGTGACCAGCTGGTGATAGCTGCGGACCTGGTTCGGGGTCGGTGCCGGGTCCAGGGCCAACCGGGCGCGTGTCGTGCCGAGGACGAAGGCGAGCAGCTCGGCGGCATCGTGCTCCGGACTCCCCACCCCGGCGGTCGACAACCGGGCGGCGGCGTCGCGGACCAGGTCAGCTGATTTCGACAAGCCAGTCACCGGACTCAGTCACCGATTGCCTCGAGCCGCGCGGTCATGTCGGCATCGACACAGGAGGCGATCACCGCGTCGAGGTCGCCGTCGAGCACCTGGTCGAGGTTGTAGGCCTTGTAACCGGTGCGGTGGTCGGAGATGCGGTTCTCCGGGTAGTTGTAGGTGCGGATCCGCTCGGACCGGTCGACGGTCCTGATCTGCAGCCGCCGGGCATCGCCGGCCTTGGCGTTGGCCTCTTCCTCGGCCGCGGCGAGCAGCCGGGCGCGCAGGATCCGCATCGCCGACTCCTTGTTCTGCAGCTGGGACTTCTCGTTCTGGCAGCTGACCACGATGCCCGTCGGCAGGTGGGTGATGCGGACGGCGGAGTCGGTGGTGTTCACGCTCTGGCCACCCGGACCGCTCGAGCGGAAGACATCGATACGCAGGTCGGCGTCGTTGATCGTCACGTCGACGGGCTCGGCCTCGGGATAGACCAGGACGCCGGCCGCGGAGGTGTGCACCCGGCCCTGGCTCTCCGTCACCGGCACGCGCTGGACCCGGTGTACGCCACCCTCGAACTTGAGCATCGCGAACGGCGCCTCACCCGGAGCCGGGACGCCCTTGGCCTTCACCGCGACGGTCACTGTCTTGTAGCCGCCGAGGTCGGACTCGGTCGCGTCGATGATCTCGGTCTTCCAGCCACGACGCTCGGCGAAGCGGGTGTACATCCGGAACAGGTCGCCGGCGAAGAGTGCGGACTCCTCGCCGCCCTCCCCCGACTTCACCTCGAGGATCGTGTCCTTCGCATCGGAGGGATCGCGCGGGATCAGCAGGTGGCGCAACCGCTCCTCTGCCGTCGTACGACGGACCGAGAGCTCGTCGGCCTCGCGGATCCAGGCCTCCTCGGCCGGATCCTCCCGAGCCAGCTCCCGAGCGGCCTCGACGTCGTCACCGAGCTGGCGCCAGTCCCGGTAGGTCTTCACGATCGCGGTCAGCTCGGCGTAGCGCTGGTTGAGGCGACGCGCGAGCGACTGGTCGGAATGGATCGACGGATCCGCGAGCCTGGTCTCGAGCTCGGCGTGCTCGGCGACCAGCTGGTCAACGGCTTCGAACACAACTGGCTCCTTGGCAGGCGGACGGAAACGGTTCAGACATAGCGCGAGACGCCGGCCCCCGCATCAGCGGGAACCGGCGTCTCGACGGAGCTACTTTGCGGCGTCTTCCTTTGCCGGAGCAGCCTTCTTGGCATAGCGGGCCTCGAACCGGGCGACGCGGCCACCGGTGTCGAGGATCTTCTGCTTGCCCGTGTAGAACGGGTGGCAGTTGGAGCACACGTCGGAGTGGAGGGTGCCCCCAGCCGAGGTGCTGCGCGTGGTGAACTCGTTGCCACAGGTGCAGGTGACCACCGTGGTGTCGTAGTGCGGGTGAATGTCCTTCTTCATGGTGTCCTCTCGAGGTTTGCAGCCGCCGGGTCGTCCAAGGTCTGAGGAAACGTGAAACTGGACGTGAACCGGGGCCAGCGCCCAAGTGTGCCATCGGCACCGCATTGGACGCGAATCGGACCGTACAAGGGACTCAACACCCGAACAGGGGCGTTTTCTTCCCGGTAGTAGCCGGTGGGCGCTACAGCTAGTCGCCGTTGGTCAGTCGCCGTTGGTGCCGGGCGTGGTCTTCTGCACCTGCATCAGGAACTCCAGGTTGTTCTGCGACTTCTTCAACCGCTCGAGCAGCAGCTCGAGGGCCTGCTGGCCGTCGAGGGCGGAGAGCACCCGGCGGAGCTTCCAGACGATGGCCAGCTCCTCCTTGCTCATCAGGAGCTCCTCGCGACGGGTGCCGGACTGGACCGCGTCGATGGCGGGGAAGATCCGCTTGTCGGCGAAGTCGCGACGCAACCGGATCTCCATGTTGCCGGTGCCCTTGAACTCCTCGAAGATCACCTCGTCCATCTTCGAGCCGCTCTCGATCAGCGCAGTGGCGAGGATGGTCAGCGAGCCGCCGTCCTCGATGTTGCGTGCGGCACCGAAGAAGCGTTTCGGCGGGTAGAGCGCGGCCGAGTCGACACCTCCGGAGAGGATCCGGCCGGACGCCGGGGCGGCCAGGTTGTAGGCCCGGCCCAGGCGGGTGATGCCGTCGAGGAGTACGACGACGTCGTGGCCCAGCTCGACCAGTCGCTTGGCCCGCTCGATGGCGAGCTCGGCAACGATCGTGTGGTCGGTGGCAGGCCGGTCGAACGTCGAGGAGATGACCTCGCCCTTGACCGAGCGCTCGAAGTCGGTGACTTCCTCGGGACGCTCGTCGACGAGGACGACCATCAGGTGGCACTCGGGGTTGTTCGTGGTGATCGAGTTCGCGATCGACTGCATGATCATCGTCTTGCCGGCCTTGGACGGCGACACGATCAGGCCACGCTGGCCCTTGCCGATCGGCGCGGCGATGTCGATGACGCGCCCGATCAGGTTGGTCGGCGTGGTCTCGAGGCGCAGCCGCTCGGAGGCGTACAGCGGGGTCAGCTTGCTGAACTCGACCCGGTCCTTGGCGGACTCCGGGTCCGCACCGTTGACGGTGTCGAGGGCGACGAGCGGGTTGAACTTCGCCTTCTGCTCGCCCTCGCGGGGCTGGCGTACCTGACCGGTGATCGCGTCACCGCGACGAAGGCCGAACTTGCGGACCATCGAGAGCGAAACGTAGACGTCGTCGCTGCCGGGCAGGTAGCCGCTGGTCCGGACGAACGCGTAGTTGTCCATCAGGTCGAGGATGCCGGCTGCCGGGGTCAGGATGTCGTCCTCGAGCACCTGCAGGTCGGGCTCGCCGCGGCTGCTGCCACGGCTGTTGGTGTTGCCACCCTGAGTGCCACCCGCACTCGGGCCCTGACGCTCGCGGCCGCGACGACGGCGGTTGCGACGGCTGCCGTCGCCGTCGTCGAAGTTGGTGTTCTGGCCGCCCGGGTTGCGGGCCTGGGTCTGGGGCTGGGTCTGGGTTCCCTGGTTGTCGCGACCCTGGTTGTCACGACCCTGGTTGTCGCGACCCTGGTTGTCGCGACCCTGGTGCTGGTTGCGGGTCTGGCCCTGGTGGTCGCGGCTCTGGTTGTCGCGGTTCTCGCGGGTCTGGCCACCCTGCTTGTTCTGGCCGCGGCTCTGGCCCTGGTGGTCGCGACCCTGGTTGCCGGAGTCGTCATCGGACTTCTCGGCACGGTCGGGCTGGCTGTTCTCGCCGGCATCGCCGGCGTGCTCAGTGCGCTCAGAGCGCTCCGGGCGGTCCGGGCGGTCCTCGTGCTCGGGGCTGTCCTCGCGCTGGTCGCCGTTGCGACGGCCGTTCTGCGCACTGCGCGGTTCTGCGTCGTTCTTCGGGGCGCGACCCGCGCTGCTGTTCTGGTTGCTGCTCTCGCCGCTGTTCTGGCCACCGTTGTGGCCACTGTTCTGGCTGGCGCCCTGGGCTGCCCTGATGGCACTCACCAGGTCGGCCTTCTTCAGTCCGGTCGCCTTGATGCCGAGGCCGCCCGCGAGCTGCTTGAGCTCGGGAAGCAGCATTGCGCCAAGTCCCTTGCCCTTCGGTGCCCGGCTGGTCGAGGCGGTGATGTCGGTGGTTTCCGTCATGCGGGGTTCCTTCCCCCTTGCTTGTCCGTACGGCGCTGCCGACGGCACGTGATGCGGTAGCCCGATCTCTGCTCCTGCGAAGAGGCCATGGAAGCCAATTCGACTGGCGTTATCCGATCGGGAGGAGTTGCGCGTGACTTCGCGGCTGACGTTCTGGGTTGATGTCCACAGGACGCTCACCGGTCTGGCGCGGATTCAGGGTAACACCAGGATCGACGTACGGCGTCATGCGCCCGCACCGGCATGGTCGACGAGCAAATGGTGCACGACCCAGCCGTTGGGCGCGTGGCGGACGACCGACTCCACGTCGGACTCGTCGTCGACGATGAACGCGAGCACGGTCGGCCCGGCCCCCGAGATGACAGCCGGCACTCCGTCCATCCGGAGCCGCTCCATCAGCGCGAGCGAGTCCGGCATCGCGCGCATCCGGTGGGTCTGGTGCAGGAAGTCCTCGGTGCCGCGGAAGAGCCGCTCGGGGGCACCGCCGAGCGCGGCGACGAGCAGGGCGGCGCGTCCGGAGTTCGCAGCCGCGTCGGCGTGCGGCACGGTCTCCGGCAGCATCCGCCGGGCGAGCTCGGTGCGTACGCCGTGGGGCGGCACGAAGGCCACGGTGGAGATCCGCGGGTCGACGGGCGAGGGCTGTGCCCAGACGTCGAGCTCCGCCTGACCCGAGATGACGAACCCACCGAGGAGTGCGGGCGCGACGTTGTCGGGATGGCCCTCGATCCGGTTGGCCAGCGCAAGGCATGAGTTCTCATCGAGCAACAGGTTGCCGCCGAGGACCATCGCTCGTGCCAGCGTGATACCACCGACGATCGCGGCCGAGGACGATCCGAGGCCGCGGCTCTGCGGGATCACGTTGTGGCACTCGAGCCGCAGGCCGGTGGGCTCCACGAACATGGCAGCGAACGCCTGCCGCATCGACTTCACGACGAGGTTTCGCTCGTCGGACGGGATCTGCCGGGACCCTTCGCCCGCGACGACCACCTCGAGACCGGATTCGATCTCGGTGCCGACGAGCGTGTCCCGCAGCGACAGGGCGAGGCCGAGGCAGTCGAAGCCCGGGCCGAGGTTGGCGCTCGTCGCCGGGACCGTGATGGTGACCGGTCCGGCGAGGAACTGACTCATCAGAGCAGGCCGGCAGCGCGGGCCGCGGAGTCCACGTCCGCGTCGCAAACGGTGTCGACCAGATCGGTGAAGGTGGACAGCGCGGTGTCGATGTCCTTGAGCCCGTGCCCGGTCACGGTCACGACGACCTGCTTGCCGCGCAGATCCGCGCCTTCGGCATGTTCCTGCAGCAGACCAGCGATGCCGGCGGCCGAGGCAGGCTCGACGAAGACACCATCGCGTGAGGCCAATTCCCTTTGTGCTTTGAGGATCTGGTCGTCAGTCACCTTGCGGAACAAGCCGCCCGACTGCTCCGCGGCGGCCACCGCGAGCTTCCAGGAAGCCGGGTTGCCGATGCGGATCGCGGACGCGATCGTCTCGGGATGAGCAACCGGCGCACCGTCGACGAGAGGAGCGGCGCCGGCCGCCTGCCAGCCACGCATGACGGGCTTCCTCGTCGAGTCGCCGGACTCGGCGTACTCCACATAGCCCTTCCAGTACGCCGAGATGTTGCCGGCGTTGCCGGTGGGCAGCACGTGCACGTCGGGCGCATCGCCGAGGAAGTCGACGATCTCGAACGAGCCGGTCTTCTGTCCCTCGAGGCGCATCGGGTTCACCGAGTTCACCAGTGCGACCGGGTAGTGCTCGGCAAGTCCGCGCGAGAGGTTCAGGCAGTCATCGAAGTTGCCGCGGACCATGATCACCTGGGCGCCGTGAATGATCGCCTGGGCCAGCTTGCCGGCCGAGATCTTGCCCTGCGGCACCAGCACGATCGGCTTGATGCCGGCCCTCGCGGCGTACGCCGCCATCGATGCGGAGGTGTTGCCGGTGGACGCGCAGACGACCGCCTTGGCACCCTGACCGACCGCGACCGAGAGTGCCACGGTCATGCCGCGGTCCTTGAAGGAACCAGTCGGGTTGTCGCCCTCGACCTTGAGCCACACCTCGGCACCGGTGAGCCCGGAGAGCCACTCGCTCTGCACCATCGGGGTGCCGCCCTCACGCAGCGTGATGGTCGGCGTGCCCTCGGGGAGGTCAAGTCGGTCGCGGTACTCCTCGATCACGCCTCTCCACTGATGGGTGCGGCTGACGCTGTTCACTCTGCTTCTCCTTCAACACGCATGACTGACGACACATCCCTGACGTTGGCCATCGATCGCAACGTCTCCACGGTGGCCGAGAGATCGGCATCACTGGCACGGTGCGAGACGACCACCAGCTGGGCGTCGTCGCCGCGACCCTCTTGCCGGACGGTCTGGATCGAGACCCCGTGCTCGGCGAACGCGAGTGCAACGGCGGCGAGCACGCCGGCCTTGTCGTCGACGTCGATCTGCACGTGGTAGCGGGTCTGGGTCTCCCCCATCGGCAGGATCCGCAGGTCGGCGTACGCCGACTCACCGGCTCCACGCACACCTGCGAGCCGGTTGCGAGCAACGGTGACGAGGTCACCGAGCACCGCGCTGGCCGTCGGTGAACCCCCCGCGCCGGGGCCGTAGAACATCAGCTGGCCGGCGGCCGAGCTCTCGACGAAGACCGCGTTGTAGGCCTCGCGGACGCTGGCCAGCGGGTGCGACCTCGGGATCATCGCCGGGTGCACGCGTGCGGACACGGCCGGGCCTTCGGGGCCGCTGACGAGCTCGCAGATGGCGAGCAGCTTGACGACGCAACCCATCTCGCGGGCCGACGCGACATCGCTGGCAGTGACTTCGGCGATGCCCTCACGGTGTACGTCGGCAGCAGTCACGCGCGTGTGGAACGCGAGGCTGGCCAGGATCGCTGCCTTGGCGGCGGCATCGAAGCCCTCGACGTCGGCGGTCGGGTCGGCCTCGGCGTACCCGAGACCCTGGGCCTCCTCGAGCGCCTCGGTGAAGCCACTGCCGAGGGTGTCCATCTTGTCGAGGATGAAGTTGGTGGTGCCGTTGACGATGCCGAGCACCCGGTTGACCCGGTCACCGGCGAGCGACTCGCGCAGCGGCCGGAGGATCGGGATCGCGCCGGCAACAGCAGCCTCGTAGTAGAGGTCGCGCTCGGCCCTGGCAGCAGCCTCGAAGAGGGTCGGGCCGTCCTCGGCGAGCAGCGCCTTGTTGGCCGTGACGACCGACGAGCCGGTCTCCAGGGCGGCCAGGATCAGCGTGCGGGCGGGCTCGATGCCGCCGATCACCTCGATGACCAGGTCGACGTCGGCACGGGTGACAAGCGCGTGGGCGTCGGTGGTGAACAGCTCCTCGGGGAGCTCGACGTCACGGGCCAGCCCGAGTCGGCGGACCGCGATCCCGACGAGCTCGACCGGCGCACCGACCCGTGCGGTCAGGTCATCGGCCTGCTCGGTGAGCAGCCGGGCCACCTGGCTGCCGACGACGCCGCAGCCCAGCAGGGCAACCCGGATCGACGCCGGGGACTTCAGGGTCTTCACGGGACTCATCCTTGCTCATCTCCGGCAGCGCCCATGTCGGTCGCCAGCAGGTCGTCCTCGGTCTCGCGACGTACGACCACCCGGGACCGGCCGTTGAGGACCGCAATCACCGGTGGCCGCAGCACGTGGTTGTAGTTGCTCGCCATGGACCAGCAGTAGGCGCCGGTGCCGGGCACGGCGACCAGGTCACCGGGCGCGATGTCGCCGGGAAGGTACTCGTCCTTGACCACGATGTCGCCGGCCTCGCAGTGCTTGCCGACGACCCGCGACAACAGCACCGGTGCGTCGGACGACCTGCTCGCGAGGGTCGCTGAGTAGTCGGCGTCGTAGAGGGCAGTGCGGATGTTGTCGCTCATCCCGCCGTCGACCGAGACATAGGTGCGGACCGCTCCGCCGTCGAGCTCGACGGCCTTGACGGTGCCGACACCGTAGACCGTGCACATCGCCGGACCGACGATCGCGCGACCGGGCTCGATGGAGAGCTTCGGGACCGCGAGGTCACGCACCTTGCACTCCTCGGTGACGATCTTGGTCATCTCGATCGCCAGCTGGGCGGGGTCGGCTGGATCATCCTGGCTGGTGTACGCGATCCCGAAACCACCACCGAGGTCCATCTCCGGCAGCTCGACGCCGACCTCCTCGGAGATCTGGGCGTGCAGCGCAAGCACCCGTCGGGCCGCCACCTCGAAGCCGGAGGAGTCGAAGATCTGCGAGCCGATGTGGGAGTGCAGGCCGAGCAGCTCGAGACCCGGCGTCGCGTGGATCTGTGCCACTGCGGCAAGCGCGTCGCCGCTGCTGATCGAGAAGCCGAACTTCTGGTCCTCGTGCGCCGTCGCGATGTACTCGTGGGTGTGTGCCTCGACGCCAGCCGTGACCCGCACCATCACCCGGGCGGTGCGGGGAGCCCCGGTCGGCGAGCCGGCCGCGACGATCTCGGTCAGGCGCCCGATCTCGTGGAACGAGTCGACGATGATCCGGCCGATCCCGAGGTCGACGGCGCGGGTGAGCTCGTCGAGGGACTTGTTGTTGCCGTGGAAGCCGATCCGCGCGGGGTCGACGCCGGCGCGCTCGGCGACGGTCAGCTCACCGCCCGAACAGACGTCGAGGCAGAGGCCCTCTTCGGCGACCCAGCGCGCGACCGTCGTACACAGGAACGCCTTGCCGGCGTAGTAGACGTCGTACTCCGAGAAGGCCTGCTTGAAGGCACGTGCTCGTGAGCGGAAGTCCGCCTCGTCGAGGACGTACGCCGGTGAACCGTGCTCGGCGACCAGATCGGTGACGGCCACGCCCCCGACCTCGAGGACGCCGTCCTGGTCCTTGCGGGCGGTCGACGACCAGAGCAGCGGGACGAGCGCGTTGACGTCTGCAGGTTCGGGCAGCCAGGACGGACCTCGCACGGACACGGCCGCATGGGCCCAGCCGGCTTCATGAGCGCGCATCAGCGGTTCACATCCGGTCCGGGGCGGAGACACCCAGGAGGCCGAGGCCGTTGGCGATCACCGTGCGGGTCGCCTCGACGAGCAGCAACCGGGCAACGTGGATCGGGCCCGGCTCCTCATCACCCATCGGCAGCACCCGGCAGCTGTCGTAGAACTTGTGGAAGGAGGCAGCGGTGTCCTCGAGATAGCGCGCCACCCGGTGCGGCTCCCGCAGCTGGGCGGCGGCAGTGACCACCCGGGGGAACTCGGCAAGCGCGCGCAGCAGGTCACCCTCCTTCTCATGTGCGAGCAAGGCTGGATCGAAGCCGCCCGGCTGATCGAGCAGCGAGCGCAGCGACCGATCGGCCGAGATCACCCCGAGATCGGCCGCGTTGCGCAGGATCGAGGCGAGCCGGGCGTGGGCGTACTGCACGTAGAAGACCGGGTTCTCGCTGCTCGCCCTGGTCCACAGGCCGAGGTCGATGTCGATGTTGGTGTCGGAGGTGTAGCGAGCCAGGGCATAGCGCGCCGCGTCGACGCCAATCGCCTCGACGAGGTCCTCGAGCGTGATCACCGTCCCGGAGCGCTTCGACATCCGCACCGGGGCGCCCTCGGAGAGCAGGTTCACCATCTGGCCGATCAGGATCTCGAGATTGACCCCTGGCACATCGCCGAAGCACGCGCACATGGCATTGAGCCGGCCGACGTACCCGTGGTGGTCCGCGCCGAGCATGATCAGGCAACGGTCGAAGCCACGTTCGCGCTTGTTGAGGTAGTACGCCAGGTCGCCGGACAGGTAGGCACCCTCACCGTCGGACTTGATGATCACCCGGTCCTTGTCGTCGCCGTACTTCTCACTGGCGAGCCAGAGGGCGCCGTCCTTCTCATAGGTGTTGCCCAGCTCGGTGAGCCGCTGGATCGCCTTCGCGACCGCGCCGGACTCATGCAGGTCGTTCTCGTGGAAGTAGACGTCGAAGTCCACCCCGAAGTCGTGCAGCGTCTTCTTGATCTCGGTGAACATCAGGTCGACACCGACGGAGCGGAAGACCTCCTGGGCCTCGGCCTCGGGCAGGTCGAGCACGTCCGGCTGCGCCTTCCGTACGTCGTTGGCGATGTCCTCGATGTACTGACCGCCGTACCCGTCCTCAGGGGTCGGCTCGCCCTTCGCGCTGGCGAGCAGGGACCGGGCGAACCGGTCGATCTGCGCGCCGTGGTCGTTGAAGTAGTACTCCCGCGTGACGGCGGCACCGCTGAAGCTGAAGATCCGGCCGAGCGCGTCACCGACGGCGGCCCACCGGGTCCCACCCAGGTGGATCGGTCCGGTCGGGTTGGCGGAGACGAACTCCAGGTTGATCTTCTCCGAGGCGAACGCGTCCGAGGAGCCGTACGTCGAACCGGCGCTGACGATCTGCGCCGCCAGGATGCCCTGGGCACCCGCCTCGACGGTGATGTTCAGGAAGCCCGGTCCGGCGATGTCGACTCCTGCGATGCCATCGGCGCCGGCGAGCTGGTCGGCGAGGAGCTGGGCGAACTCCCGAGGGTTGAGGCCAGCCTTCTTGCCGAGCTGCAGCGCGACGTTGGTCGCGTAGTCGCCATGCTCCTTCGACCGCGGACGCTCAACGACCACCGTGTCCGGCACGCCGTCGGGCAGTCGGACCGTGCCGGCCTCGTTGAGCGCGTTGAGGGCGGCGACGATCGTGGCGGAGAGCTGGTCGGGGGTCACCGGCCAAGCCTATCTGCGCGCAGACGGCGGGCTCACCCGGATATCAGCAGCCGAGTTGCAGGTCGAGGACAGTGCTGGGGTAACGTTCCCACCGCACTGAGCCCCCGTAGCTCAGGGGATAGAGCGCCGCCCTCCGGAGGCGGAAGCGTAGGTTCGAATCCTACCGGGGGCACCTTCTGGGCAAGGCCGGCGACGGCCCGTCCGTCCGTCGAGACGCGCCCCTTCCGATGCTTCTGCAACATCTGCCTGACCCCGGCGCCGACATGGGACGCTCGACGGGCCCGCACCAAGGTCACCTTCTCGGGATGACCCGCGGCATCGAGAGGGCCCGCCGTCAGATCGTGGTCCACACCGCCTGGATCGACCCGCGTCACGACCAAGTTGACCCTGCTCCTGTGCCCGCCTGTGGCTCGGGTCTAGCCTTGAGTCGACAGCATCCGGTGACGCAGCGGAAGAGGCGAACAAGACCCGTGCCCGAGTCTTCTCAAGAGAACCCCCAGTCGACGTTCGGAGCCAATGAATGGCTCGTCGACGAGATGCGTGAGAGGTACAACGAAGATCCCAACAGCGTCGACAAGGCGTGGTGGGACTTTTTCAAGAACGACGCACCCAGTTCCGCCTCCAGCAACGGGAAACCGGCCGCTGCTGCCCCGGCCCGGGCTGCTGCGCCCGCGACGGCCCCTCCTGCGCCCGCGAAGCCCGCTGCCTCCGACGCGCCCGCGCCGTCGGTCCAGCCGAAGGCCCAGGTCAAGGAACAGCCGAAGACGAGCACCAGCCCGGTCCCGAAGGAACCCGAGCCCAAGCCGAAGGCCGACGTGACCGACGAGCCGACGTACACCGTGCTGCGTGGCGCTCCGGCTCGTACGGCGCAGAACATGGACGCCAGCCTCACTGTCCCGACCGCGACCAGCGTCCGCTCGGTCCCCGTCAAGCTGCTCTGGGACAACCGGATCGTGATCAACAATCACCTCGCCCGCGCGCGGGGTGGCAAGGTCTCGTTCACGCACCTGATCGGCTACGCGCTGGTGCAGGCCCTCAAGACGATCCCCGCCATGAACGTCGGGTACGCCGTCGTGGACGGCAAGCCCAACCAGATCAACCCGGCCCACATCAACCTCGGCCTGGCGATCGACATGCCCAAGCCGGACGGCACCCGCCAGCTGCTCGTGCCGAGCATCAAGGCCACGGAGTCGATGGACTTCGCGCACTTCTGGACGGCCTACGAAGAGATCGTCCGCAAGGCCCGCGCCAACAAGCTCGAGGTCTCCGACTTCCAGGGCACCACGATCAGCCTTACCAACCCGGGCACGATCGGCACCAACCACTCGGTGCCCCGGCTGATGTCGGGGCAGGGCGCGATCATCGGCGTCGGCTCGATGGAGTACCCGCCCGAGTTCCAGGGCGCGTCGGAGGAGACGCTGACCCGCAACGCGATCAGCAAGATCATGACGCTGACCTCGACGTACGACCACCGGGTCATCCAGGGCGCCCTCAGCGGCGAGTTCCTCAAGCGCGTGCACGCACTGCTGCTCGGTGAGGACGGTTTCTACGACGAGATCTTCCGCTCGCTGCGGATCCCCTACCAGCCGATCCACTGGTCCTCGGACATCGCCACCAACCACGACGACGAGATCGGCAAGCAGGCTCGCATCCTCGAGCTGATCCACGCCTACCGCGTGCGCGGCCACATGATGGCCGACACCGACCCGCTGGAGTACAAGCAGCGCAGCCACCCCGACCTCGAGATCGAGTCGCACGCACTGACGCTGTGGGACCTCGACCGCGAGTTCGCCACCGGCTCCTTCGGTGGCGACCGCCGGTTCATGAAGCTCCGCGACATCCTGGGCATCCTGCGCGACTCCTACTGCCGCACCGTCGGCATCGAGTACATGCACATCCAGGACCCCGAACAGCGCCGCTGGGTCCAGGAGCGCGTCGAGCAGCCGCACCAGAAGCCGCCCCGCGAGGAGCAGCTCCGGATCATGCTGAAGCTCAACCAGGCCGAGGCATTCGAGACGTTCCTGCAGACGAAGTTCGTCGGCCAGAAGCGGTTCAGCCTCGAGGGTGGCGAGACCACGATCCCGCTGGTGGACGAGCTCTGTGAGGCCGCCGCCGAGGACGGGCTCGACGAGGTCACGATCGGGATGGCGCACCGCGGCCGGCTCAACATGCTGGCCAACATCGTCGGCAAGTCCTACAACCAGATCTTCCGCGAGTTCGAGGGCAACATCGACCCGCGCACGGTCCAGGGCTCCGGCGACGTGAAGTACCACCTGGGCGCCGAGGGTGAGTTCTCCGCCGGCTCCGGGGACACCATCAAGGTGTCGATCGCCGCGAACCCGTCCCACCTCGAGACCGTCGACCCCGTGCTCGAGGGGATCGCCCGCGCCAAGCAGGACGTCCTCAACCGCGGCATCGAGTTCCCGGTGCTGCCGCTGCTGGTCCACGGTGACGCCGCCTTCGCCGGTCAGGGCGTGGTCGCGGAGACGTTGAACCTGTCCCAGCTGCGCGGTTACCGCACCGGCGGCACCGTGCACTTCATCATCAACAACCAGGTCGGGTTCACCACCGCGCCGGAGGCGTCCCGCTCGTCCGAGTACTGCACGGACGTCGGGAAGATGATCCA
>JAOPXK010000142.1 GCA_025965195.1 Marmoricola sp.
GGAGGGCATCGACCACGTCAATGCCTACGTCATCGAGCGCGACGACGGCGGACCGGTGCTCGTCGACTGCGGGACGGCCGGCCACCCGACGTGCGCCGGCGCGCTGGAGGCCGCGATGGTACAGACCGGCCACGCGCTCGAGGACGTCGCGCTGCTCGTCGCGACCCACGTCCACTCCGACCACATCGGGCTTGCGGCGCTGGTGCTGGGGCGCAGCGGTGCGGAGCTGTGGGCCCATCCCGACGACGGCCATTTCTACGACGCGATCCGCGACAGCGAGCGGATCACCGCCGTCCGCGAGCGGCGGGCCCGGCAGGAGTGCGTGCCCGAGGGGCGACTGGAGCCCTATCGCACGGTGCTCGAGGAGACGGAGGGCGCGCTGGCCGCGGTCGCGCCGCATCGCCCGCTCCTGCGCGGCACCATCGTCGAGTCCGCGCTCGGGCCCTGGCAGGTCCTAGAGACGCCCGGCCACTGCCCGTCGCACGTCTGCCTCGTGCAGCCCGACCAGCGGCTGGCGATCGTCGGCGACCTGGTCTGCCCCGTCTTCGTGCCGTGGATGGACTACGGCTACTCCGCCGACCCGGTCGCCCAGACGCTCGCGTCGCTCGATGTGCTCCAGCAGGCGCCGCCCATCGACGTGGCGCTGCCCGGCCACGGACGGCCGATCACCGACCTGGGCGCTGTAGTGGCCGAGACGCGCGAGGGCTTCGCCCAGCGGCTGGACGCCACCCGCGAAGCGGTCGCACCCGGCCCGGCGGGCGGGTACGCGATCACCACGCGGATGTTCGGGCCCGAGGGCGACCTGGCGGCCACTGGCCACCTGACCGAAGTGCTCGCCTACCTGGCCCATCTGCGCCATCGCGGCGAGGTCGTGCGCGACCACACGCCCGACGGCACCTACCAGTACCGCGCCGTCGACGGCGCATCCCAACCGACAGGAGCATCGCGATGACCGAGCAGTCCGCCAGGCAGGCGACCGTGACCGGCCTCTTCCACGCCGGGGTGACCGTCTCCGACATGGAGACCGCGCTGCTCTTCTATCGCGACGGCCTCGGCCTCGAGGTGGTCTCCGACGGCGAGAGCGCGGTCGGCACCGCCACGAAGATCTGGAACATCGCGCCCGAACGCGTGCGCGTCGTCTTCCTGCGCGTGCCTGGCAGCGACACGATGGTCGAGCTCTTCGAGTTCATCGGCATCGAGCGCCACTCGGCGTCGGCGCGGCCGTGCGACTACGGCGCCGGCCACATGTGCCTGTTCGTCGATGACGCCGAGGCGCTGCACCAGCGCATGCTCGACCTCGGCTTCCGCTCCCGCGCGGGCGAGGTCGTCACGATCGAGGGCGGACCGCACAAGGGCGCCAAGGCCGTGTACCTGATCGACCCCGACGGCTACCACGTCGAGCTCTACGAGCAGGCGCCGGGCAAGGACGACATCCGCCGCCGGCTGCGCTGACCGCCCTCAGCCGTCGTGGCGCAGCGGGAGCTCGCGCATCGCCCGTGAGGCGATCGTCGGCAGCCACTCGGGCGTGAACGACTCGTCCGCGAGGCGCAGGTTCGGCAGGCGCTCGACGAGCCGCGCCACCGCGATGCGCATCTCCAGGCGGGCCAGCATCGCCCCGATACACGTGTGGATCCCCTTGCCGAACGCGACGTGCGGGTTCGGGCTGCGCATGATGTCGAACCGATCCGGATCGTCGAAGCGCTCGGGGTCGCGGTTGGCGGCGGCGAGCAGCAGGAACACGCGCTCGCCGGCCTTGATCTGCTTGCCCCGCAGCTCGAAGTCCTCCAGGACCCAGCGCTGCAGGACCTTGATCGCACCCTCGATGCGCAGCCCCTCCTCGACCGCCTTGCCCGCCAGCTTCGGGTCGGCCCGCAGGAGCGCGAGCTGGTCGGGGTTGCGCAGCAGCTGGAACACGGTCGACGTGATCGTGTTCATGCTGGTCTCGTGGCCGGCGAAGAGCATGAGCGCGCACATGCCCTTCATCTCGTCGTCGCTGAGCCGGTCGCCGCTGCCGTCACCCTCCAGCAGGCTCGAGATCATGTCGTCGCCACCCGGGTCCTGGCGGGCGCGCTCGATCAGCTCCCCGAAGTAGGCGAACATCTCCTCCAGGCCGTGCATCGCCCGCGCGTGGCGGTCGTCACGGGCGTCTCCCCCGGCGCCGAAGGCCACGAGCGCGAGCTCCTGCGACCAGACCTTCATCCGCTCGGCGTCGGCGACCGGCGCGCCGATGAGCTCGCAGATCACGGTCGCGGGCAGCGGGAAGGCGTAGTTGGCGACGAGGTCCTCCTCGCCGCTGGCGACGTACTCGTCGATGTAGACGTCCACGAGCTCGCGGATGCGGTCCTCCATCGCCACGAACTTCTTGGGGTGGAACGCGCTGGTCGCGAGCTTCCTGAGCCGCGCGTGCGCCGGCGGGTCGCTGACCACCATCCAGTCGGCCATCATCTCGAAGACCGGGCCGGCCGTCCCGCGGCGCTCCGGGGACATCTTGGCCAGCAGGGGGCGGACGCGGTCGGAGGAG
>JAOPXK010000189.1 GCA_025965195.1 Marmoricola sp.
TCAAAAAGGGCCGGGGATGTGTTATTTATCTTAAAAACAAGGTTCCTTACACAGTAAGCGAAACTCAACGTGAAGTCTACAAAAGGCTGAATTTGGTATCATTATAAGGTTTCAATCTATTTCTTGAAAACATAATTAAAGAGACCCGGACAAAAATCCTGGTCTCTTTTTTGTTTGTCAAAATATAATTTAATTTAGTTTCTTTACTTCCAATCCGAACCTGATGTAAAAGATCGCTGTTATCAGCATTCAGTTTCATTGTTGCAATACATTCACTCCTGATGTCTAAAAAAACATACTTCTTTTTAATTTTGATTTTAGGTAGTTTAACTGCCTTGGGGCCATTTTCGATAGATATGTACCTTCCCGGGTTTCCTGCCATAGCCAAAGATCTTCATACTACTGCCGCCAAAGTTTCACTTTCCCTATCAGGATTTTTCATAGGAATTTCGCTGGGACAACTTTTATACGGTCCATTACTGGATAGATTTGGCAGAAAAAAACCACTGTTTATAGGACTTATCGTTTATATCATTGCGTCGGCAGGATGTGCTTTTGCAACAAGTATTAATGCGCTGATTTTATTGAGGATCATCCAGGCAATTGGCAGTTGTGCAGCAACGGTAGCCTCTGTGGCGATGGTTAGAGATTTATTTCCTGTTAAAGACAATGCGAAGGTTTTTTCCTTGTTGCTCCTGGTAGTAGGCGTTTCCCCAATGATTGCGCCTACTGTTGGCGGATATGTAACAACAGCTTTTGGCTGGCAGTCGGTTTTTATTATTTTGTGTGGTATGGGAGTTGCAATTTTAATTGCCACTTTTCTCTGGCTACCCGATAGTTACAAACCGGACAAAACAATTTCGTTAAAACCACAGCCTATTCTGCAAAATTTCTGGACAGTTCTTCGCGAACCACAATTTTATACTTATTCATTTACAGGAGCCATCGCCTTTGCAGGTTTGTTTGCTTATGTCGCTGGTTCACCGCTGGTTTTTATGGAAGTTTTTCATACGGATGAAAAAGTTTACGGATGGATATTCGCTTTTTTATCAGTTGGTTTCATTGGTTCAAGCCAGTTGAATACGATGTTTTTACGCAAATATAAAAGTGAGCAAATTATAAACGCAGCACTGATTTGTCAGGTAGTCGTAAGTTTAGCTTTTCTTTCCGTTGCATTGAGTGGTATGCTGACCTTGCCAATCACCATTGGTTTTTTATTCTTGTTTTTGTGTGGAATCGGATACACTTATCCAAACGCAGCAGCACTTTCCCTAGCTCCTTTTACCAAAAATGCAGGAAGTGCATCCGCTATGATGGGTGCTATCCAAATGGGAATGGGCACACTGATTTCCGTTGCCATCAGCTTGTTCGAAGTTCCTTCGGCCATTCCTATGATAGCAGCCATGACCTGCTCAGCAATTCTTGCATTGTCGGTTTTACTGATTGGCAGACGTACAATCACTGAGCAGATAGAAGTGCAGGAAGGTGCAGATATCGGAGTAATGCATTAATCCTTACTTCACAATTTTCAAAATCCAGGAAGATACCTCATTCAATGCAACGGGTGAAAATGTTTGTTCAATAGTAGCATATTCTGATGGAGAACCAGTTTTGCATTCCTGGAAAAGGTGATTAAGATTGGGCAGTTCTTTTATCGTGACTTTTTTGTTACCTCCTTTTTCCAAAGCATTTTTAATAGCTGATAAATCTTCTTTCGGCGGCACCTGCAAATCCTTTTCTCCATTGATAGCCAGTACAGGACATTTTACTTTTCCCAAAGCTGGTGCCGGATCATACTTAATAAAATATACCATCCAGGGTTTTGTAAGTTCCTGTACCTGTAGGTTCACAAATTGGTCTTCGCTCATTCCGGCAGGTCGGGGCCACTCAGGATTATTCTGGACCTGCTTTTTAATAAAGCTGGTAAGCTCTGTTTTTAACTTTTCGGTATCAGAAGATTTTACAATGATATCAAATGCGCCTTTGTTAACTTCTTTTGCCACTAACAAGTTTTTTCCACTGATTCCCGACGCTCTTGCAATCAATTCCTGTTGTAACAATAACAATTGATCTCCCGGAATTCCTGTTCCTGCCAGCATTACAATGAAGTTTACGTTTTTAGATCTGGCCGCAACCATTGGCGCTATAATTCCACCTTCACTATGTCCGGCCAAACCTATTTTACTTTTATTTATTTCCCTTCTGGTCAATAAATAGCTTATTGCTGCCTCCACATCCCGTGCAAAATCCTGTGTAGTCGCTGTTTTAAAATTACCTTTGGATTCCGCAGTTCCCCGGTCATCAAACCGTAAAACTGCAATTCCATTTTTAGTCAGGTGGTCTGTTAAAATCAGGAACGGCTTATGTCCCAGCAATTCCTCATCTCTGTTTTGTGGTCCGCTCCCGCTTATTAAAATTACAGCCGGAAAATTACTTCCGCCTTGTTTAGGTAGTGTCAGCGTTCCGGCCAGTGTAATTTTGTCTGTCTTATTTTCAAAAGTAATGTCTTCTGAATAATACGGATAAGGTTTTACGGGTTCCTGCGGCCTGGAAATTTTTTCTTTTTCAGGCATTTTTGGAGATAAATTTAATGGAAGGGATTGTCCTCCCTGTTTAAAAGTACCAACTATTGTATTTGTTTTATCCAGCGTTCCTTCATATTCGATTCCTGCATTGGCTACGGCAAGTTTCAAAACCTGATTCTCAAAACTTGTAGTTGTTAC
>JAOPXK010000173.1 GCA_025965195.1 Marmoricola sp.
GCTGACGCCTCGACCGCCGCCGCGACGGCTCGCCTCTCTTTCATTCCCCCTTCTCGTTCCCCCTCACGACGGCGCCGGCCAGCACGGGTCTCGCGCCATGGAGACCCCATGACCGAGCACACCGACCTTCCGAGCCACGAAGAACGCCAGATGCTGCGCGACTCGCTGCGCGGCTTTCTCGAACGGCACTGGCCGTCCACGCGTGCCGTCGAACTCGCGGCCGATCCTCGCGCGGTGATCGACCTCTGGAGCGGCCTGGTGGGCCAGGGGCTGGCCAGCCTGGGCAGCGATCCGGCCGAGGGCGGCTTGCAGGAAGTCGTGGTCGCCATGGAAGAGCTCGGCCGCGCCGCCAGCCCCGCTCCCTTGCTGGGCGCCGTGCTGGCCAACCTTGCCTTCGCGCAAGCCGGCGCACCGCGCGCGGCACAGTCGCTGCTGGCGGACCTGCATGCCGCCGCGGCGCGTGTCTGCTTCGCCTTCGCGGCCATCGATCCGGACACCGAAGCCGGCTCGCTGCGACAGGGCGACGTCGGTGTGATCGGCACCTTGCGTTTCCTCGAGGACGCCGGCAGCGCGACCCATCTGGTGGTGGCCACCAAGGACCGCACGCTGGCCATCGTGCCCTGCGATGCACCGCAGGTGCGGGTCGTGGAAACGCCGTCGATGGGCGGCTGCCCGTTGTACGAGGCAACGCTGGCCGACGCGCCGGCCACGCTGGTGCCCATCGAAGCCACACGGCTGTCCGACCTGTTGCTCGTGGCCAGGCTCGCGCTGGCCGCACGCGCCCACGGTGCCGCGCGCAAGGCGTTCGACATGGCCGTCGACTACGCCAAGGAGCGCCGGCAATTCGGCCAGCCCATCGGCCGCTTTCAAGCCATACAGCACAAGCTGGCCGACGGCCTGATCGCCTTGGAAGGCGTGCGCCTGACGCTGGCCAACGCGGCGCGCAACCATGACCAGGGCGCCGCCGACTGGCGTTACTTCGCGAGCACGGCTCTGGCCTTCGCGGGCGGCACGCTGCGCAAGGTCTCGATCGAAACCCACCACGCGTTCGGCGCCATCGGTTATGCCGAGGAGCACGAGGCGCCGCGGCACTTCCGCCGCGTGCACGTGGACAGCACCGCGCACGGTGGCGCAGCACAGGCCCGCAAGGAAGTGGCTGCCAGCCTGTTCGACCAGGGCGGCTCGCCCTTGCCGGCCTACGACCTCGGCCCCGCCGGCAACGCGTTCAGGCAGCAGGTTCGCGCCTGGCTTGCGCAGCACTGGAGCGGTGAGCGCAAGGCCACCTTCGACCGCCTGCCGTTCAAGCAGCGCGAGTTCGACGCCTCGTTCGCGCGGGACGTCGGCAAGACAGGCTGGATCGGCTTGTCGTGGCCGGCCTCGTTCGGCGGGCAGGCGCGCGGCGCCATGGAACAGCTGGCCTTCATCGAAGAGATGGAGCGTGCCGATGCGCCGCGCGTGGGCGCCTCGGTGCAGGCCAACGCGTTGATGATGTTCGGCACGCCCGAGCAGCAGGCCCGCTATCTGCCCGAGATCCTGCGCGGCGAGGCCATGCACGGCATGGGCTACAGCGAACCGAACGCGGGCTCCGACCTGGCCTCGCTGAAGACCCGCGCGACGCCCGAACCCGACGGCGGCTGGCGCATCGACGGCCAGAAGATCTGGACGACGACCTACTGGGGCAAGTACATGTTCCTGGCCGCCCGCACCGACGTGCAGGCCAAGCCGGCGCACGCCGGCATCAGCATGTTCGTGGTGCCGATGGACGCGCCCGGCATCACGGTGAACCCGGCCAAGACCCTGTACGGCGGCAGCTTCGCCAACATCTTCTACGACGGCGTCAAGCTGCCGGCGGACGCGCTGGTCGGCGGCCTGAACAACGGCTGGAAGGTGCTCACCGGAGCGCTTGCCAACGAACGCGGGCTGATCGGCGGCGGCATCGTGAACAAGGTGATCCGCCAGTTCGAGCAGCTGCGCCTTCAGCTGCTGGACACCACTTCAGGCGGACGCGCCATGAGCAGCGACCCGCTGGTGCGCGAGCGCATGGCGACGCTGGCCTCGGAGATCGAAGTGGCACGCCAGCTGATGGCGCACTGCGCAACCCTTGCCGCCGACGGCGTCACGCCGCCGGAGGTCGCAGCCATCAGCAAGGTGTTCTCTGGCCAGCTGATGGAGCGCTTCGGCGAAGCGGCGCTCGACCTGCTCGGCCGCCGCGCGACCTTGAGCCAGGGTGCGAGCGGTGCGCTGGCCAACGGCAGCTTCGAGCAGGGCCTGCGCCACTCGCTGATGTGGGTCATCAGCATCGGCACCAACGAGATCCAGCGCAGCCTGATCGCGCAGCGCGGGCTGGGCTTGCCGCGCTAGGCATGCACGCGCCGACCTGTGCCGCAACGGCACAGGTCGTGTTCTGCCGACGTTCTTTCCGGCGCGACCCGCGCTGGGCACCATGACTTCATCGCGAACCGGCACACATCGGCGGAACGCAGACACAGCACAAGCCATCAGGAGCAACCCCATGGAACAACTCACGGAACTGCAGGCCGCCTTGCTGGACAGCCTGCAACGCGTGGTCGACAAAGAGATCGCCCCCATCGCCCAGCAGATGGACGAGACGGCCACCTTTCCCAAGCACCTGATCAGCGTCTTCGGCGAGCTGGGCCTCATGCAGGCACGCGTTCCCGAGGAATACGGCGGCCCGGGGCTGGACCTCACCACCACCTGCATGGCCAAGGA
>JAOPXK010000197.1 GCA_025965195.1 Marmoricola sp.
ATGGCGCGAACTCGGTCGGCGCTGCCGTGTCGGCCGCAAAAACATTGGTCGGCAAGCAAGCCAACGACACCGTGGGCCGCGACGGCGTCACGGTGCTGGCGGGTGGTCGTTATGTGGTGGCCAGCTCCTACTGGGCCAATGGCACGGCGGCCCAGGCGGGCGCCGCCACGTTCGGTCAAGTGAGCGGCATCGCCGGCGCTGTCAGCGCCGACAACAGCCTCGTGGGCACGGTCGCGGGCAGCCGCGTCGCCATGACCGGCACCGACTTCATGACCGGCCAGACCGGCGTGGGCGTGCAGGTCGTCAGCGACCAGCTCGGCACCTACACCAACTACCTGGTGGCCAGCCAGAACTGGAGCGATCCGGTCACCGGCGTGTCGCGTGTCGGCGCCATCACCTGGGTCAACGGCGACACCGGCTACGTCTACGGCGCCAGCAGCGCCAACCGCGGTGCGGCGGTGTCGGCGCAGAACAGCCTGGTCGGCAACTATGCGAACGACGCGATCGGCAGCACCGTCACCGCGCTCAGCGCGACGATCAACGGCACCACCTTCAAGACCGGTGACGCACTGATCATCAGCACCACGGCACGTGTCGGCGACGACGTGGGCACCGTCACGCTGATGCCCGGCAAGACCGGCATGGCGGGCCGCATCGGCTGGCGCAACAGCATCGCCGGCTTCAACGACGCGTCGCAGGACCACACCGGCCCGCTCACCTACGCGGTGCTGCCTTACGCAGCCACCAGTGAAGAAGCGGTCAGCTACCGTCCGCTCATCTGGACCAACGTCCAGAACTACTACAGCGGCAACGGCTCGCTCAAGGCGCTGACCGTGGTGCAGGAAGACGCGGCCACCCCGTTGGGCACGGTGGGCCACACGGCGGGCACCACGGCCGCCGGCGACGGCAGCAGCTGGTCGACCACCGGCGCGTTCATGGGCAACAGCGCGCAGTTCGGGTCCTATGGCTACACCGGCGATGCGGGCAGCGGCACACTCGCCTTCGGCACCTTCAGCGGACTGGACAACGTCGTCATCACGCCGTTCACGCTGACCAGCCTGCTCAACGCCGGCACCGATGTGACGCTGCAAGCCAGCAACAACATCACCGTGCTCAAGCCGATCATCGTGTCGGCCAACGGGCAGGGCGGCGACCTGAAGCTGGAAGCCGGCCGCTCGATCAACCTGTATGCCGACGTCTTCACCGACAACGGCAACTTCACCGCCTTGGCCAACCTGTCGTTCGCCGACGGGGTGATCGATGCAAGCGGCAACGTCTTCAGCCGCCAGCAGGTCGACAGCAACCTCGCCGGCTCGGCCACGCTCGCGATGGCGCCCGGCGTGAAGCTGGACACCGGCACCGGCACCGCCACGCTCGAACTGCGCACGAGCAGCGACAAGTCGGTGGTGGTGCAGGTCTGGAACGGCAGCGCCTTCGTGAACCAGACGCGCAACGCGGACGCCAACGGCGACGTGGTGCTCGGCGACGTCAACGCCGGCAACCTGCTGGTGAGCAACTTCGGCGGCAGCGCCAGCACCTCCGGCGACATCCGCACCAACACCGGCAGCCACATCGACTTGCTGAAGACGGGCGCGCTGGATGGCCGCTTCGAGCTGCGCGCCTGGCGCGACGTGGTGCTGGGCCAGGCCTCGAGCACGCAGTCGGTGCTGATCGACAACGCCATGGGCGCGTCGGGCCAGATCGATGTGACGCTGCAAAGCGACCTCGGCGGCAACGGCGTGGGCGCGGACATCCTGAAGAACACGACGGTGCACAGCCATGACGGGGACATCGCCGTGGGCGGCGGCACCGCCGTGGACACGGACGGACGCCCCACCGGCTTCGCACAAGGCAATGGCGCTGCGGCCGGCAACGGCTTCACCCGCTCGGCCGGCGTGAGCTTGAGTGGCGCAACCCAGCTCGATGCCGGCAACGGCAACGTGGCGCTCGCGGGCCGCGGCACCAGCACCAGCAGCAACGGCATCGCGATCAACGGCAACAGCACGCTGGACCGCATTGCGGTCGGCGGCAAAGAGGTGCAGCTGAAGGCGCAGCGCGTGCTGGGCGGCAGCACCGGCGCGGCCATCACGCTGGCCAACGCCAACATCGGCGACGGCGCGGTCACCGACACGGTGAAGTTGCTGGCCAGCGGCTACGACAACGCCAACTCGGGCCACGGCAGCGTCGTGCTGGACAACAGCGTCGCGCTGGCCGGCACGGGCACGGCTGCACTCACGGTGGCGTCCGACGTGGACGCATCGCTCGCCCAGTTCGGCGGCGCGGCCAAGGTCGGCGCAGACGGCCTGTGGCTGGCCGGGGACAACGGCAGCGGCAACGGCGGCAACCTCGGCACGCTGCTGCGCAACAGCAGCGGCTTCGGCGCCGTCCTGATGGGTTCGTCCACACAAACCGGCGTGACCAGCGTGCAGGACCTGAACCTCGCGGCGGCCAGCGGCGGCGCGCCGTTCGCCTTCTCCGTGGGACTCATCGGTGGTGCGGGCGGTGTGACGGTCAACGGTGCGTCCAACGACTTCACCGGCCTGGCCGAAGGCGCCTTCGTGGCACTCGGCGCGGTGAACGGAACGCTCTCCCTGGGCGGCGGCGTCGTCAAGGCCAACAACCTTCTGATGACGGGCAACGCGATCAACCAGCAGGCGGGCGGCAGCCTGCGTGCCGGCTCGGTGACGCTCTCCGGCGCGGCCACCATGGCCTTGCTGGGCACCACCAACGCCATCGACACACTGGCCGGCACGCTGGGCGGCGGTCAGATCGTCAACGGCAAGACGCTGCACATCGGCAGCGGAATGGGCGTGGACGGCCTGGCCAGCACCGGCACCCTGACCGTGAAGACGCTGGGTTCCAA
>JAOPXK010000085.1 GCA_025965195.1 Marmoricola sp.
GATTGCCGACGGGTTCGAGCAGCTGGTCGCGGGCACCGCGTCGTACCGTGACAACGCGGACTGCCTCGGCTACCCGGTGCGCGAAGCGTGTTTCGACCGCTTCTCCGTGTTCATTGCCGGTGAGGAAGGCGGCACCAGGGTGTGACTGCATCCACCGCCTCTGCGGGTGGCCGCCGACGTCCCGAGCAGGTCCGGGCCTTCTTCGACCGCGTCGGGCAGCTCGACCGCGAAGGGCCGGTCCCGCTCTACTACCAACTTCAGGAGCTCCTGAAGGAGGACATCGACGCAGGACACTGGCAGGCAGGTCAGATCCTGCCGTCGGAAAGCGATCTCGAAGCCGGGCTGGGGGTCAGCCGAACCGTCATCCGCAAGGCACTCGACGTCCTTCAGTCCGACGGCCAGGTGATCCGGCAAAAGGGCCGCGGGACGGTGGTGGCACAGCCGAAACTTCGCTACGGGGCGGTCGCCACCGCCCAGGAGTGGCTGCACGAGGACATGGCGGAGCGGGCCCAGCTTGCGGAGATCATCGACGTACGCCTCGTCAACGCCGGCGGCAACATGGGGAAGCTGCTGCAGGTGCCAGCTGCGAGTCAGCTCTTCGAGGTCACCGTGGTGACCTCGGTGGGCGAACCAGTGTCGCTCACCCAGGCCTATGTCCGCTGTGATGCCTCACCCGAGCTCGCCGCCGCCACCGCCGCCAACACCGGCTTGCCGCTGGAGATCGGCGGGCCGGAGCTGCTCCACCAGCTTGCCGCCAGCTACGGGCTGCGGGTGCACCGCTCCGAGCTGAGCGTCGAGGCCACGACCGCGAACGAGTTCGAGTGCAAGACGTTGCGCATCTCCGCGCGCGCACCGATGTTCCTGGTCAGCACCCTCGTCAGCGACATCGATGACACCCCGCTGGCATTCCTGCGGTCGGTGATCCGCACCGATCAGTTCCGGTTCGCCGCCACCGTCGTACACCCACTCCAGGCCACCGCTGACACAGGAACCCGCGCCAGGTAGCGACGTGCTGCCGATCAGCGCTCGGCCAGGTAGGCAGCCGCGGTCTGCCGCAGGCGGGCGTGCACTCCGCCGTAGAGGTCGCTGCCGGACAGATACTTCTTGGCCAGCTTGGCCACGAAGGTGTAGTTCGGATCGCACACATTGGCCAGTGGGGCCTCGCCGGCCTGGCTGACCAGCTGGTAGGAGTCGAGCAGGTCAAGGCCCGTGCTGCTGGCCACCCAGGTCACCAGGTCGTGTTGGCTGATCCGGTAGGCGTCCTCCAAGGGTCGTGTCGAGCCGGTGCTCATGATCGCGTCGTCGGTCTCGAGCCGTGGCCAGGGTGTCGCGGTCGATGCACCCTTGATGACATCGACCACGACCGTGGTGTTCATCGCCGCCTCGACGGCGGTTCCACAGAGCTCGCCCTGCCCCTGCCGGCAGTGCCCGTCACCGACGCCGAACAGCGCGCCAGGATGGTTGACAGCGAAGTACGCCGTCGTCCCGACACGCAGCTCCGGAGAGTCCATGTTGCCGCCGTGTGCTCCAGGGGTGATGGTCTGCAGCGCCTCCAGGCCGGCAGGCGCCACACCGACGGTGCCGTGCATCGGATCGAGCGGCATTTCGATGACGGCGTCTCCACGAGACGCGTGATAGGTCACCGTGCCGCCGACCCGGTCGACGTCGTAGACCCAGACCCGCTCTTCCAGCGAGGGATGCAACATGGCCGTCTGGTGCGTCGCGGTCAAGGCGCCGAAATGCGGAAAGGTGGAGGAAACCGCCCAGTCCCGCGCCGGTTCGATCGCCGCGAAGTGCAACGCGAGCGTGTCACCCGGCTCGGCGCCTTCCACATAGAACGGTCCGCTCACCGGGTTGAGGTAGGGGAACTGGCAAACCACCGACGGCAGATCAGCGGAGCTGCGCACCAACCCCCCGAAGCAGTCCTCGGTGTAGATCTCCACCACGCTGCCCGGACGCACCCGGCGTACCGGCGGCACCGAGCGACCGAACACCCAGGCGTACTCATCAGGTTCAGGTCGATAGCTGATGACCTCGAAGTTGCTCATGTTCAAGCTCCGTTCCGCGAATTCGCCGTAGTTGACTTGTGATCGTGCGGGTGGACGTGCGTGATTGCCGTCAGGTCAGAGGCTGTCGCGAATGCGGTTGAGTCCCTCGGCGAGAGCGGCCTGGTAGATCCACAGATCACCGCTGTACGCCAGGATGCGGAATCCGCGCTGCGCCAACATCTGCGCCTCGGCAACGCTGGTGGGCATCTGGCCGGCCCATTTGCCAGCGCGCGCCGCGGCGGCCGACACCCGGTCCAGCGCCGCCAGATAGTCGGGATGGTGGAAGTCGCCGGGTATCCCCATGCTGTTGGTCAGGTCGTACTGGCCGACCCACAGCACGTCGATCCCCGGTACGGCGGCGATCTCGTCGGCGGCAGCCAGGCCTTCGACCGTCTCGATCTGCGCGATCAGCAGATGATCGGCGTTCGACCGGCGCATGTAGTCGGCGGAATCGCCTGGCACGTAGTCATCGTGGGCGATGCCGAACGCGGCACCCCTGACGCCCAGGGGCGGGTAGTTCGCCCAGCTGACGATGTCGCGGGCCTGCTCCGCGGACTCCACCATGGGGATCATCAGCCCGGTCGCACCGATGTCCAGGGCACGCGAGATGTAGCTACGTTCAGCGGCGGGGACCCGGATGAACGCCTCAGCACCCGTGGGGCGCGTGGTGGCCACCAGGGTTGTCAGCGTCTCCCATCCCCAGCCAGTGTGTTCGGCGTCGAAGATGACGAACTGCGCGCCGGCGGCAGCGGCCAACCGCCCGATACCGGGGGTGGCGAACTCGAAGACGAAGGTGCCGAGGACCACGCCTCCGTCGCCCATTGACTCCTTGAGGCTGGCCATCAGATCTCCTTCAGTCCTCGTTGGTGGCCGATCGGCGCGCCAGATCGTCGGACAGGGACTGCAGCAGCCGACCGCCGAAGGTGTCTGGCTCGACCGTCGCGAGAGCCAGGAACGTCTCGGTGTGCCGGATGTCAGGCGTCGCGAGCAACGACTCGAAAAGCACCTCGCTCAGGTGCGTCTGGTCGCGAACCCGTAGTCGCACTTGCAGGTCGGACGACCCAGTGACGATGTCCACGCGCTCGACCTCGGGGACTTCGACAAGCCGGTCGGCGAGCGAGCGCTGAGTGTCACTTCGGTCGGTGACCACGCCGACCAGGACCGTCATCGGGCGGTTGAGCGCCGCATAGTTCAGGTCCGCGTGGTAGCCCTTGATGACCCCGGATGCCTCGAGGCGGGCAACCCGATCGGCGATCGCGGGCGGCGACATTCCGATCGCGCGAGCCATGGCCCGCTGAGAGAGCCGGGCATCTTCCAGCAGGAACCCCAACAGCTTCAGATCGATCTCATCGAGCACTATGGCGGGGGCCACCTCAGCGTTTCCCGATCGGGCGCGGGCGCCGCTCTCGACAGCGTTGACCTCGTCCTTCTTGGACCTTGGCACCCTGACCCCCTCGATATCGAACGACACTCGGTCCTCAGCTGAGGCGTACCGCACCCTACTTACGCGTGACCGGCCACCACTGCAAGGGTTCGGACGGCCGCTGCTAGCCGTGCGATGCCTACCTCGATGTCAGGCTCGCTGACCCGGCTGTAGGACAACCGGAGGTGCTCGTTGTCGGCGTGCTCGGCGAAGAACCCGGCGCCCGGGACGAATGCGACCTCCGACGCCCGCGCCCGGGTGGCGAGTGCAGCGGTGTCGATGCCGGGCACCCGCAGCCAGGTGAAGAAGCCGCCCTTGGGGACTCCCCAGCTGCCAAGGTCGGAGAAGTGCTCGTCGAGTGCTGCGGACATGACCGCCGCTCGGCGTCGGTAGAGGTCGCGGGAGCGCGGCAGCTGCGCCTCGTAGTGCCCGCCGCGCAGGTACTCCTCGAGCATCCGCTGTCCCAGCGCCCCGGCGCACTGGTCGGAGTTCTGCTTGGCGATCACCAGCTGGGCGACGATCTCTGCCGGGCCCACCGCCCACCCCAGGCGCACGCCGGGGAAGAAGGTCTTGGAGAAGGTGCCGATCTGCACGACCGCATCAGGCGCGAGCGACCACAGGCTCGGACGATCGGTGTCGTCGAAGCCCAGCTGGCGGTAGGCGACATCCTCGACGATCAGGACTCCATATCGTCCGCAGAGCTCGACCAGAGCGGTACGACGATCGGCAGACATCGTTGCGCCGCTGGGGTTCTGGAAGTCCGGGATCGTGTAGAGCAGCTTCGGCGCGGTCGACATCGACGCCAGCAGCGCAGCGAGGGCGTCGATGTCCAGCCCGTCGTCATCCATCGGGATGCCGCGCAGCTGTGGGTCGAAGGACGCGAATCCGGACACCGCACCGAGATAGCTCGGCTCTTCGACCAGGACGACATCGCCCGGATCGAGCATGCTCTTCGCGATCAGGGTGACCGCGTCGATGCCACCGCTGGTGATCATCAGCTCGTCGTCCAGCGGGCGGTGCCCGTCGCTGCTGAGCAGGAGATCGGCGATCGCGTGGCGGGTGCTCTCGATTCCCTCACTCGGGCTGTACTGAAGGGCGACGGCAGCGTCTTCCTCGAGCAGATTGCGCGCGATGTCGCTCAGCACGCCGCCGGGAAACAGCGACGGATCCGGGAACCCACCGGAGAAGTTGATCAGGCCGCGGGCGTTGGCGAGCGCAAGAATGCCGCTGAGCAGATCCGGCTGGGAGTCGGTACGGCGAGCCAGCCGCGAGGCCCAGTCGAAGCGCACGGGCACCTCTGCCGACGGCGTACCAGCCGACTCTGCGTTGGGGTTTCCCATGTGATGCTCCTCCAGATTTGTCTTGACAGCACCATACATCTGGAAGGAGACTTCGCGCCATCACCTTACGCAGCATGGGTAGGGATGGGTCACAATCAGCCAAATGCCAGTCCATGCGAGTCAAGCAGCTGAAACCGCTCCCTCGGCCAGCGCCCATCAAGTCAGGAGACATCGTGCCAACAGAGGACAACTTTGCGGCTCGGCTCGGCAAGCTTGAGGCCGAACTGGAGATCCGCAAGCTCAAGGCGGCCTATGCAGGGCTCTGCGACGCGGGGTATCCCGCTGAGCCGCTTGCCGCACAGTTCACCCAGGACGGCATCTTCGACGGTGGCGAGCGCTTCGGCGTCCACTCCGGCCACGAAGAACTCCTGGCGTACTTCGGAAACGTCTCGAACGACATCGTCTGGGCGTTGCACTACATGGTCGCGCCGGCAATCACGGTCGATGACAGCCTCACCACCGCAACCGGCACCTGGTACCTCTGGGAACCGTGCACGCTGGCGATCGACGGGGAGAACGTCCCTACCTGGATCAGTGGCAAGTACGCCGACGAGTATGCGCTGGTCGACGGCGTCTGGCTCTTCTCCCACGTGAAGCTCGTCCTGGAGACCATTTCTGACGTCCGGAAGAACTGGGTCGAAGCCCCCTTCGTGTAGAGAACCCCATCCGCACCTCCCCCTGTGAACCGATGAACGGGAGCAATCATGGCGAACGACGCAGCTGCACCGGCGACAGACTTGAAACATGAACTTCGTGTTCGGCACCTCCTCGCACTGTCCATAGGAGGAGCCATCGCCTCTGGCTTCCTGCTGTTCGTAGGACAAGCGGTGGCGATTGCCGGGCCTGCGGTCCTGATCTCCTACCTGCTCGGCGGGGTGATCCTGATTGCGGTGATGGCGTGCCTGGCCGAGCTCTGCGTGGCAAAGCCCGTGGGGTCCTTCGCGACGTACGCACGCGACGCAATGGGGCCGCTGGCAGGCTTCCTCACCGGCTGGAACTACTGGCTCGCCTGGGTGATGGGCATTGCGACCGAATCCGTCGCCGCCGGCACCTACCTGCACGCGCAGTACGGATCGATACCGGTGTGGTTGACCGCGTTCATCATCATTGCCTTCGAGATGATCGTGAACATCATCGGCGTACTCCTGATGGGCAACTACGAAGTGCTCCTGACCACGATCAAGCTGATTGGGCTGCTTTCGTTCGTCGTCATCGGCATCCTGGCCATCCTCGGGGTCGGCGTTCCGCACCACGGAATCAGCGACATCAGCAGCCACGGCGGATTCTTCCCCAAGGGCGGCGGCGCAGTCTTCGCAGCGCTTCTCACCGTGCTGTTCGCCTATGTCGGCATCGAGATGGTGAGCGTCGCAGCAGAGGAATGTCGCGATCCCAAGAGAGACGTGCCGCGCGCGCTGTTCTTGAGTGTGGTCAGCGTCATCGGCGTCTTCCTCGTCGGCACCATCGTGGTCCTGGCGGTCTTGCCCTGGGACCAGGCCGGGACGAGCAGCAGCCCGTTCGTCGATGCCCTGAACACCTTGAACCTCGGCACCCTGGCCTCGATATTCAGCTGGATCGTCATCATCGCGTCGGTCTCGGCAGTCGATGGCGGGCTCTACACGGCTTCGAGGATGCTCTTCTCGCTGAGCCGTGAGGGTCACTTCCACCCTGCTCTCGCGACGACCCACCCGACGCGCCGGGTACCGACCCTCGCGACGGTGGCGACAGCCGGCTGTGCGTTCATCGGCGCCCTGTTGGCGTTCTTCTATCCGGACACTGCCTATGTCTTCGTGGCGAGCCTGTCGGCGTTCGGATTTCTCTTCGCCTGGCTGATGATCTCCCTGTCGCAACCACTGATCCGTCGAAAGATGGGGCGCGCGGCGGCCGCGCTGCTGCCGTGGAAGACTCCGCTGTACCCATTCACCCCGATCTTCGCCGCAACGATGGTCCTGGTGGCACTCATCGGCCAGTTCTTCACCGGAGGATCCGGCAGCGACCTTGGGCCGCTGCACGTTTCGGGCGGCGGCATGGCAGTGGTGGTCGGAGTCATCTGGACGCTGCTCTCGATCGTCTACTACCAGTTCTACGCACGGCGGCGATACACCCACGGCATCGAGTGGCAGT
Source organism: Marmoricola sp. (assembly GCA_025965195.1). GTDB lineage: Bacteria > Actinomycetota > Actinomycetes > Propionibacteriales > Nocardioidaceae > Marmoricola. The sequence goes on from JAOPXK010000085.1 coordinate 6,933, forward strand.
CCCAGGAAGCCGAGCAACAGCTGACTCCCCAGGCCGATCCAACTGCCGTGTAGCAGTGTCGCTGCGCACGACACGGTCATTGGTGCCCGTGGCCCATTCAATCTCGAGCCAGAGGACAGCGAGCAATGGATTTCACTGGTCAAGGCGTGCTAGTGACGGGCGCCTCGCGCGGTATCGGCCGAGCGGTCGCCCTGCGCTTCGCGCAACACGGGGCGCGGGTGGCCGTCCATTGTCAGTCGAACAGGGAGGCGGCCGAGGAGACTCGGGCACTACTGCCCGGCACCGGGCACGTCGTGCTCCAAGCCGATCTGGCCGATGCCGAGGCCGTCAGGCAGATGGTTGATGACGCGGTGTCGGGTCTCGGCCGCCTGGACGTGCTGGTCAACAATGCCGGCATCTATGAAGAGCACTGCCTTGCCGACGTGAGCTATGAGGAGTGGCAGGCGGCGTGGCGGCGGACCCTCGACGTGAACCTGATCGGGGCTGCCAACGTCACCTTCTGCGCCACTCGGCACATGATCAGTCTCGGCGGCGGACGTGTCGTCAACGTCTCCTCGCGCGGGGCAGCGCGTGGGGAGCCGGACTACCCGGCCTACGGAGCAAGCAAGGCGGGACTGAACAGCATGGGGCAATCCCTGGCGCAAGCACTTGCACCGCACAACGTCTATGTGACGACGGTGGCGCCGGGGTTCATCGAGACCGACATGACCGCGGAGCTCCTGCAGGGCGAGAGCGGCCGACGAATTCGCGAGCAGAGCCCGCTCAACCGGGCCGGGCTACCCGACGAGATCGCGTATGTCGTCGCGTTCCTGGCCTCTGCCGGCGCGGAGTACAGCACCGGCACCATCGTCGACGTGAATGGTGCGTCGTACTTGCGATCGTAGGTCGGCGGGAGCCGGGCTAGTAGCCGTGAGCGCTCTCATACCTGTTGATCAGCGGCTCCCCGGCGCGGTAGCGCAGCAGGTTCTCGATGAAGAGCTCCGTCAGGCGAGCATTCTCTCCCGATACGGTGGAGGCGGAGTGTGGGGAGACCACGACATTGGGCAGCGTCCAGAATGCCGAGTCCTCAGGCAGCGGCTCGCGCGTGAACACGTCGAGGACAGCACCGCGGAGATGACCGGACTGCAGGCTCGCCAACAAGGCATCCTCGTCGATGACCGGACCGCGGCCGATGTTCGTGACCACGGCGCCCTCGGGCATCAGGGCCAGCTGCTTCTCGCCGATCATTCCGCGGGTCTGCTCGGTGAGCGGGCAGCAGATGACGAGCAGGTCCGTTGTCGGGAGCGTTGCGTCGAGGTCGGAGGCCGCAACGACGCTGCTGAAGCCTTCGGGAAGCTCGGGTCGGTACCGACGGCCGATCCCCGTAACGCTGACCCCGAGGTGGTGCAGCCCGAGCCCGACCCGCCGGCCGACGCTGCCGGTGCCGATGACGAGTGCCGATCTCCCGGCAAGTTCCTCACCGGCGAATCTCTCCCACCGCCGTGCAGCCTTGTCGCGCTCCAGGCGGGGGAAGTCCCTGACGAGATGAAGCAGACCACCGATCACGAACTCCGTCAGCGGTCCGGGGTGGACACCAGCCGCCGTCGTGATCATCACGGGAGTTTCGCCGAGCTTCGAGCCTTCGACGACATCGCCGATGCCTGCGCTGGTGGCCTGGACCCAGCGCAGCTCGGGACACCGCGTCGCCATCAGAGCCGGCTGGTGCCAGTCGAAGTCGAACATCACCTCCGCCGATCCCAGCAGATCCGACCAGCGGCGGCTGTCGGCGTCGGTCAGCTCCAGTGCGGATCCGATGTGGTCGCAGCGGTAGCGCGGACGAGGCAGCAGCTCCGGTACGTACGCCACGTCGATGTCGGTCGCAGCCGCCCGTATCTGGTCGACACATTCGGGCTCGAGGTAGGAAGCAATCAGAATCTGGGTCATACGCTGATCTCCGATACTGGCATTTCGGGCGACTCGGTCAGGCGCTCCCGAAAGAACGGCGCCTGGCTCCAGCGCTGCAGGGCCAGGCCGGTCCCGATCACCAGAACCAGCACCACTACCGTCGGAACGATCACGCCCGCCGACGATGTCGTGAGGGTCTTCACAAAGGCGTACATGAGGACGGCCGAGCCCGCCAGCGGAACCACGGCCCCGGCAACGAACTCCCGGGCCGAGCTCAGCAGGCTGGAACGGAAACGCCAGATCGAGGTCAGGGCGACCGAGACGTAGACGATCGTGTACATCAGGCCGGTCGTGGCGGTCACGTCTCCGAGGATGGTGACCACGCCACTGCTCGCCGCATACAGGACTGCGATCACGACGGCGGCCAGGCCGATGATGACGAAGGCAGCCGACGGCGTGCGATAGCGCGGACTGACCCGACCGAAGACCGTCGGCAGGATGCGCTCGCGGGCCATGCCGAACGCCGTCCGTGCACCGTCACTCGCCGTTGCCTGGATGCCGCCGACCAGTGAAATGATCAGCGCAATACTGATCAGCGTGGGCCACGGCGCGGGAAGGACCAGGCCAGTCGCATAGGCCAGGATGTTTCCGCCGTGCTTCTGGATGGCACTCGCCGGCGCAGCTGACTGGAACGCGATCATCAGAAATGCGACGAACAGCGTCCCCCAGATGATGCCCAGGTAGGCAGCGCGGCCCGGGTCGCGTCGGGCATCATGCTGCTCCTCCGCGAGGTAGATCGGATTTTCCCAACCCCCGAGGGTGAACACGCCAAGGACGATCCCGGCGGCGATTCCGCCGTCCGACTTGGCGGCAGCTGATGGCGAGAGCCAGCCGAGCGAGGGCTGGGGAGCGTGCGGCAGATGACCGCGCGCGTGCGCCACGAGAATGGCAATGGCACAGACGAGCACGATCGCATACTCGATGACGACCAGGACGGCCTGGAAGCGGATCTGCACCCGGACGCCGAACACCGCGATGAGGACCGAGACCAAGACGACGGCCGCCCCGACGGCCCACACGACGAGAGCGTTGTTGGTGAGGCTCGACCCGAAGAGCGACAGCACGGTGCTACCGGCCAGCGCGACGTTCGAGACGAGAATGAAGGTAATGGTGAAGATGACCAGCAGGCCCATCGCGAAGCCAAGGGCCGGGAGGAGTCGTCGTAGCCACTGCACGCCGGCAGCAGCGTTGGGTTCCAGCCGGTTCAGGCGCGCATACCCAGTGGCCACGCACAGCATCGCCGCGCCCGCCATCAGGATGCTTGACGGGCCGGCGACGCCCATGACAAGCACGAATGCCGCCAGCGTCAAGGCAACATCGAGCGTTGGCGCCACGTCGGTGATGGCGCCGACGAAGTCTCCGAGCAGGCCTACGGCCCCTTCCTGAAGGCCAACCCGCTGGTCCTGCTCACGACCGTCGTCCATCGAATTCTTCCCTCCGGCAGGCGTTGGCCTTGGCGACCATTCACAACAGGCAACAGAGTGCAGTAGGTCTGCCTGTTAGGACCAGCGAAGGTTCCTTTCTCATACTGTTAGCTTCTCTTCACGGTCAGTTCGCCGCAGTTGACCGCAGCCGCCGCTTCGTCGGTCGGCTGCCAGCAGTCAGTTCGCATCGGGCCAATGCGCTTTCAACGCCTGCAGAACCGACTGCACGGCCGGACGATCCGCGCTGGAATCCCTGATAACGCCGTACACCCGGCGTGCCGCTGGCGGGTCCGTGGGCACGGCCCGCACGCCGTCGGGCAGATCGGCGCGGCCGAGCCGCGGGATGAGGCCGACTGCGAGACCAGCTTCGATGAGCGCCAACTGGGTCGGGAACTCGCGAATGGCGAACTCGACACGGGGTGCGTCGACGCTCCTGGCCAGCAGGTGGACCAGCAGGTCATGGGTGACCGAGCCCGGCTCAGCGACCCAGCGCTCGTCGGCGAGGTCTTCGAGTGCGATGTAAGGACGCTGTGCATGGCGGTGATCCGCGGGGAGGATGACGTCTGCGAAATCGGTGCCCAACAGCTCGGCGCGAATCCCGGGAGGAACGTTCAGCGGGGTCTCGGGCCAGTCATGCGCGACGGCCAGGTCACAGTCGCCATCCTTCAACATCTCGATGGTGCTGTGAGACGGCGTCTCCGCCAGCTGAATGGTGAGCTCCGGCTCTTCCCGACGCAACGTGGACAGGACCTGGGGCAGCAACCCCCGTGCGACTGTCGGAAAGGCGGCCACCCGAACGACGCCGCAGACTGTGCCGCGGAGTAGCTCCAAACCAGCTGCGGCACTCTCCCACTCGCGCAGGATGGCTTCCGCTGCATTTGCGAGCTGCTCGCCTGCAATGGTCAGCCTGACCGTCCGGCCGTGCGGCTCGAGCAGGACCGTACGGGTCTCCCGCTCGAGTCGGTTCAGCTGCTGCGACACCGCCGACGGCGTGTAGCCGAGGGCGACTGCTGCGGCGGTAACGGACCCCCGAGCACGAACTGCCGCGAGCGCTTGCAACGCCCGGAGGCTGACCATGCGGAGATGTTAACCGGTCAGGAATTCCCCTTGGGTGTTGGTATAGCCTCCAGCGAGCACGGCTCCGACGGCGCCTTGTCTCGCTTCGGCCGTCGCTTCGGCGGTGCTCGTGGACCGCGCCATTTGATTGCCATCGGGCCGCTTGATGGGTCATTTCGAGACGGTCAGAACCTTGAAGGGAAATCGCTGGATGGCTGCCGGACCCGCGGGAAGCTCGGACAGATCGGCCGATGAAGTAGCGATGGTGGCGGAGCACCTCGGGGCAGTTCTCGATGACTCCGACCTTGCCTGGACCGCTGGTGCCCTCGTAGAACAGAAGGCCGTCAGCGCTGAGATCGACGGACTCGATCTCAACGAGGTGGATCCGCTGGTCACCTTCGATGCGCGCTGGCATGACTGAACCCCTTGCGCTGACCGTGACCTCGGCAGCGCAACTCCTCGAGGCCGGCGAGATCTCCTCGCTTGAGCTGACCGACCTTGTCCTTCGGCGAATCGATGAGACCGAGCCGATGGTTCACGCCTACGTCCACGTTGCTCACGAGGCGGCGCGTGAAGCAGCCCGTCACGCAGACCGTCGCCGCAGGTCCGGGGATACGGCACCGCTCCTCGGACTGCCGCTGGCGGTCAAGGACAACTTCCAGACACTGGATGCACCCACCGAAGTGGGTTCTCGGGTGCTCAAGGGTCACCGACCCACCAAGGACGCGGCAGTGGTGGAACGAATCCGGGCCGCAGGTGGGGTGATCGTCGGCAAGACGGTCACCCACGAATTCGCCTACGGTCTCAACACCCCACCGACGCGCAATCCCTGGAAGCTCGACTCGTTTCCCGGCGCCTCAAGCGCGGGGTCAGCGGTAGCAGTGACTGTGGGCTCGGCACTGGGCGCCGTGGGTACCGATACTGCAGGTTCGATCCGCACGCCGGCTGCGGTCAACGGAATCGTCGGGCTCAAGCCGACTTATGGCCGGGTCAGCAGATTCGGGGTCTTCCAAGCGAGTCCATCACTCGATCACGTCGGGTTCCTGACGCGCTCCGTGGAGGACTGCACGATCCTCTACAGCGCCATCGCCGGGTTCGATGCCCGCGATCCCGCGAGCCTCCGCGAGCCGGTCGGCGACCCCAGAGCTGATCTGGACCGAGGCGTGTCGGGACTTCGCCTGGGTGTGGATCGGCACTACTTCTTCGACTTTCCCGGTGTCGAAGCCGGTGTTCGAGCCGCTGCGGATGCGGCATTGGATCAGCTCAAGGCCATCGGCGCCGAGTTGGTCGATGTGACCATCCCTGAGCTGGATCTGATGAGCGCAGTCGGTAGCACGATCAACCTGGTCGACAACAGCGCCTGGCACGGTCAGCTGTTGCGGACTCGTCGCGGGGACTATGAACCCGAGACCCGACGGATGCTCGCGTTCGGCGAGCTCATCCCGGCGGTGGCATACGCCAATGCGCAGCGGGCTCGACGCGTGCTCAGCGACGCCGTACGAAAGGCCTTCGAGACCCACCGCCTGGATGCGCTGATCGGGCCGACGGTCCCGGTGACCGCCTATCCGCTCGACGCGCAGACGAACGGTGCACCAACGCCGAGGCTGTCCGGGCTGGTGCATCACAATTATCCTGCGAACGTCACCGGACTGCCGGCGCTCAGCGTTCCCTGTGGCTTCGCCGACGGGCTTCCAGTTGGCCTGCAAATAGTGGGACGTCCCCTCGACGAAGCGACCGTGCTGCGAATCGGACGAGCGTTCGAGTCATCGACAGCGTGGCACCTGCGCCGACCGAACATTTTCGAAGCCGACCACTGAGGGTGTGCAATGACAGACTGGTCCCTACGCCCCTCCGGTGAGGCTGTGCACGGGTTCTTCTCCCGCGACATCGAACCCGCCATCACCATCGAGGCCGGCGACTCGGTCCGATTCGAAACACTGGACTGTTGGTGGTCCAGCGGCCCCTACGACGGGGGCGCCTTCCCGGACAGGCCGAAGGTGGCCGCGTTCGAGCAAGGGGCCGGCCACGCCATGACCGGGCCGGTGCGGGTGAGCGGTGCGGCAGCGGGCATGACGCTCGAGGTCGGTATCACCTCGATCGTCCCCGGCTCGTGGGGAACCTGCATCGCGGGGGGAAAGCCCAGCAGGATCAACGAGAAGTACGGCATCGAGCTCGATGGCGTCGTGCACACGTGGGACCTGGACCCTTCAACGATGACCGGCCGCAACCAGCACGGGCACACCGTCGCGCTGCGGCCATTCATGGGGGTCATGGGGATGCCGCCACCCGAGGCAGGACAGCACTCCACGGTCCCGCCCCGGATATTCGGAGGCAACCTCGACTGCAGGGAACTGGTCGCCGGTAGCACCCTCTACCTGCCGATCTCCGTCGATGGCGCGCTCTTCTCAGTCGGTGACGGCCATGCAGCCCAAGGGGACGGTGAGGTCAGCGGCACGGCTATCGAATGTCCGATGGAGTCGGTCGAGCTCACCTTCAACGTCAGGTCCGACCTGCCGATCAACACCCCGATCGCCAACACACCAGCCGGTTGGATCTCGATGGGACTCGGCGAGAACCTTGACGACGCGGCGTTCGCGGCACTTGAGTCGATGTTCGACCTGATGCAGAACGAGCACGGGCTGTCACGCCTGGACGCCATCGCGTTGGCGAGCGTCGTTGTCGATCTGCGCGTGACCCAGATCGTGAATGGCGTGGTGGGCGTCCACGCCGTACTTCCACACGGCGCGCTTTCCCACTGAGCCCGGATCGCTCAGGACGCTCCGCCGTCTGCCAGACGAGCCCGAGCCAGTTGCACCAGCCGCTCGATCGCAGCGACTGCCCGGTCTGCGTCCTGGGAGAAGTTGATCCGGAAGTAGTCCTCGAAACCGGGCCCGAACTCGCCCCCCGGGGTCACGACGATCCCCTCATCGTCGCGGAGTTCGGCGATGAACTGCACGGCGCTGATGTCCAGTGCCGGTAGCCGGACAAACAGGTAGCTGCCCGCCTCCGCCGGTCGAACCTGAAGCCCTGGCAGCAGACTCAACACCTCGACGATCCGGTTGCGAATCTGTTCATGGGCGGCAATGCGCTCGCTCAGCCAGGCGGGGTCCTCGGCCAACCACGTGTCCAGGCACTTCTGGTTGTAGCCGGCTGCCCGCAAGGAGACGATGGACAGCACCGCCTCCATCCGGTCGATGAGCCAGTCCGGGCCGATGGCAACCCCGACGCGGTAGCCGCTGAGCGATTCGGTCTTCGACGGGCCCAGCAGCGTCAGGCAGTTGTCACGCATCTCAGGCGTCGCGCGTAGATGGGTGTAGGTGGACGTGGAGAAGACCTGCCGGCAGTACAGCTGGTCGACCACGACGAAGACGCCGACCTCGAGGCACACCTGCGCGATGCCATGGACGACAGCCGGCGGCAGTACGACGCCGGTGGGATTGTTGGGGTTGGACAGGCAGAGCAGCTTTGCTCCGCTGGACCGAAGTGCCGCGCGCAGCTGGTCGACATCGATGACGGCTGCTGGCCCGGCGCCCGTGAAGTTCAACGCGATGGGAACGAGTTCTGCCCCCAGATGCCTGAGGATGCGCCGATTCGCGAAGTAGTCGGGTTCGATCAGGGCGACACGATCGCCGGGTTCCACGAGTGCGGACAGCGACAGGAACAGCCCCGCCTGGGTGCCCGGTGTCACGATCAGCTCGCGATCGGCGTCGACCGAGGCCCCGGTCAGCTCGGCAAGCCGTCCGGCCAGGCGCTCACGGACGCCGACGTTGCCGCGATACGTCGTGTAGGCCGCGTGCCCACCCTCGGCAACAGCCGAGACGAACGCAGCCAGCGCTTCTGCCGAAGGCGGGAACGCGTCGACGTCTCCGTGTGAGAAGTCCACCGCGGAGAGCTTCGGCTCCGTGCCGTTGCCGGTCGCTGCCTTGCTCGCCTGACCCGGCGAACGGGCGATGTCGATCTCCCGAAGCCTGGTCGGAAGCGGCATCGGGGGGAGGTCCAGCTGTGTATCGGCGTCAGTCATACCCGTCCTAAGATTCTTAGACAACTGTCAGATGTTCGACTGTTAACATGTTGACATGGATGTACCCGTAATGAATAGCGGGGTCCGTGCCGTCAGACCGGCAAAGCGGACCGGGCTCTCGGATCAGGTGACCGACCAACTCCGGGACGCGATCCTCACCGGTGAGCTCGCGAAAGGCGAACGGCTGAGCGAAGTCGAGCTCGCCTACCGGCTTGACGTCAGCCGGGGCCCCGTCCGCGAAGCCATGATGCGGCTCCGGCACGAAGGCTTGGTGCGCGGCGACTGGCACCGCGGAACATTCGTGACCACGATCAACCGGCGCGACGCCGAGGAGCTCTACAGCCTGCGCACAGTCCTGGAGAGACTGGCTTTCCAGCGCGCCATCGTCGGCGCCACGGCCGAGGATCTGTCCCGCCTGCAAGACATCGTCGACGAGATCGACACCGCCGCCGGCAGGGCGGACGTCGTACGGACCCTCAAGCTCGACGTCGCCTTCCACGATGCGATCTACCAGGCCGCACACCACGACCGGCTCTACCAGTCATGGCTCGGCATTCGTAGCCACATCGCGCTGTTCCTGCTTCACCGCCAGACCGACGACAGCAACTACCTTGCAATTGCCGCGACCGAACACCGCGAGTTGCTGAACGCGATCGTGGCCAAGCGATCGACAACGGGACAGGCCTTGGTCGAGGCGCACATCACCTCGGCGTACGAACGACTCTGCGTCCGGCTCAAGCAGGAAGAACTGGCTGGGTGACCGTCAGCGAGCGGCAGCACCAACCACGCAGGTGAGTGGTTGGTGTCGTCGAATCGACGCGGGCACAGCACGAACCACTCACGTGAGCTGTTGATGCACTGCGGATTGGTGCCGCAGACCCGACCCGCATGGTAGGCACACACTGCGCTGGGCGGGGCCAAAGAAGATCCGGACAGACCCGTATGTGCGGTCAGGTGTGGCCGATCGGTCAGGCCTCGCCAGAATGTGCCCGAGTCACACGTGCGCAGAGTTAGCCTCCCTGCGGAGGCAACAATCATGGGGAGATTTCAACGAGCTGTCGGGCTGGTCATTCTGGGCCTGGCCAGCGGCGCTGCCGGGCTGCTGTGGTTCGCGGTGGCTGCAAACCACTCGGTGGATCGAGGCCCATCGATCCAGGGCGCGGTGCTGGGACCGTGGCGCGTTGTCTACGACACAGCAGCCCCATCGGTGCGCGTGATTGGGGCGGCAGCAGCGCTGGCAGGCCTCTTCGCCCTGGGCGTGGCCCTGCTCGAACGCCGGATCACCAACCGCTCTCGACGTTCTGAGGACCAGGTTGCTCGGCCACTCGCACCGAAGATCGTGATGGCAGCAACCAGGGGGATCTACGCCGGCCCCGTCACGGTCACGGTTCTGATCCCAGCTCACAACGAAGAGACGTGCCTGCCCTTCACTCTCGCTTCCCTGCTTGGCCAGTCACACTGCCCCGAACGGATCATCGTGGTGGCCGACAACTGCACAGACGCAACCGTCACGATCGCTCGTGCGGCGGGGGTCGAGGTGATCGAGTCGATCGACAACGTGGACAAGAAAGCCGGTGCCCTGAACCAAGCCTTGACGACGGTACTGCCAGGGCTGGGCGACAACGACCTCGTCATGGTCATGGACGCCGACACCACGCTCGACGATGGTTTCCTCAAGGCCGCGGTCGGACGTTTCGTCGGCGACCGGGCGCTGATGGCGATCGGTGGTCTCTTCTACGGCGAGGACGGTCACGGGCTGCTCGGCCAGTTCCAGCGCAACGAATACATCCGCTATGCCCGTGAGATCCGGCGACGCCGCGGCCGGGTATTTGTCCTGACCGGCACCGCATCCCTCTTTCGACCCCTCGCTCTTCGCACCATTGCGGAGCGTCGCGGGCAGACGTTGCCGGGCAAGCACGGCGATGCCTACGACACGATCGCGCTGACCGAGGACAACGAACTGACACTCGCAATCAAGTCACTTGGCGGCCTGATGATCTCGCCCTCGCAATGCACCGTCGTGACCGAGGTGATGCCCACCTGGAGCGCATTGTGGGTGCAACGGCTGCGATGGCAGCGCGGAGCTCTCGAGAATCTCGGCTCCTATGGGATGACGCCGGCGACCTTCAGATACTGGGCACAGCAACTCGGCATCGGTTACGGAGTGATCGCCCTCGCGTCGTACTTCGCCCTCATCGCCGTGATGGTGATGGCGCTGAACAGTTGGATCTGGTTCCCGTTCTGGATCGGACTGGGTCTCCTGTTCGTCGCCGAACGGGTGGTCACCGTCTGGAAAGGCGGTTGGCAGGCCCGTCTTCTCAGCGTGCTCCTCTTCCCGGAACTTTTCTTTGCTGTCGTGCTCAACGTCGTCTACGTCAGGGGGATCGTCGACATCACCATCGGCAGGCGAGCCCGGTGGCAACACGTATCGCAACTTTCGGCCAGCGAACTGGAGAGCGCCCGATGACATCGTTCGCGCTCATCTCCGACACGGTGATTCCAGCGTCGACCCTGCACACGGCCTTCTTCGGTGCGCTCGCTGCGTTCGTCGCTATGAACACCGTGATGTACGTCGCGCTCGCGATTGCCAAGATGCTGCCGAAGGTGGACCCGGCCGACTGGATCCGCCGCCCCAACCAGCGAGCCGAGACCCGAAGCACCCACCCGGAAGGCCGCTCAGAGCATCGTGGACGGCACAGTTCCTGAGTTGCTTGCGGACTATTGCCGACCACTGGGTCACGGCGAGATCCCTCTGGCGAGGGCGGCGTCGAACAGCGTCCGGGCGACCTGCTCGACCTTCCCGGTCGCCGCGGCCCCCACCGGCTTCGCCTCGTAGCGGTCCTGGTTGCGAGCGCGTCGCAGGCGGCCGAGCGCCTCGTGCTGGCCGGACCGTCGCCTGCTGGACGCGGGTGAGCGGAGTCAGAGTCAGCGCCACGGCAGCTCCCCGATCACGGCGACCGCCGGGCCGCTGCGCACGTTGTCCAGGAAACCGGAGGGTGCGGCGAACTCCTCCGGGGTGGAGGATCGTCGGGGTCACGGGACGGTGCACCGCCGTCTCGAACCGGGCGCACGCCTCGTAGACCACGTCCACGTCGGGCTCACCGAGCACCATGACGTCGATGTCATGCGGTGCCGGACCGGCATCCCCGAGCATCCGTGCGGCGAAGGAGCCGTAGAGGAACGCCGACTCGATCCCGTCGATGCGGGCAAGCTCCTCGGCCAGGATCACGGCGTCGCGCGCAGTCCTTCGGTACGAACGCCGGCGTAGCTGCGCAGCATGTGTGGTGGCCTCGCCGACCCCGGCGCCCCGACCCAACGGATGGCCCATGGTCCTCCCTACGTACCGGGAGCCGATCGCTTCCCGGGCCGTTCTAGTCCCATGGATCGACGTGAGCAAAGCCGATCGCGATATTCGAGGGAAGCTCTGGCGGGTTGACGTACTGCAACGGATCTACGCCGTGTTATCAACCATTCGACGCACAAAGTGACCTGCAGCGGCACGTCCGCAGTCGCCTGGCTCATAGACCGTCTCGGACACGCTCTCGGCGTCACCGGCCAGCTCTCCAGCCGTGAGCAGCACATCGCTGTCTTCCTGCATCGCACCGAACACCTCGTGGAACTCAGTCTCGTTGTCGAAGGCGTCGGTTGCCTTCACGCGGAGCCGGCACGGTGTCACTCAACGGGCCGGCTTGTACGCCGCGGTGCTAGATCACCTGGCGGCTTCTGCGCCCAGGCAGACACAGCACAATGGCGTAGCCGACGGCTGTCACTCCGACCAGCAACATCGCGTCGACCAGCCCCCACCACGCGATGAGGGGTGCGGCGACGGCCGCGCCGATCGCTATGCCCGCGATTGAGGCGGGAAAGGCGAAGCCGTAGGCGCGTCCGAAGACGGCGTCGTCGAGGGTGCGCTGGAGCACGGTCTCGGTGGAGACCTCGACCAGCATCGACGCCGCGCCCATCAGCGCGGCGAGCAGCAGCACGCCCGGCAGTGACGGCATCAGGGGCATGAGGGCCAACGGGACCGCGGCGACAACGAGCATGACGGCGATGACGCGGGACGTTGCTCCGGCTCGAGCCACGCGAGGGGCCAACACTGAGCCGAGCACGCCGCCCGCGCCGGCCGCGGCGAGGAGCAGGCCGTAGCCCTGGTCGGACAGTCCCAGGCGTGAGCTGACGAGCACCAGCGCCACGGTCTCGACGCCGTAGAGGAAGCTACAGACCAGATCGGCCGAGACGAGCCGTAGCGCGAACCGGTTGCACCACAAGGCTCCGGCTCCCTCGGCCATCTCCGCGAGCAGATGGCTGCGCTGCGTCCTGCGGGACGGCCGGAAGGGTGCACCGGCGTGAAGTGAAGCGACAACGACCGCCGAGACCACAAAGGTCCCGGCATTGACGGCGAAGATCAGGCTGACTGGCCCCGCGAGCAGCAGCAGCGCTCCGAGGGCGGGTCCAAGCACGATGCACAGCGGGCCGACCACGGCTCGGACGGCGTTGGCCGCGGCGAGGTCCTCGTCGGGCACCAGCCGCGGCACCGACGCGGCGGTGCACGGTGGGTAGGGCGCCGAGGCTGCGGTGGCGAGGCCGGCCACGACCGGCGCGAGGATCGTGGGTAGTTCGAGCACCGCGACGAGCACCAGCGTGAGCATCAGACCGGCTCGGACGAGGTCGCAGACGATCATCGTCCGCCGTCTGTCGAATCGATCGGCCACCACTCCCCCGAGCGGCCCCAGCAGCACAATCGGGAGCACCCGAATCGCGGTCGTCGCGCTGAGCCAGGCCGCTGAATGGGTGCGCTCGTAGACGAAGGCCAACAACGCGACGTTGTAGAGCCAGTCGCCGGCCTGCGAGGTCGTGAGCGCGATGACCAGGCGCCGAAACGCTGGGTTCGCCAGGGCCGCCCGCATCGAACCGGTCGCCCCAGTCTTGGCGGTGCTGCATGATGTTTGCGGATCCATCTCGAGTGCTTCGGCCATGGCCGCCGTCCTGTTCTCGACGAAGAGCTGTTGAGAACGAGAGTCGGGCTAAGCAGGACACTTCGGCATCGGACGACCGACCTATTTGCAGCCAGTGGCGTCCTAGAGCGCAGGCCTGGGTGCCTCTCGCTCGGCGAGCGTGGCGGCCTCGACCCGGCTTGCAACGCCGAGCTTGGCCAAGATGTTCGACACGTGCACGCTGGCCGTCTTCGGGCTGATGAACAAGGTCTTCGCGATCTCCGGGTTTGTGCGGCCGGTGGCGAGCAGCGCGAGCACCTCCCGTTCACGCAGGGTCAGACCGAACCGCGCGAGACCATCGGTGAGCGCTGTGGGCGGCGCAAGCCGGGCGCCCGCGAGCAGCTCATCGACCATCTCGCGCAGCGGCAGCGCGCCGAGGTCGTCGGCCACAGCTCGTGCTTCGCGGGCCGCGGCCGCAGCGGCCGTGCGCTCACGTGTCGCCAACCGGGCCGCGGCCAGGCGCAGCAGGCAGTAACCGAGCTCGTAGGGCCGGTTGGCACGGCGCCATGCGGAAGAAGCTGCCTCCCATGCCTCGGCGCTGTCCTCGCCGGTTGCCCGTAGTCGCTCGGCGGCCGTCGTCAGCCGCCAGCCCTGCGCGGGAGCACTGCGTACCTCCAGGGTGTCGAACGCCGCGTCGACCGCCGCCCCAACCGCTTCCGAGTCGCTTCGGATGCCTCCTCGCCGCAGGTCGGCTTGGATCCGGGTGGCCAGCCAGACCAGCGGCCAGTCGTAGCGTGCCGTCAACGCGTCGCTGACTCCGGGGTGCAAGGCACCGGCGAGCACGGTCAGCGCCGTGGCATGGTCTCCCCGGGCGCGGGCGAGCTCGGCCAAGGTGAAGGCGAGCGGGCTGTCGTACTGCGTCTCGGAGTGCTGTCCCATCAGTGCTCGCGCACGGGCCAACGCCCGCTCGGCGTCGTCGTACCGCCCGGACAAGGCGGCGAGACGCGCCTCCAGGTCGAGGATCGTGGCGGCGAACACGCCTTCCGGTTGCGTATCGAGAGTTGCTGTGAGCATCGTGCGGGCCTCGTTCCAGCGCCCCAGGTGGACCATTGACTCGACCATGTTCCCGGTCAGGAAGGTGGCAAGACTGCGGTGGTAGCCAAGGGTCCGGGCGAACGCGATGCCCTCGGCCGCTGCCTCGGCCGCCTGGAGGCTCAAACCTCGCAGCTCCAGGGCGTCACTCAAGGCGATCCAGCCGCGCAGCGCCGTGGTCATCTGGCCCTCCGCGCCCGCTCGGTCGATGCCCGCCCGGAGCTGGAGCAGTCCGGTGTCGTCGTCGGCGAGCTCGCCAGCAGTGAAGTGGCCGAGGGCGATCTCAGCTTCGGCCTCGGCCTGGCCGGCACCCGACGCCTGGGCAGCGAGGATCGCCTGTTCTGCCGTCTTCGCGGCTTCCTTAGGCTGGCCGGCGCGCATCAGCGCGCTGGCCAGCACGGCCAGGACGGCGGCGCGCTCGGCTGTCATCTCGTCGGCGGGGAGCAGCCGGACCGCGGCCTCGAGCTCGGCAATGACGGGTTCGGAACTGCCTGCCGCATTGAGGGCCTCGGCCTTTGCGACCAAGAGCTCCACCTGTCGGCCCGGATCTCCGGCCCGCTGTCGTAGCTCGTCGAGCGCTTGCTCGTAGAAAGCAAGCGAGCGGCCGATCTCCCCGGACTCGTAGGCAGCGCGGCCGCCCCGTGCGAGCAGCTCCACGTGGTCGAGTCCAGTCATCGTTTCGGCATCGGACACCCGCGGCCAGATCTGCAGAGCGCGCTCGAGATGCTGTGAGGCATCAGCCGGGGCGTAGCGCTGGAGCGCGCCCTGGGCCGCAATGACCGACGCCGTCAGGGCCCGCGGGAGGTCCAGGGCGGCGTACCAGTGAATGGCGAGCTTCGCGGCGACCGCAGCATCGTCGTCGCCTCCGAGCTCGGGTCGGGCGCTGAGTACCTCGCCGTACGTCGCGTGCAGCTTGGCCCGCTCGCCGGGAAGCATGTCGTCGACCACGGCGTCACGGGCCAGCGCGTGCCGGAAGGAGTAGCCGCGACCGGCCGTGTCCGCCACCAGCAGGTGCCGCTCAATCACCTCGCGAAGCGCGCCGAAGGCCTCGGCCTCGTCGAGCCGGGACACCGCGACCAGCAGCGCCTCTGGCACCGGACCGCCGGCAACCGCCGCCGCCTGAACGACCCGCTGCGCCGTGGGACTCAGCGCATCGACCCGAGACAACAGCACATCGCGCAACGATGCGGGCAGTGCTGCCGTGTCGCCGCCCGCTCGTACGGCGTCGAGCATCTCCTCGGTCAAGAACGCGTTTCCGTCCGAGCGCTCGTAGACCAGGTCGACCAGTGCGGCCCTAGGCGTCTCGCCCAGGATTCCTGCGAGCTGCTCGGCGGCTTCCGCCCGTTCGAAGCGAGCCAGGTCGATGCGGCGGACGACCCGGCCGCGTTCCCATGCCGTCAGCAGCGCATGCAGCGGATGCCGGCGGTTGATCTCGTCGGTCCGAAAGGTCCCCAGGAGCAGCACGGGTACGCCGTGCAGGGTCCGCACGAGGTAAGCGAGCAGGTCCAGGGTGGACCGGTCGGCCCAGTGCAGATCCTCGATCAGGATCAGCACCGGCGAGCGTTCGGCCAGCCGCTCGACCACACCTAGGACCAGCTCGAGCAGCTGGGCGCTGTCGACGTTTACGTCCACTTCCGGCGTCGGCGCCAGGTTGGGCAGCAGGCGCAGCATCGGACCGCGCGCAGGTCCGAGCACCTCCTCGAAGTCGGCCCGCGGCATGGTCCGGGCCAGCAGACGCAACGCGTCGACCAACGGCGCGAACGGCAGACCGGCCACGCCGTGCTCGACGCAATTGCCCCACAACACCCGGACGTCACGTGACCGCGCACGATCCGCAGCGTCAGCGACCAGCCGTGACTTGCCGACCCCGCTCTCGCCGCGGACCAACGCGAACCCTGCGACGCCGCCGACCGCCGCGTCCACCATCTCGGCAAGCTCGGCACGCTCAGCCCGTCGCCCGACGAAGACCGGGCTGACCAGTCCGCTGGTCACACTCCGCTCCTGATCGACACCGTCGAAGCGTACTCACCATCTGAGCCGTTTGGTCCCCGATCTAGGGCAGCTGCCCGATAGGCACGCAGTCGGCTTAGCCCCAACGTTGTGTCCAGGCGATCCCGCCCTTCCCCGCAATGTCCCTGATCCACAGGGTCACCACCAAAGGAGAACACCGTGAAACACATCCGCCTGACTCGCCACGTCCTGATCGGCGGCGCGGCGATCGCTCTCGTCGCAGCAGGCAGCTCCGCGGTCGCCATGGCGGCAGATCAACAGCCCTCCAACGTCTTCCAAGGCTGCCTCAGCCACGCCAACGGCGTCGTCTACAACGTCCACCTCAACCCCAGCACCGCACCGAGGTGCCAGACCCACGACACCCAGGTCAGCTGGAACCGAACCGGCCCCACCGGCTCGGCCGGCCCCACCGGCCCCACCGGCTCGGCCGGCGCCACCGGATCAACCGGCCTACCGGGTGACAAGGGTGACACCGGAGCGACCGGTCTCACCGGACCCAAGGGTGAGCCCGGTGCGGCGGGTCCGCAAGGACCCCTCGGCGCACCCGGAGAGACCGGAGCCAAAGGCGCCCCGGGCAGCACCGGAGCCCCCGGCGCGGATGGCCCAGCCGGGCCCAGAGGCGACGCCGGGGCAACCGGCGCGACCGGACCCGCCGGGATGTCGGGCTACCAGATCGTCACGACAAGCAGCTCGGTCGATAGCTGCGGCTTCGGCTGTGACGACGCCTACTCAAGTCGCGGTGCCTACTGCCCAGCGGGACTGAGCGTCCTCGGCGGCGGCGTGCTCTCCGCCGATGACGCGCGGATACAGGTTGCAGAATCCGGCCCCGTTGGATCCAGCGGCTGGTTCGCCAAGGTCTACAACGAGCACAGCGGCAGCCACGACTACACCGTGTACGCCATCTGCGCGCGAGTCGGCTAGACACGGCGCCCACCTCGGTCGCTGAGCCGCGAACCCGAGCGCGCATCCGCCCTGCGAAGACTCCGGCCGGCCCGGGCGGGCAGTTCCTGATCGTGCTGGCGCACCTCCCCAGAAGTCGAGGCAACGCCATTCACCACCACCGCACCACCGCACCATCGGCCTGATGGTCCTGACATGGAGGGAATCCTGATGAGGTTTGAGCTGACCAGAACCTGGCGGCGTACCGCGTTGCTCGCCCCGACCGCGCTGCTCACGGCGGTGGGCGGGCTGATCCTGGCTCCGCCGGCGCCCTCGTATGCCGATGTGGGCGGACACATCGTCTTCGTCGTCCCCGGTACGACGACCTGGACGGTGCCTGCCGGGGTCACCGACGCGATCTTCACCCTCGAGGGCGGCGCTGGCGGCTCGGAGACGACGTACCACGGCAAGACGACCGACGGCGGCAAGGGAGGGCAGGTGCGCGGCCTCCTGCGCGTCACACCCGGCCAGACCTACACGATCACCATAGGCGGCCAGGGTGGGAGCGTCCAAGGCTTCTACAACTCCTCGGCCAGTGGGGGTGTCGGTGGTTTTGGTGGCGGCGGTGACGGCGGCTCCGGCGACGATCCCGGCGCCGGCGGTGGCGGCGCCTCCGGCGTCGCCCTCGGCGGCACCGGCCGGTTTCTGGCCGCTGGAGGCGGCGGTGCAGTCGGCTCGAGCCTGTTCGACCAGACATCACCGGGCGGCGCCGGCGGCGGTCCCAGTGGTGGCGATGGCTCGATCTACATGGCCGAGTCGCAGTACGGTCCGGCTCGCGGCGCCACCCAGAGCCAGGGCGGCGCCGTTGGCCGCGACGACCTGGCCACCGGCGAGACACAGGGCTACATCGGGCTCGGCGGCCACGGCGGCAGCGCAGACCCCAACGACACCGAGACCAACGGCGGGGGCGGGGGCGGGGGCGGGCTGTACGGCGGCGGGGGTGGCGGCTCCTCAGGCGGCGCCGGCGGGTCCAGCTACCTGACCTCCGACGCGCTGGACAGCTCAGACACCGCCGGTGTCAACGCCGGCAGCGGCTACGTGAACATCGACTACGGCACCGCCGACACACCGGCGTTGCAGGAACCCACCGGACTGCGAGCCACGGCCGGCCAGCCGTTCTCCTACCAACTGCACACGACCGGCTGGCCGACACCGGACATCGTGGCCGTGGGCGGTTCGCTGCCCTCCTGGCTGACCCTCTCACCAGACGGCAGGCTCACCGGAATGACGACGAAGGCGGGGGTCTACAGCTTCCGGCTCGCTGCCCTGGGACCGTACGGCGAGACCACCTATGACACTTCCGTCTACGTCTACCCAGCAGCGACAGGTCACCTCACGATCGACGGGATCACCCCGACCACCACGGCCGGCACCACGTTTGCCGGCACCGCGGTCGGTCACTGGCTGGACGACTACGGCAACGGCATCTCCGGCGTCAGCTTCGTCGCGCTGCTACTCAGCGACGGCCCAACCGCCACGTTCGACGATGGCAGCACCTCCGTGGAAAGCGTCACCGGTCCCGATGGCAGTTTCCACATCGGCGTGGTGACCGCAGGTCCGACACCCGGCAACCTCGACCTCGCCGTTGCCTACGCACCGTTTGAGTACACACGCGTCCATCTGACGATCACGCCGGCCAACGCGCTCGCCGAGTTCGGCGCGGGGGACCCGCCTGCCGCCACCGTCGGAACGCCGTACTCCTTCGTCGTCCCCACCAGCGGCTGGCCCACCCCGAGCCTCAGCCTGATTGCCGGCACGCTGCCGCCCGGACTGACTCTCACGGCAGACGGCACCCTGTCCGGCAACCCCACCGTAGCCGGCAACTACCCGATCACTCTGATGGCCCAGAACAACTACGGCAACCCGGCAACGCGCACGGCCATCGTGCACGTCGCGCCTGTGCCCGCACCCCCCACACCGGCCAGACCGGCGCCACCGAGGATCGGGTCGGCCACCGCCGGCGATGGTACGACGACAGTGAGATTCACCGAGCCACCCAGCGACGGTGGCACGCCAGTCAGCGGCTATACCGTCACCGCCAGTCCCGGCGGAAGAACCGCGACCGGCACGGCAAGCCCGATCACCGTGACGGGCTTGCGCAACGGCACCAGCTACACCTTCACGGTCACCGCAACCAACGGCGCCGGCACCGGGCCGGCCTCGGAACCGTCGAACGCGGTCACCCCGATTGCACCGTTAGCCATCTCCACGACCAACCCGATGCCCCCAACGACGCTTGGCGCTCCATACACCGACCGGTTGACGGCCACCGGCGGGACCGGGCCCTACACCTGGTCGCTCAACGCGGGCAGCAGCCTGCCGGCCGGCCTGAGCCTGCACCCCGACGGGACCATCACCGGCATTCCGACCAAGGCCCAAACGGCTCACTTCACCGCCCAGGTTGCCGACGCCACCAGCCCGGCGCGGACCGCCACCAAGGCTTTGACCGTCACCATCCGCCCGGCGCCGGTCCAAGCCGATCTGGCCGTCTCCGTCGCCCACCTGGGACGCTTCGTCACCGGTCACCACGGCCACTACCGATTCACCGTCACCAATACCGGCACCGGCGCTACCACCGGCACCACCACGGTCTCGATCACCCTGCCGCGTGGACTAACCGCAACGTTGGCCCGCGGGACCGGCTGGAGGTGCAACGCCCATGGCCAAACAAGAACCTGTTCCCACAACGGCCACCTCGCGGCTCACGCCAGCAGCAGCATCGCCGTGCTCGTACGAGTCACCGCCCGCGCCGGACGAAGCCTGACCACCACCGCCACCGTTGCACCCGGCGATGCCACCTCGGCCGACAACACCTCCACCGACCACGTCCGGATTCGACACCACTAACCAGCCTGGTCAACACGGGGGGACTGTGGATCCAACGGTGTTTCCGGCCCGACCCGCTGAGCTGTGAGCTCAGCGGAGAGGTGCCGTGATGACGACACTGGATGTTGGGAGTCCGAAGGAGAAGCCAGAGCCGCTCGATGAGGAGATGACCGAACACCTGGGACATGAGAAGAACCGTGGACCTGGTGACCGTGGCCCCCTGGTGACCGTGACTCGGTCGATGTCCAATCCACCCGTGCGAAGACGGTGCTAGCCGAGGCCACCGGGCAGGTGGAGATCGCGGTCCCGCGGGACCGGGAGCATCTCAGGACGCGGCGGCGGCATCGGAGACGCCGCCCACACTAGTCAGATATCCTTAGTACTGTTGTCGTGCAGCGGCATCGATGACAACAGCAACAGGTGCGAAGCGCTGAGGGCAGATGGCGCGTGCGGAACGCAGCGAGCGCTGCGCACGCGCCGCTGCGGTCGGGTCGGTAGCGATCAGGCTCGACAGCGTTGACATGGGTTTGAACCTCGTGGGACCAGGTGGGGCGATGGAGAGAGAGCGGCATGGACGAGCAGCGGGTGAATCTAGCGGTGTCGTTGTTCATCCCGTACCGGTACACCGAGGACCGGATGTTCCGAGCCATCCAGGATGCCGGGTTCGACGACTGGACCCTCGCTCAGTGCCGGGTGTTTCAACGCATCGCCCCGGATGGTTCGCGCCTCACGGACCTCGCTGAACAGGCGCAAATGAGTAAGCAGAGCGCCGGCGTGCTGGTCGATCAACTAGAACGCTTGGGCTATGTCCGTCGGGCTCCCGACCCCACGGATGGCCGCGCCCGGTTGATCGTGATCGAGCAACGTGGCCGGCGGGCGGCCGAGGTAGCCGCGGCGACACTCGACGAGATCCTCTCGGAGTGGAAGGCCTATCTGGGCACCCGCAACTTCACGTTGTTGCAACAGATCCTGGATCAACTCCGCGAGATCACCGACCCCTACGCGCGGTAAACCCGGCCACGCCGAGCTGTCCGCGCCCGATTCCCGTTGACCCGGCCGCCGATGTCAGCGGGCTTCGACGGCGCCTTTGACATAGTCAGATTCATTGACTACATTGGTCAATAATCCTGACGATGTTTCCGGCGATGGATGGGTGGCTGCCATGGCGGCGCCCAGGCGAGTCGGACCCGTCGCCGCTTTCACTCACACCGCACCCCAACCCAAGGGAAACACCATGTCCACTGTCATCACCGGAGCATCAGGCCACCTCGGCCGGCTCGTTGTCGATCAACTCCTCGCCACCGGAACGCCGCCCGCGCAGATCGTGGCCACCGGCCGAGATATTGACAAACTCACCGGTCTGGCACAGCACGGGGTCACGGTGCGGCGCGCGGACTTCGCCAACCCAATCACCCTCGACGACGCATTCGTCGGCGCCGACGCGATGCTGCTGGTCTCGACGACGACAGTAGGGGAGCGATTCGACAACGCCCGCAACGCCATCGACGCGGCGGCCCGAGCGGGTGTCTCCCGGATCGTGTACACCAGCCTCGTCAACGCCTCGACCGCGCAAATGACGCTCGCTGACGAACATCGCCGCACCGAGGACTACCTGCGTGACAGCGGTTTGGCGTTCGTCATCCTGCGCAACGGATGGTACTTGGAGAACTACACCGACCAGCTCCCGATGATCACCCAGTACCACGCCTTGTTGGGCAGCGCGCACGACGGTCTCATCAGCGCGGCCAGCCGACGCGACTACGCGGCCGCCGCTGTCGCGGTGCTGACGCAGGACGGGCACCTCGGAGCGACCTACGAGCTCGGCGGGACGCCGTTCACCCTGACCGAACTCGCCGCCACGATCAGCGAGGTCCTCGGCACCCACATCGCCTACCAGGACATGTCGGTCGCTGACTACACCGGCGCTCTGACCGCTGCGGGGCTGCCCCCCGAGATGGCCGCCGCCGTCGCCGACGCCGATGCCGGCCTGGCTCGCGGAGAGTTGTTCACCGCCAGCGACGACCTGGTGAAGCTCATCGGCCGGCCAGCAACCACGGCGCACGAAGCCGTCCAGAACGCCGCGACCATCGAGGAGTCACGGTGAGCGCCTCCGGACCCGGCGTCGATACCCACGAGATGGTTCTGATCCACCGCGTCATCCGGCGCGAGTTCGGTCAACTACCCCGACTGTTCCGCTCCGCGGCCAATGACCGTGCGCGAGCCAAGGTCATCGGCGCCCACGCCCGGGAGATGTTGGACTTCCTCCACACGCACCACACCGGCGAGGACGAGCTGCTCTTTCCACTGCTCCGCGAGCGAGCGGCGCTCGACCCGGTGCTGATGGACCGAATGGACGCCCAACACGCGCAGGTCGACGCCGCCGTCGCGTCCATCAGCGCGGAGCTGCCGGCGTGGACGACGAGCGCAGACGCCGCCGCCGGCGAGCGGATGGCGGCCCTCATCGACGCCACGATGCCGACGCTGATCGATCACCTGGCTGAGGAGGAGCAGAAACTCCTCCCGATCGTCTCGGTCACGCTGACCCAAAGCGAATGGAACGCGCTCGGCAGGCACGGCATGACCGCGATCCCAGTTACGCGGCGGCTGGTCATCCTCGGCCACATCACCGAGGAAACCGATGACGCGGAACGGCA
>JAOPXK010000177.1 GCA_025965195.1 Marmoricola sp.
CGCCACGCTGCTCGAGTGACCGACAAAGGGTTGACGCAATCGGCAACCACCGTCAGTCCCAATGCGAGATTGGACTTGGCAAGTTCATAAGCAAAGACATAGCCGCCAGGTCCTATGTCATTGATCCCGTGCAGTGACACCAGTGCGTGCTCGATGACATCGATGCGCAGGTAAGCACAACGCAACCGAGCCACAAGCTCGCGCGCGATTGAGGTCTTGCCGACGCCGGGCAGCCCACCGAGAACGATCAACATCTACTTCCCCGTGATGGACTGCGCCACCCCTCACTCCACCGTCACGCTCTTCGCCAGATTCCTCGGCTTGTCGACATCGGTCCCCCGCGCCACGGCCGTGTGATAGGCCAGCAATTGCAGTGGCACCACATGCAGGATCGGCGACAGCAAACCATAGTGTTCCGGCATGCGAATCACATGAACACCCGGGCTTGATTCGATGCGCGTATCGCCATCGGCGAATACGAACAACTCGCCGCCGCGCGCTTTCACTTCCTGGATGTTGCTCTTGAGCTTTTCAAGCAACGCATCGTTGGGTGCCACCGTCACCACGGGCATCTCGGCGGTCACCAGCGCCAAAGGCCCGTGCTTGAGTTCGCCGGCGGGATAGGCCTCGGCGTGGATGTAGCTGATCTCCTTCAGCTTCAACGCACCTTCCAGCGCAATCGGATAGTGCAGGCCGCGGCCGAGGAACAGGGCGTTCTCCTTGCGGGCAAAGATCTCCGCCCACGCGATGACTTGCGGCTCCAACGCCAGCACAGCCTGCAATGCGGCCGGCAGATGGCGCAGTGCCTTCAGGTGCTCGGCCTCTTGTTCGTCGGTGAGGTGGCCGCGCTTTTGCGCCAGCGCCAGCGTCAACAGATAGAGGCCCGCCAATTGGGTGGTGAAGGCCTTGGTGGACGCCACGCCGATCTCCACACCGGCGCGGGTGATGTAGGCCAGTTCGCACTCGCGCACCATGGCGCTGGTGGCCACGTTGCAGATGGTCAGCGTGTGCGTCATGCCCAGGCTGCGCGCATGTTTGAGGGCGGCCAGCGTGTCGGCGGTCTCGCCGCTTTGCGTGATGGTGACGACCAGCGTGCGCGGATTCGGCACGCTGCTGCGGTAGCGGTATTCGCTCGCGATCTCCACATTGGTCGGGATGCGGGCAATGCCTTCGAGCCAATATTTGGCGGTGAGCCCTGAGTAATAGCTGGTGCCGCATGCCAGGATCAGCACGTTGTCGATCTCGCCGAACACGCGGAACGCCTTGTCGCCGAACAGCTCGGGCGCAATGCCCAGCACGCCTTCCAGCGTGTCGCCGATGGCGCGCGGCTGCTCGAAGATTTCCTTCTGCATGTAGTGGCGGTACGGGCCCAGCTCGGCCTCGCCGGTGTGCGCATGCACAGTGCGCACCGGGCGCTCCACGGCACGGTGCACGCCGGCGGCATCGGCCGCGCTGATCCATACCTTGCCGAGTTGCAGGTCGACCACGTCGCCCTCTTCCAGATAGACGATCTGGTCGGTCACGCCGGCCAGCGCCATCGCGTCGGACGCTATGAAGTTCTCGTTGGCGCCTTCCAGCGTGCCGATGCCCAGCACCAGCGGCGAGCCCTGGCGCGCGCCGACCACGCGGTGCGGCTCGTCGCGGCAGAACACCGCCACCGCGTAGGCGCCGCGCAGGCGCAGCGTGGCGCGCTGCACGGCGTCCAGCAGGTCGCCGTCGTACAGGTGGTCGACCAGGTGGGCGATGACCTCGGTGTCGGTCTGGCTGCTGAACTCGTAGCCCTTGGCCTGCAGTTCGACGCGCAAGTCGTCGTGGTTTTCGATGATGCCGTTGTGCACCAGCGCAATCCGCCCGCGTGAGAAGTGCGGATGCGCGTTGTGCACCGCGGGAGCGCCGTGCGTGGCCCAGCGGGTGTGGGCAATGCCGGTCGTGCCTTCCAGGTGATCGGCTTGCGCCTGTGCCAACAGTTCGGCCACACGCGACGTGCTGCGTGCGCGGTGCAATTCACCGTCTCGGTGCACCGCCACGCCGCAGGAGTCATAGCCGCGGTATTCGAGTCGCTTCAGGCCCTCCAGAAGGATGGGGACGATGTTGCGGTTGCTGACGGCGCCGACGATTCCACACATGACTTGGATCTTTCTTGTTCAGGACAGGTGGATCGTAGGAATGCTGTCGTGCAATGAGCTTTCAAATAGGCAATAACCTTGAATGAAAACGCCACAAGGCGATGGATACGCACGAATTCATCACCTAAGATTCGAATGTGAACGAATCAACCACCCTCATTCCCCTCGACGCCCTTGACCTGCGGCTCCTCGCCGAACTCCAACGCGACGCCTCCCGCTCCAACCAGGACCTCGCCGTCGCCGTCCATGTGTCGCCCGCCACCTGCCTTCGCCGCGTCAAGCGCCTGGTCGACGCCGGCATCGTCGAGCGGCGTGTCGCCATCCTGTCGCCCGAGAAACTCGGCTTCGGCCTGACCGCGGTGGTGGAAGTCACGCTCGATCGGCAAGGT
>JAOPXK010000163.1 GCA_025965195.1 Marmoricola sp.
GCATTGGCCATAGGCTTTCCGACGAGAGCGCCGAGCTCGCGCGCGTCAAAATCGATCTGGCCTTCTCAAATCTCCAACTCGAGACGCAACGGCAGACCGCAGACACCGCCGCACGGCTCCGGGCCGAAGCCGAGGCCAGCGCCGCAACCGCAAATCAGAAGGTGACCGACTATGAGGAACGGCTTTCGAAGCTGCCGACGGCTTGCGGCTGCAATCTCGATGACGCTGACGTGCGCAGCCTGCGCGACATTGCCCGATAGCCCAACGGTGCCGACCGTCCAGATCCCGCGGGATTGCGAGTATCTGGCGGCTACAGTGCCATATCCCGGGGTCAGCAAGGGGCAGAGCGCCAAGGTCGCCGTCGCGCACCACAGGGCCGCGCTGGGGCAGGCCAACGGCAATCTTGTAGCGACGCGTACTTGTCAGGTGCAACAGCGCCAGCGGTTCGGCCGCGACGTCGTGAAATGAAAGCGGATCAATGGCAGATGGAATTTTCTGGGGAATCATCGGCGCCGGTGCGTCGGCGGTCGCCTGCTCGATCGGCTTTGCGACCTTCTGGATGAACATGCAGCGCCAGATCACCGAGGCCAAGACGGAGGCCGCCGCCGCCGGGCTGCGCGGCGTTCAAGCCAATCTGAAGATCGATACGCTGCAGGCCAACTTCTCGGGCTTCCAAGTCTATGCCGAGAAGGAATTCGTCAACCACGGCGATTTGGCGCAGCTCTCGATCCGCCACGAGGCGCAGTTCGATGACCTGCGCGAAGACCTCAAGGGCATCACCGCCCGCCTTGACCGGCTGCTGGACAACCGCAAACCAATCTAATCCCCTTCCAACGAAAGAGACCTTATGACCATCCGCCTTCTCGCGGCAGCCTTGCTGTGTGCGCTCTTCACTATGCCCGCCGCAGCGCAGGGCTTCCTCGCCGGTGTCGTCTCGATCGATGTCACCATGGCCCGCGACCGCGGCGAAGTTTGCATCGCCAGCCAGTACGGCGTCGGGGACGGTTACCACGGCCGCCGGACGGCCTCCGGGGAAAAGTTCAACACCTATGCCCTGACGGCCGCGCATCGCACCAGGCGCTTCGGCAGCTACGTCACGGTGACTAATCTGGCCAACGGCCGGTCGGTCGCGGTCCGCATTAACGACCGCGGACCCTTTGTGCGCGGCCGGTGCATCGACCTGTCGCGGGCGGCAGCCGATGCGATCGGGATGGGTGGGCTGGCGCGGGTGCGCGTCGAATAATCAGACCCTGCGCAGCTCGCAGAACAGCCGCTTCATCCTTCGGGGTGGCGCGGCTTTTTTCGTTTGGGAACCACTTGGGATTATTGCCGTTGTGCCTGTGCACTGCGTCCCTGCTGACGCGGGGCAGGGAGAGCTCCGGATGCATCCCCTGTGCATGCGGGGCGCTCCTCTAATCGAGTATCCCAAGTCCCCGCCTGTCTTCGAGCCGATCCACGGCCTCAACGACATCGTTCCGGTCGAGCACCGCAAGAAGCTCGTTGATCGTCTTCGCCGGATCGCGCGTCCCCGGCTGAATGTAGTCTGCCAGAATAAGCTGGGCCTCCCGGAGGGCCATCAGCGCCAGTTCTTCGTCTGATAAGGTCATCGATCCCTCGCCAGTTTGTGGTTGTTGCGCCACTTCGGGGCCTTATCGACGTAATGGTAAACTGGCGTCCCCTTGGGGTAGAGGGCCTGCATCATGCTGATCCGGGCGAATTCGATCGGGCCGCCGTTGTCGGCCGCTTGCAGCAGGCAGTGCATCGCTGTCTGCCATTCTTTCGCGCCGTGTTCTTTTTCAGAAAGGGCCGAGATGTAGGCGCCGGCGTCGAGTAACCGCTTCAATGCGCCGCCGTCTGGTAAAGGAATAGGGTCTGCAAATGGGCGATCCCACGACATGACGCAACTCCGGAATGCGCACGCAACTGATCCGCGGATTTAAACCCGGTCAGTCAGATTCGTTCCGTCGGCAGTCAGCAGGACAAAGCCTCCACACTCATGCATCCGCAGCGCGCCGTCGGCGATCGCCCGGTCCCGGCCGGCCGCATACTCAGCGACGTTGCCGCCAGCCGGTACTGGCCTGTTTCCGACCGCGCTGGCCTAGTTTGAAAATGACAGTGGCCTGTTTTGATTTCGAGAGGATCCGGCGCGTCCGCGTGTCACAGATGGTTGTCTAGCTTTACCCCGACAACCGTGCTTTTATCAGCAAGCAGCTTAGCTAGCTGCAATCAGTCGCTGTGCATAGCGGTGGGAAAGGATGGTATAAAAGGCGTGTTAATAACGATCAATATATCGGTCACAATCAACAAGCGTTGATGAGTGCCGGGGGTCAGGCGCAAGCCCGGCCCTTTTGTCAATTAATTCGACCCCGTTTATAAAAAGGCCGCCTCAGTGGGCGGCCTCTTTCAGTTGAAGATATCGTCCTTATCGTTCGGAGGCATGCGTTGCGATTTTCGATATTCAGCGTCGCCGGGCGGGGGCGGAATTTGTGGCTGGGCATCTTTATAGATCATCTTGAATATGCTTCCCGCCGTATCGAGCCACAGCTTACGTTTCGCTTCGGGCCAAGCAGTCCCGGATACAGGTAGCTCTTTTAGCAAGCCCTGAATAAAGGGGTGAAGCTCAGGCGTCTCCCCGTCGCCGCTGCCACCGCCAGTCTTTCCCTTGCTGTTCTTGTCGCCTTCGTCGGCTGGCGGCGGTGGGGCTTGGTCATCCGCCTTCACTACAACGGCAGGCATGACTAATCGCGTTTTGCCGTGCTCGAAATAGCCAGCCTGCTCCGCGGACCGTTCGAACACTTGCCTTGCGCGGCCGGTCTGCTTTTCAGCAACACCAAGCCCCACCATGTCACGCTCAAGGGCGGCAGCTGGGGGCAGGACGCCGTTTTTGTAGTTCTCAAAAATCGCTTTGTAGAGCGGCACATTTTGAAAAGCACGTGCGCGCGCTTCCCGCTCTCGCTGGGGATCAACGATCATTCGACCCAGCGGACCTAGCTTGTGATGGCCCGACGTCGTCTCAATCAGCCCGAACATACGAGCGGCCGAAAGCTGCATGCGGAAACCGCTGCTCTTGGGGCTCAAGTTCATCCACGCGGAAAGCTGCGAGTCGTCGCACTCGCTGGTGCCAGCATGAGAGTGGATCGCCTGTGCGACTTCCAATGCGTCGCCTAGATTATTGTAGGGAAATCCGATGGTGGAGCGCTGGCGCGCGTCATTTTCATCCTGCGCCGCATCCACAACACTGGCTACGTTGTCTCCTGACATGTGGCTTCTCCATATCCGCTCGGGAGAACTCCCGCAGAGGATAAATAGAGGTTCCTATCCACAATGTCAATATTTTATCCAAAACAAGCAGACAGTCATTGACGCTATCCAAATCATGCATTAGGACTGGATCAACGGCGAGGTAATCCGATGACAACAGTTTGAGCCCTTCGAAGCGCTGGCCGAGCGTCGAATGGCACGGAAAAAGGAAGGGCCGCTTTTCCCGGGGTTCAATCGGGGAAAAAGCGGCCCTGCAATCGGCTTCAATACTGCCCTGTAGTCTAACGGTAGGACGCTCGCTGTTACACGCGGAGAGGTCCGGGTCCGAATCCCGGCGGGGCCGCCAAAGGATACGAATTAGTGGGACCGCCGTGGTTGCAGCCGCAACGGCCCCGATCAACCGCCCCGGGGACGAGCCCGAAGCGAATGACC
The DNA here is from genome assembly GCA_025965195.1 of Marmoricola sp. Classification (GTDB taxonomy): domain Bacteria; phylum Actinomycetota; class Actinomycetes; order Propionibacteriales; family Nocardioidaceae; genus Marmoricola. The sequence continues at coordinate 3,694 of JAOPXK010000163.1, forward strand.
TACAGCAAATATACGCCTTGCAGGGCTGATTTGCTAGAGTCTCGCGGAAGCTGCCCCCTTCACATGATGAAGGACGAGCTTCATATGAACATTCTCCCCCGCGAAAAGCAGATCGAAGTCATTGTCGCCCTTTGCGAAGGGGTCGGCATCCGCACCGCCTCGCGCCTGACTGGCGTGAACCGTGGCACTGTTGGCCGCCTTGCTCTGCAGGTCGGCATGGGGTGCGCGGAGCTGCACGACCGCCTCATGGTCGGTGTGCGAGCCGAGCGCCTAGAGCTTGACGAAGCTTGGTCTTTCGTCGGCAAGAAGCAGAAGAACGTCAAGAAAAACGAGATTTTCGCTAAGGGTGACCAGTACGTTTTCATTGGCATGTCCGCCTCGCACAAGGCCATCATCGGCTACCGCGTCGGCAAGCGTGACACCGAGAACACCACGTTGTTTCTCGACGATCTGCGCGGCCGGGTCATCGGCCAGCCCGAGATTTCAACGGACGGTTTCCACCCCTACCGCCCGGCGATCCGGGACACCTTCGGCCCCCACGCCAACCATGGCGTGGTCGTAAAGACCTACAGCGTAACCAACCTCGCGAAACAGGCCGCCATCCGCTACTCCCCGGCTCAGGTAGTAGCCGTAGCCCGTGAACTGGTGTCTGGCGTACCGGGCTTGGACTATCGCGCAGCTTGTGGACGCCGCGCTTTTAATAATCCGACATAAGGGACTCCACGACATCCTCAGGAATTTTAAACTTCAAAGCTACGTCATAGTTTGAGAGCGTCTTGTCCGCCCACAAAGGCCATACCTCATCTCGCAGGCGCTTCGGGCACAAAATAATGAGAGCCATCCACTCCGCTCGCAACTCGGAGGTAAACATCGGAGAAATATCTCCCGCCATCGGGCGAACTTCAAATTCCTGCATGAGGCGCAAAAAGCGGCCCCTATCACTGACCTTTTCATCAGCGCTATCAAAGATATGCATTAATTCTTTGCAACAGATTAGCCGCCGCCAACAGACATGGAGCAGATTTCCACCAGCTACGTTGAACGGCAGAACCTGTCCCTGCGCATGGGCCAGCGCCGGTTCATGTCCAGCTTCTTTGAGAAGCCGTTGGTGAGCCGGGTGATACCGCTCTTGCACGCTTCACCGCTGAATAATTGTAGATAACCCGCACTAACAGGCGGGTTTTTGTTTGCCCAAAAAGAAGCCCCAGCCGTGGAGAACCGGGGCAGTTACTTTCCAATCCGGTTCGCCCTAACGTCTGCCAAGATTGCCTCATACGTTTTCAGCACTCGCCACTCGCGATCGATAGCCTCTTGGGTCACATCCTTCCATTGGCCACCGACCTCTTGGCTGCCAAGCTTCATTACGCCGGATTCCAAGGGCGTTAGGTATTCTTTGATCCGGGCAATGTCAGCCTCAACACCCTTCGCATACGCAGCCCAGTCGATAGCAGCAGCCACACCATTCTCCCTTGGTCATTTCGGGGACGATACCACAACTTTAGAGTGGCCTACTTTGAATCTGCGAGTGGCCTAATTCGGCCAGTACCCGCCAGCCTTGCGAAAGGCGTCGTTCCACGCGCCGACCGAAACCCGCCCGCGGACGTCGATGATCCCGGCCGCGATATCGAGGAGCTTGCGCGCCGCAGTTTCCGGGTTGGAGTAGGGGCGGGGTTCAACGAATTTTGAGGGGATGGCCATGCCGTCTTGGACGCGATTCCGGCGGCGTCCGTCAATCGGCGGGGCCATCCTTCTTGCCGCCGCGGGCGACAATCATCAGCGCGTCGTCAGGCAGGGGCCGTTGCAGGGCAGAAGCTTCGGTCCACGGCGCCCGCATCCAGACATCACACTCTTCGGCAGTGGTCAGGATCACCGGCATCGCCTTGGGGTGGATCGTTCCGACAACACCGTTCGGCTCGGTGGTCAGGAAGCCGTAGAGGTCGTTGGTGGTTTCACCTTCCCGGACCTTGCGGACGGATGTCCAGTTGGCC
>JAOPXK010000002.1 GCA_025965195.1 Marmoricola sp.
CGGAGTCGACGTCGTCCACGGTCCGAGCTTCTCGATGACCTTCATCCTGCTCGTCCTGCCGGGCGTGATCGCCCTGATCGCCGAGAACACCGGGCACGTCAAGGCGGTGGCGGAGATGACCGGCGACGACCTCGACCCCTACATGGGCCGGGCCATCGCGGCCGACGGTTTCGCCACCGCGCTGTCCAGCGCGTTCGGCGGCTCGCCGACCACGACGTACGCCGAGAACATCGGGGTCATGGGGGCGACACGGATCTACTCCACGGCGGCGTACTACGTGGCTGCCGTGGTCGCGATCCTGCTGGGTCTCTGCCCGAAGTTCGGGGCGATCGTGAGCGCGACTCCGGGTGGCGTCCTCGGCGGTATCACCGTGGTCCTCTACGGGATGATCGGTCTCGTTGGCGCCAAGATCTGGGTCGAGAACCGCGTGGACTTCGGCAACCCGGTCAACATGGTCGGGCTCGCTGGTGGCCTGATCGCCGGCATCGGCGGTGTCACGCTGAAGATCACCGACAACTTCGAGCTCGGCGGCATCGCGCTCGGGACGATCATGGTCATCGTGTTCTTCCATGCCGTGAAGGGCCGGGTCAGCGATACCGCGGGAGAGGTGACCAAGGTTCTGTGAAACCGGCACCCTTCTCATATCGCAGGCCAGGGACCCTCCAGCTCGCGCTGGAATCCCTGGCCGGCGAGCCGGATGCGAAGGTGCTTGCCGGCGGGCAGAGTCTGATCCCGCTGTTGTCGATGCGGCTCGCCGCGCCATCGATGCTCATCGACATCAACGCGCTGCCCGATCTCGACCACGTCACGACCGCCGCCGACGGGGTGCGGGTCGGCGCACTCGCTCGCCATGCGGCGGTGCTTGCCGACCAGGACGCGGTCCGCGTACAGCCCTTGCTGGCAAAGGCATTGGCCAACGTCGCGCACTCGACGATCCGCAACCGCGGCACCAGCGTCGGGTCGCTCGTCCACGCCGATGCGGCGGCTGAGCTGCCGGTGGTGCTCCGGCTCCTGGGCGGATCCCTCGACGTCGCTTCGACGCGCGGCCGCCGCACGATTGCCGCGGAGGACCTGTACGTCGGGCTGCTGGAGACCTCGCTCCGGCATGACGAGATCGCCGTTGAGGCCTTCTTTCCCGCGCTCGCATTGGGAGAGGGCGTTGCCTTCGACGAGGTGGCCAGACGTCATGGCGACTACGCGATGTGTGGCGTCGCGGCGCTTGTCCAGGTCGACGGCGACCGTGTCGTCCGGGCGCGCGCCGGCTACCTGTCGGTGAGCGAGGTCCCGACGGTGATCGAGCTGACTGATGCGTTCAGCGTCGCCGTCGACGAGGAATCCCTTGCTGCCGCTGGGGAAATGGCGCTGGCCGGACTCGATCCGCAGACGGACATCCATGCGTCGGCCGACTACCGTGCTCAGCTCGTCCGGGTGCTGACGGCGCGGGTGCTCCGGTCGGCGTACGACGACGCCAGGGGCCGGATGCTCGCCCGGGTGGAACGATGAGCGAGGAGCTCCATGAGGTCCGGCTGGTCGTCAACGGTGCGACGTACGACGTGACCGTGCCGGGCCGCCGGCTGCTCAGCGATGCGCTGCGTCACGACCTCCGGCTGACCGGCACCCATGTCGGTTGCGAGCACGGGGTCTGTGGGTCCTGCACGGTGCTGGTCGACGGCACACCGATGCGGTCCTGCCTGATGCTCGCCGTGTCGGCCGTGGATGCCGAGATCACCACGGTCGAGGGGCTTGCCCTGGCGGACGGCTCGCTCTCGCCGGTGCAGCAGGCCTTCAAGGACTGCCACGGACTGCAGTGCGGGTTCTGCACGCCCGGCTTCCTGACCACGATCACGGCCGGGATCCGTGACAACCCGCAGCCGACGCGGGAAGAGGCGCGGGAGATGATCGCCGGCAATCTCTGCCGCTGCACCGGCTACCAGAACATCGTCAAGGCGGTCGAGCGCGCAGCCGAGCTGACGAGCGCGCCCAGACGGTCGAGCTCGGTCGAGACCCCGCCGGGGGAGCACCTGTGACCACCAAGCTCTTCGGAGCCAAGGTGCCCCGCGTCGAGGACGACCGGCTGTTGCGCGGCAACGGCCGCTACGCCGACGACCTGATGCCTGGCGCGCTGGAGTCCGCCGTACTCCGCAGCCCGCATGCCCACGCCCGGATCGTGCACATCGACGTCGACGCGGTCCTCGACTGCGAAGGAGTGCATGCGGTCTACACCTACGAGGACCTGACCGGCCCGATGGCCGCGCCGCTGCCGCTGCTGATCCCGCACCCCGCGCTGACCCACGGACGCACGCAGTACGCCCTGGCGAAGGACGAGGTGAACTATGTCGGCGAGGCGATCGCGTTCGTGGTCGCCGACGACCGCTACCTGGCCGAGGACGCCATCGGCAAGATCAAGGTGGACTACGAGTTCCTGCCGCCGGTGGTCGGCATCGACAACGCGCGCAAGGCCGAGCGCCTGGTGCACGACGACGTGCCGGGCAACATCGGCGCCCGGCTCGAGCAGAACGTCGGCGACGCCCCAGCCGCCATTGCCGCGGCGCCGCATCGTCTCGAGCTCGACCTGGTCATCGAACGCAGCGCGTCCACGCCGATGGAGGGTAGGGCCGTCGTCAGCCGCTGGGATCCCGACCAGGCGCGGTTGCAGGTCTGGTCATCGACCCAGACCTCGACCGGGGTGCGCGCAGCGGTGGCCGCCCAGCTCGGGCTCGACCTCGGACAGGTGGACGTGATCACGCCCGACGTCGGCGGCGGCTTCGGCGTCAAGATCAATCATCCGTGGCCCGAGGAGCTGCTGGTGCCTCTGGCGGCGATCGCGCTGGGTCGTCCGGTGCGGTTCACCGAGGACCGTCGCGAGCACTTCATCTCCTCTGCCCACGAACGCCAGCAGGTGCAGCACATCGAGGTCGGGTTCGACGACGACGGCAGGCTGCTCGGGCTCGATGTCGAGTTCTGGCACGACCATGGCGCCTACACGCCGTACGGCCTGATCGTGCCGATCATCACCTCCACCCAGCTGCTCGGGCCGTACAAGCCGGACAACTACCGGGTGGTCTTCGAGAGCCTCTACACGAACACGGTGATCGTCACGCCCTATCGCGGCGCCGGTCGTCCTCAGGGCGTCTACGCGATGGAGCGCACGATGGATGCGATCGCGGCGTACCTCAAGAAGGACCGCACCGAGATCCGCGCGACCAACTTCATCCAGCCCGACGAGTTCCCCTACGACCACCAGCTGGTCTTCCAGGACGGTCGGCCGCTGGTCTACGACTCCGGTGACTACCCCGCCCTGCTGGAGAAGATCAAGGCGCTGGTGGGCTGGGACGAGTTCGAGCAGTTCCGCACCGAGATGGCGGCCGAGGGACGACGCGTCGGGCTCGGGCTGGCCTGCTATGTCGAAGGCACCGGTGTCGGCCCCTATGAAGGCGCCCACGTCCAGATCGAGACGTCCGGCAACGTCAAGGTGGCGACCGGCCTCACCTCCCAGGGCCAAGGACACCAGACGGTGTTCGCCCAGCTCGTCGCCGATGTCCTCGGGTGCTCGTTCGAGGACATCGAGATCGTCACCGGCGACACGCGTCGGATGCCGTACGCCGTTGGCACCTTCGCCTCGCGCGCTGCCGTGATGAGCGGGTCGGCGATCCACCTCGCAGCCACCAGGGCCAGGGAGAAGGCGTTGCGGATCGCGGCTGACGCGCTCGAGGCCGACGCCGCCGACCTCGAGATCGTCGACGGCATCGTCTCCGTGAAGGGCACCACCGGACCGACGATCTCGCTGGGCACGCTTGCCGTGCTCTCGAACCCGCTGCGCTATGCCTTCGACGAGGTGTCGAAGGCCGCCACCCAGTTCAGCGTGGGTCGTCCGGAGAAGCCACCGGTCGCCGAGGACGACGAGCCGGGGCTGGAAGGCAGGGACTTCTACTCACCCGAGCGGTCGACGTTCGCCTCGGGCATGCACGCGGTCATCGTGGAGACCGATCCGGACACCGCGGAGATCAAGATCCTGAAGTACGCCGTGGTCCACGACTGCGGTCACCTGATCAACCCGATGATCGTCGAGGGCCAGATCCACGGTGGCGTTGCCCAAGGCGTGGGCGGTGCGCTCTACGAGCGGATGGTCTACGACGAGTCCGGGCAGCTGCTCAATGCGTCGTTCATGGACTTCCTGATGCCTTACGTCACCGAGGTGCCCGAGTCGATCGACATCGACCACCTGGAAACACCGTCGCCCCTCAACCCGCTGGGGATCAAGGGCGCGGGCGAGGCGGGCGTGATCCCGTCGGCCGCCGTCTTCGCGGCCGCCATCGAGGACGCCGAGGGCTTCCCGATCACCACGATGCCGATCTCGCCCTCGGAGCTGTTCGAGCTCCGTCGGCGGCACTCGGTGGTCGAGCCCACACACGCGGTGGTCGAGCTTGTCGAGACCACAACCCCGGAAGAGGACAGCCCATGAGGATCGTCGGCGACGCCGTACTCCATGCTCACGTCGAGAAGGTCTGGGAGGCGCTTCTCGATCCGCAGGTGCTGGTGCGCACGATCCCGGGCTGCGAACGGCTCGAGGCCAAGGGTGAGAACGCCTATGCCATGACCGTCACCGCCGGAGTTGCGGCCATCAAGGGCACCTACTCCGGCTCGTGCGACCTCTCCGAGCTCGACCCGCACCATTCACTGGTGATGAAGCTGCAGGGTGCCGGCGCCCCGGGCACGATCGGCGCGACCGTCAATGTCGGCTTCGCGGATCTGGGTGACGGCACGACCAGGCTCGAGTACGACGCGGACGCCGTGGTCGGCGGCATGGTCGGCGGGGTAGGTCAACGGATGCTCACCTCGGTCTCGCGCCGGATGGCGGCTGAGTTCTTCGGCAACGTCGACGCGGTCCTCACCGGCTCGGAGGCCGGACCGACTCCGGTGGTCGAGCCTGTTCCGGTGGTCGAGCCTGTCGAGACCCAGCGCGTCACCACCGGCCAGGTCTTCACTGCGCCTCCCAGGATCTCGACGAGCTCGACCACCGTTGACTCCGACTTCGTCAAGGGCATCGCGGTCGGCGCCGGGTTGGTGCTCCTCGGTGTGCTGGCCGGAGCCGTGTTCGGCCGTCGCCGATGACCCGACGATGGTTGGGCAGATGATTGGGCCCATGACTGACGTGAGCGTTGACTCCACGGCGCGCGAGATGGTGGCCGCCGTACGCAGCAGGGCGATCTCCGCTCGCGAGCTGCTCGACCTGCACCTGGCCCGCATCGCGGAGCGCAACCCCGAGCTCAACGCGATCGTCTCGCTGGACGAGGACCGAGCCCGCGCTGGCGCGGCAGCAGCCGACGAGGCGACGGCTTCAGGCGCCGCGACCGGCGCGTTGCACGGACTGCCGTTCGCGTTCAAGGACACCCACGCAGCCGCTGGGTGGCGCACGACGTACGGCTCGCCGCTCTTCGCCGACAACGTCCCCGACACCGACGATCTGGTCGTCGAGCGAGTACGCCGGGCCGGTGTCGTGGTGATCGGCAAGACCAACGTCCCCGAGTTCGCCGCCGGGTCGCACACCTTCAACACGATCTTCGGCACCACCCTGAACCCACACGACCCGACCCGCTCGGCCGGTGGCTCGAGCGGGGGAGCTGCGGCTGCGCTTGCGAGCGGGATGGTGGCACTCGCCGACGGCTCGGACATGGGTGGCTCGCTGCGCAACCCCGCATCGTTCTGTGGCGTCGTCGGGCTTCGGCCGTCGTTGGGAAGGGTGCCGGACTGGCCCACCTCCAACCTCTGGGAGACCACCGCCGTCGCGGGCCCGTTGGCGCGCAACGTCAGCGACCTGTCCCTGCTGCTCTCCGTACAGGCTGGCCCCGATCCGCACTCGCCATATGCGCTCGCCGATCCGGGTGAGACGTTCGCGCCGCCTCCCACCCCGTCGTTGAGAGGCGTGAAGGTGGCGCTGTCCCTCGACCTCGGCGGTGCCTTCGAGGTCGACAGCCAGGTCGCGTCGGTGCTGGCCGCGTCCAGGGAGGTCTTCACCGACGGCGGTGCCCGGGTCGTGGAGGCCTTCCCCGACCTGCACGAGGCGGACAACACCTTCCGCACCCTGCGGGCCTGGCTCTTCCAGTCGGCCTTCGGCGAGCTCCTTGTCGCGAATCCCCTTGCTTTCAAGGCTTCTCTCGCCGAGAACATTCGGGCGGGGGAGTCGCTGTCCGGCGCCGACGTGGCACGGGCCTATGCGCAACGGACGGCGCTGGCCGAACGGATGCGCCTCTTCTTCGGCGAGTACGACGTACTGGTGCTACCCGTCTCGCAGGTGCCACCGTTCCCGGCCGACCAGGAGTTCCCACACGACATCAACGGACGGCCGATGGAGACCTATCTGGACTGGATGCGGTCGGCGTACTTCATCACGGTCACCGGCTGCCCGGCCATCTCCGTGCCGGCCGGCACCACACCTGATGGTTTGCCGGTAGGGATCCAGATCGTGGCCAGACACGGCGCAGAGCGGCAGTTGCTCGACGTGGCCGCTGGCTTCGAAGTGGGCCACGCGACAATGACGACGTGATCTTCTACGACGTGCTGCACAGCGTGGTCCCCCCGGTGGCCAAGGCGATCTGGCGCCCGCGCGTTGTCGGCCTCGAGAACGTCCCGCGCTCGGGCGGGGTGATCCTGGCCAGCAACCACCTCAGCTTCGTCGACAGCGTGGTGATCCCGGTCGTGGCACCGCGCAAGGTCGTCTTCCTCGCCAAGTCCGACTACTTCACCGGCACCGGCATCAAGGGTGCGCTGACCCGCGGCTGGTTCGAGGGCCTTGGCATGCTGCCGGTCGACCGCGAAGACACCATGGCCGCGATGACCAGCCTCGACACGGCGCTCGAGGTGCTGGGTCGCGGTGAGGCGTTCGGGCTGTACCCCGAGGGCACCCGCTCCCGCGACGGCCGGCTCTACCGCGGCCGCACCGGCGTCGCACATCTCGCGCTGACCGCCGGCGTGCCGGTGGTTCCCGTCGGCCTGACCGGCACGGAGCATGTGCAGCCGATCGGGTCGAACCTGCCGCGGCTGGTCAAGGTCACCGTTGCCTTCGGCAAGCCGATCGACTTCACCGGTGCGTACGCCGGCGTACCCCTTGGTCGCGCGCGCCGAGACGCCACCGACACGATCATGACCGCGATCCAGGAGCTCAGCGGCCAGGAGCTGGCCGGCGTCTACAACGACCGGGCGCCCGACGCCTGAAGATTGCCGCGTTTACCCCCCGCAGCTTCGGGGGTATAGGGCTCACGGTGCCTACTCGGGTGGGCAACGTTCCGATTCGTGGGGGACCCGCCGACAGCGTGTCGGTGTGGCGAACGGGATCTACCGATGGAGGTAGCCCGATGAAACGAGCCACAGCTATCGCTGCGGTGTCGGCCAGTGTCCTGGCCGTGACGCTGGTGGGCGGCAACGTGCTGGCTTCGACCCAGTCCAGCGACGAGTCCGCGCTGGGGGCGATCCGGCAGGCGCCGAGTGCTGGCGTCGAGAGCAAGGTCGATGCCCTGCTGGCCCGGATGACGACCACCGAGAAGCTGCAACAGGTGCAGCTGCTCTCCGACGGCCAGATCACTGACGCGGACGCGAAGGCGGGAGTCGGTGGCGTCTTCAGCCTGACCGATCCCGCGAAGATCAACCACTTCCAGCACGTCGCGGTCGATCAGTCCCGGTTGCACATCCCCATCCTGTTCGCCTACGACACGATCCACGGCTATCGCACGATCTTCCCGGTGCCACTGGGAGCGGCCAGCTCCTTCGACCCGAACGTGGCCGAGACAGATGCATCGACCGGAGCGCGTGAGTCCGCGACGGTCGGCATCAAGCAGGTCTACAGCCCGATGGTCGACGTCTCGCACGAGCCGCGCTGGGGGCGCATCGTCGAAGGAAACGGTGAGGACCCGTACCTAGGCTCGGTGTTCGCCGCCGCCAGGGTGATGGGCACCCAGGGCAGCAGCTATGCCGCCGGCGACAAGACCGTCGCCAGCATCAAGCACTTCGTCGGCTACGGCCAGCCCGAGGGTGGCCGCGAGTACAACACCACGGACATGTCCGAGCAGACGCTCCGGAACCTCTACCTGCCGCCGTTCAAGGCGGCGATCGATGCGGGCGCGGACACGGTGATGTGTTCCTTCAACTCGCTCAATGGCGTGCCGGGATGCGCGAACAAGTACACCGAGACAGACATCCTCAAGAAGCAGTGGGGCTTCGACGGCTTCATCGAGAGCGACTACACCGCTGTTGCCGAGACCCGTTCCTGTCCGCCGAAGACACCCGACACCGGTCCGTGCGGACACGGCACGGCGGCCGACGGACCCGGCGCCGGTGCGAACGCGCTGATGGCAGGCACCGACTCGGAGATGGTCAGCACGAACATCCGCGACTACGGCCGGCAGCTGCTCTCCCAGGGCCGGATCAGCATGGCCCGCCTCGATGACGCCGTACGTCGCATCCTGCGGGTGAAGTTCCGCGCCGGGCTGTTCGACCACCCCTACGTCAACCAGGCCAAGGCCACGGACCCGGCAAGCTTCGTGACCACGGCAGACCGGGCAGCGGCGCGCAAGGCCGCGGGAGAGTCCATGGTGCTGCTCAAGAACGCCGGCCAGACGTTGCCGCTCGACCCCTCGAAGTCCACGGCGGTGATCGGTCCGCTGGGCAATGACCAGCACGACATGCTCGGCCCCTGGTGGGGCCAGGGGCGCGACGCCGACGCCGTCAGCGTCCTCGGCGGGATCAAGGCGCAGGACCCGAACACCACGTTCGCCCAGGGCTGCACCGTTGCCGACGTCGACCCGCCCGACAACACCCCGGCCGGTGAATGTGGCTCCGACGCCGACTTTGCTGCGGCTGTGGCAGCCGCGAGCTCTGCCGACCAGGTGGTTCTGGCGCTCGGGGAGTCCCGCGGAATGAGCGGCGAAGCTGCCGCGCGGTCGAACATCGACCTTCCCGGGAAGCAGCAGGAGCTCATCGACGCCATCAAGGCGACCGGCAAACCGTTCGCGGTCGTGCTGTTCAACGGCCGGCCGTTGACGCTGTCGGCCGTGGCGGAGTCGTCGCCGGCGATTCTCGAAGCCTGGTTCCCCGGAATCGAGGCCGGCAACGCCGTCGCTGACGTGCTCTTCGGCAAGGTCAACCCCGGCGGCAAGCTGCCGGTCTCCTTCCCGCAGACGCTCGGACAGGTGCCGATCTACTACAACCACGAGCCGACCGGACGGCCGTGCGACGTCACCCAGAAGTACACGTCGCGCTACCGGGACCTACGCTCGTGCGATCCGCTGTACAAGTTCGGCTTCGGGCTGAGCTACACGACGTTCTCCGTCTCCAACTTCGCCCTGGACCGCAACACGGTCAGCCCCTCGGGCAAGATCCGCGCATCGATGACTGTGACCAACACCGGAGCGAAGACCGGTGACGACGTGGCTCAGCTGTACCTCCACGATCCCGTCGCCAGCATCTCCCAGCCGGTACGCCGGTTGCGCGGGTTCGAGCGGGTGACGCTGGCACCGGGCAAGTCGACCAGGGTGAGCTTCACCATCGACAGAAGTGACTTCGGTTTCTTCGACAACCGTGGGAAGTTCGTCGTCGAGCCGGGCACCATCGACCTGTACGCGGGCGACTCCTCGGATGCCTCGCTGACGAAGTCGTTCACGGTGACTGCTCACTGACCGTCGCGCGCCAGGCGATCCAGAGGATGCTCGCGCTCTGCTCGAGGGCGCGTGGCAGGACGTGACAACGAAAGGTCGGGGCCTCGGCAAGTTGTGCCGTCGCACTGGTTGCCGTCGCCGCGCTTGAATCGGGGGATGGCGGAGGTGCAGCGGCGGATCAGGATCGGCATCGACACGGGCGGCACGTTCACCGACGTCGTGGCGCTCGACGAGGACTCCGGGGAGCTCGTCACCACCAAGACACCGTCGACGCCGGACAACCCGGCCGACGGCTTCATGGCCGGGATCGAGAAGGTGCTCGGCCTCCTTGGGCTGCCCGCGGGGACGGGCGACGCGATCAGCGCAGTCAGCCACGGCACGACGGTCGCGACCAACCAGCTGCTCGAAGGCAAGGTCGAGACGCTTGGCTATCTCACCACCGAGGGCTATGCGGCCATGCTCGAGATCGCCCGGCAGAGCGTTCCCGACGGTTATGGCAACTCCTACTTCTGGGTGAAGCCCGAGCGGATCGTGCCGCGCCACCTCGTCAGGGCGATCGGTGGTCGGCTCGACTTCACCGGTGCCGAGGTGCGCCCGTTCGACGAGCAGGGCGCCCGCGAGGCCGCGCGCTGGTTCCGTCGCAACGGCGTCGACACCCTGGGCGTCTGCTTCCTGCACTCCTACGCGAACCCGGCGCACGAGGAGCGGATGCGCGACGTACTCACCGAGGAGCACCCCGACGCGGTCGTCTCGATCTCGAGTGAGGTGCTGCGGGAGTACCGCGAGTACGAACGCGCCATGACGACCCTCGTCGACGCCGCGGTGAAGCCGAAGCTGTCGCGCTACATCAGCAACATCAAGTCCCGGCTCGATGCGTATGCGGGGGCCTCGACTGCGCTCGACGAACCGGGAGGCGCGCCCGATCGGCTCGGGGGCCGACGCGACGTGCCGTTCTACGTGATGAAGTCCAACGGCGGAGTGCTCTCCGCCGACGAGGTCGTGCACCAGCCGATCACGACCGTCCTCTCTGGCCCGGCGGCCGGAGCGCTCGGTGCCGCGCTGATCGCGAAGGTGGCCGGTTTCGACAGGGTGCTGACCAGCGACGGTGGCGGTACGTCGACCGATGTCAGTGTGGTCATCGACGGCGAACCGACCCTCACCACCGAGGGCAGTGTCGGCGTGTTCCCGTCGAAGATCCCGATGATCGACGTGGTGACCGTGGGCGCCGGCGGCGGCTCGATCGCCTGGCTCTCTCCCGAGGGCACACTCAAGGTCGGGCCACAGTCCGCGGGCGCCGATCCCGGGCCGCTCTGCTACGGCAAGGGCGGCAAGGACGTCACGATCACCGACGCTCATGTCTTCCTCGGCCGGATCCCGCCGCATCTCCTCGGCGGCGAGATCCCGCTCGACGTGGAGGCAGCACGGGTCGGCATGGAGGCGCTTGCGAAGCAGCTCGGCCTTTCGCCCGAGGCGTGTGCCACCGGCGTACTCGAGATCTCGGCCTGGAACCAGACGAACGCGCTGCGACAGGTCACGGTCAAGCGCGGGCTCGACGTGCGCGACTTCACGCTCACCACGTTCGGTGGGTCCGGATCGCTGCTGCTGTGCCGGCTGGTGGACATCCTCAACATCCCGACAGTGCTCGTCCCGCCGAACCCCGGCAACGTCTCGGCCTTCGGGCTGCTGACCGTCGACGTGAAGAACGACTACGTGCAGACGCATGTGTGCCTCGAGGACGCCCTCGATTCGGTGACGGTCGCCGGGATCTTCGATGCACTCGCCGGCCAGGCGCGAGCGGCCTTGACCCGGGAGGGCTTTCCCGAGGAGCAGCACGTCTTCGTCCGCACCGCCGACCTGCGTTACTTCGGGCAGGCCTTCGAAGTGCGCGTGCCGGTATCCGAGGGGCCTGTCGATGCGGCCGGGCTGGCTGAGGTCGCCGCTCGCTTCCACGCTGAGCACCGTGCGCTCTACGGGTACGACTTCGCGGGTGACTCGACGCAGCAGGTTGAGTGGGTCAACCTCCGTGTCTCCGGCATCGGACCGATCCAGCGACCCGAGATCGAGCGGCACCCGGTCGCGACTGCGCTCGACCACCTGGCAGCGCCCAAGACCCGTCAGGTCTGCTTCGACGCGCGTGACGGGTACGTCGAGACGCCGCTCTACTGGCGGCCGGATCTCCAGCCAGGACAGGGGATTCGCGGGCCCGCGATCATCGAGGAGTTCGGTTCGACGGTGCCGTTGCACCCGGGATTCAACGCCCGCATCGACGAGTACCTGAACATCATCGTGACGAGGGAGGCGTAGTGGTCTCGACAAGCTCGACCACCGGAGCCAGCCGACGGGCGCCGACGCAGTTCCCGTTCGGCAACCTGACCAGCGACGCGGGTGCGAGCGCCGACCCGGTGCTCGTCGAGATCGTGCAGGGCTCGCTGGCGAGCGTCGAGATGGAGGTCGAGACCGCGATCGCCCGGACGTCGAGAAGCCCGATGATCCGCGACGCCCACGACTTCCGTGCCGGCATCCACGACCGGCTGCTCCGCAAGCTGACCGGCCGGTCCTACTCGGCGCTCGTGCATCCGGTCGCGCGTGACTTTCCCCTTGCAGACATGAAGGAAGGCGACGTCTTCTTCCACAACGACGTCTACGGCTCCGAGGGCGGCATCGGCCATCTGCCCGACCTCTGCGTGACGGTTCCGGTCTTCAGTGCTGGTCAGGTCGTGGCGTTCGTCCAGGCCTTCGGACACCACGACGACATCGGCGGATCGGTGCCGGGTTCGATGCCGTCCCACGCGACGAGCGTCTTCGAAGAAGGCCTGATGGTCCCGCCGATCAAGCTCTGGGATGCCGGCGTACCCAACAAGGCAGCGCTCGCGATCATGACCCGCAACTCCCGGATGCCTGAGTCGCTGGCTGCCGACCTCGACGCCGAGTGCTCGGCGTGCCTGATGGGGGCGAGGCGCCTCGGTGAGCTGTTCGATCGCTACGGCCGGGAGACCGTCGAGTCCTGTTTCGACGCGATCATCGACCGCACCACAACGACGTACCGCCGCGAGATCCTGTCCCAGATCCCTGTAGGGCAATGGGTCTGGGAGGACTACGCCGAGCATGACGGGGTCGACGAGCCGATGCTGCACACCCAGCGCATCACGCTGACCCGGACCTCCGTGGACGACCCGGATGGCGAGCGGTTGATCCTCGACTTCGCTGGCACCTCGCCCCAGGCCAAGGGCCCGATCAACCATTGTGGCGACTACAGCGACGGGGTCTTCCTCAAGAAGTGGCTCGCGCCGATCCTGCGCAACCTCGCCGAGTCGCCTGAGCGGATGGCCGAGCTCGATGTGAACGAGGGCATCGTGCCGCTGATCGAGATGCGGTTCCCTCCGCCCGGCACCCTGCTGACGCCGATCTTCCCGGCGCCGACCAACGCCCGCACGTTCGTGATCCTCCGCTTGCTCGGCGTCCTGGCCGGCGTGGTCGCGAAGGCGGTCGACGGCAGGATGCCGGCGGACCAGGAGACGATCCGCTACACCGGGGTGTACGGCGAGGACCTCGACGGACGTCCCTATCTGATGCGCGAGGTTCTTGGCGGCGGATCCGGTGGCCGCTACTACGCCGACGGCGAGGACACCATCCACGTCGTACCCGACTCCCGGAACCTGCCGACCGAGTTCACCGAGGCGCGTTTCCCCTTCAGGGTGGAGAGTCTGGGCCTGGCGCTGGACTCGGGCGGCGCTGGCCAGTTCCGTGGCGGCCTGGGTTACGAGAAGCAGATCAGGATGCTCAAGGACGGTCACTTCATGTCGATCGCCGACCGGTCGATCCTGGCCTGCTGGGGCGTTCGCGGCGGCAAGGCCGGCCGACCCTTCGAGGTCACCATCGACCCGGGTGGTCCCGGTGAACGTACGGTCGACGCTCTCGCAGATGACGAGCCCGTCAAGGCCGGCGAGCTGATCCGGATCCGGACCACCGGCGGAGGTGGCTGGGGCGATCCGTTGCAACGCGACCCGGCTCTCGTCGTACGCGACGTGGTCTGGTGCAAGGTCTCACCCGAAGCGGCGCTGGCCGACTATGCCGTGGTGCTGACCGGTTCTGCCGAAGCCGACAGCCTGGGCTACGACGAGGCCGCGACGGCCACCGAGCGCGCAACCCGGACCCCGTGGACCGGTTCTTCGGACGAGCCGTTCTTCGATCGTGGGCCTGGTTACGCGCGGCTCTCCGGTGGCGCAGCCTTCGCGGCGGTCGATCAGCTCTGACCTGACCGGTTGGCAAGGGTTGCCAGCACTGCCGCCGGTTGTTGGCCCTTGTTGCTGGTGCCGAAGCGTGGCCGGTGTCTCTAGGTTCGTTGCATGAGGGTCCTGCTTGCGCTCGGTGGCAACGCCATGACGGCCCTCGACGGCAGCGCCCGGCCCGAGGACCAGGTGGCCGCCGCGCGGATCGCGATGGCCTCGGTGGCCGACCTGGTCGCGCGCGACATCGAGGTGGTCATTACGCACGGCAACGGGCCACAGGTAGGCAACCTGCTCGTGAAGAACGAGCTCGCCGCGGCCGTCGTGCCGCCGGTTCCACTGGACTGGTGCGGTGCGCAGACGCAGGCGACTCTCGGCAACATCTTGATGAACGCACTGGACGACGCACTGGCGAGACGGCAGGTGGTCCGCCCGAGCGCGGCGGTCGTCACCAGGACGCTGGTGGATGCGACCGACGCCGGATTCACGTCGCCCACCAAGCCGATCGGGCGCTACCTGCCGCAGGACGAGGCCCGGGTGCTGATCGACCATGGTGAGACCTGGCAGGACCGCGGCCAGAAGGGCTGGCGGCGGGTGGTCGCCTCGCCGGAGCCGCTCGAGATCCTTGATGCACCAGCCGTCACGGCGCTCATGGAAGCGGGATTCGTCGTGATCGCGAACGGCGGTGGCGGGATCCCGACCGTGCGGACCGACACCGGGTTGACGGGTGTCGAAGCCGTGATCGACAAGGACCTGGGCGCCGCCTTGCTCGCCAGAACCGTGGCGGCCGACGTACTCGTCGTCGCCACCGACGTCCCGAACGCGGTCCTCCGCTTCGGACAGCCGGACGCCGAGCCGCTAGGCCGGATCGACGTACGCCGGCTGCGTGCGCTGGCTGCCGAGGGTCACTTCGCCAGCGGCTCCATGGGCCCGAAGGTCGATGCGGCGTGCCGGTTCGTGGAGGCCGGCGGGCAGTACGCCGTGATCAGCAATCTCGCGAACATCCTCGACGCGGTGGCTGGCGACGCCGGCACGGTCGTCGTACCCAACCCGTTGGTCGAGCCTGGCGAGACCACAACCGAAAGGAACCCCGATGCCTGACGCCATCGAAGTACGCAAGGTCCCGATTCACTCCGTGGCCGACGCCAGTGAGCTGGCCAAGCTCATCGACGACGGGGTGATGGCGGCCGACCGGGTGATTGCCATCATCGGCAAGACCGAGGGCAACGGTGGCGTCAACGACTACACCCGGATCATCTCCGACCGGGCGTTCCGTGAGGTGCTCATCGAGAAGGGGGCGCCGGCCGACCAGGTCAGGCAGATCCCGATCGTCTGGTCCGGAGGCACCGATGGCGTGATCAGCCCCCACGCCACCATCTTCGCGACGACCGACGCCGATCCCACCGACGAACCCAGGCTGACCGTCGGCTTCGCGATGAGCGAGCAGCTGCTCCCCGAGGAGATCGGTAGGACGCCGATGGTCACCAAGGTCGCCGAGGCCGTGAAGGATGCGATGGCGAAGGCGGGGATCACCGACCCGGCCGACGTGCACTACGTGCAGACCAAGACTCCGCTGCTGACCATCCACACGATCCGGGACGCCAAGAGCCGAGGCAAGACGGTCTGGACCGAGCACACCCACGAGTCGATGGACCTCTCCAACGGGTGTACGGCGCTGGGCATCGCCGTCGCGCTGGGCGAGATCGAGATGCCGACCGATGCGGACGTGATGCACGACCGCTCGTTGTTCTCCTCGGTTGCCTCGTGCTCCTCCGGTGTCGAGCTCGACCGGGCCCAGATCGTCGTCGTCGGCAACGCGCCGGGTGTCGGCGGGCGCTACCGGATCGGCCACTCGGTGATGAAGGACGCCCTCGACGCCGACGGCATCTGGGCCGCGATCAAGGACGCCGGTCTCGACCTGCCCGACCGGCCGCGCACGAGCGACCTCAACGGCAGGCTGGTCAACGTCTTCCTCAAGTGCGAGGTCTCCCAGGACGGTGAGGTCCGCGGACGCCGCAACGCCATGCTCGATGACTCCGACGTGCACTGGCACCGGCAGATCAAGGCCGCTGTCGGCGGGGTGACCGCTGCCGTCACCGGCGACCCGGCCGTCTTCGTCTCCGTCTCTGCAGCCCATCAGGGTCCCGACGGTGGTGGCCCGGTTGCCGCAATTGTCGACCTGGGCTGATCGATAGTCCGACACGAAAAGCACCAAATTCGGGTTGGATCACGTGCTTTTCGTGGCGGACTATCCACTGTGGTCGTTCAGGGGAGGCCGGGGGTGGGCGTCGCGGTGCCGTGCACCCGGCGGGCGTACTTGCGGAATGCGCGGCGCCCGAGGACCGGCAGGACCGGTCGCAAGGGCGCAGGCAGTTTCGCGATCTCGATCGCGAGCACCTCGCGGTCACCCTCGTAGAGCATCATCCCGAAGCCGGTCAGCAGCATCCCCTTCGGAATCGACTCCATCCCACGCTCGGCGAACTGCTCCCATTCCTCCGGGCGGATGTGCTGGGCCATCAGAGGCAGTACTCGCGTCTCCTCGGCGTCGAGATGTTCGCAGAGCGCCGCGACCAGCTCGGCAAGATGATCCGCCAGCTTCGAGCCGTCGGCAGCGGCGGCCGTCGACCGCCAGGTCGTCAGAAGGTCCGGGCAGCTGCCCATCAGCTGGTCGACCGAGGCGTGCTGCTCCTCCATCAGCTGCACGAGGGGCGCGAGCTCGTCCGGGACCCGCTCGGTCAGCCGGTCCCAGAGCAGCTCGTCCTCGATCGAATGGTGATGGTGCACCAGGCCCAACCACAGGACGACGTGATCGGCGATCTCGTTGGCGCGTGGGATGTCTCCGGGTCGGACGGCCCGGACTGCGGGCACGGCGAGCTTGAGCTCACGCCGGAAGCTGGTGTGGGCGACGCACATCATGCGTACGTCGGTGAGCCCCGGGCCGTGCAGGCCGGTCGCGGTGCGCGTGCTCATGCCGACACCTCGGCGGCGGCCATGAACATGTTGGCGAGCCGCTGGTGCGCGGCCTGGCCGTAGTACTCGAACATGTCGTGGATGAGTCCGTCGCGGAAGGTGACCCGGATGATCAGGTCGTTCTCGTAGCGGTCGCCACTGTGCAGGTCGGCGACCATGTGCTCCTCGACGATCACCACGTCGGGGTCATCGGTCTGGTGCAGCCGGACGTCGGTGACCTCGATCCGTTCGGCCGCTGCGCCGAAGCCGCCGAACAGGGCGCGGAACTGGTCGCGTCCCTCGACGACCGACGGGAACCCGTCGACGGGGTACGCGACCGCGTAACGCGGCTCGGGGCTCCAGTAGGCGAGGAACGCCTCGATGTCGCCGGCGTACAGCGCAATTGCGGACGCGCGCCAGCTGGACTCGTTGCGGGCCCGGGCGGACGCGAGGTCGCTGGTTGTCGCAGGGGTTGTCGCAGGGGTTGTCGTGGGGTTGTTGTTCATGTCGACCTCCAGGTCGGTTGGTTTTCCTTGGGTACGACGCTGGCAGCGGAGCGGGCCCGGAACATCGGGGAAACCCCTGTCCCTCCCGGTTCGGGGTGCGATGCTCGCGAGGTGCAGCTCGTCGGCCGGGGCCCGGAGATCGCCGCGCTGGAGGGAGCCCTCGACGGACTCGCAGCGGGCGAACGGCCGATGCTCGTGCTGCGGGGGGACGCCGGCATCGGGAAGACCCGCCTCCTCGCCTCGTTGACCGAGCGGGCGCGGGAGAGACGACTCGATCCGGCGCTCGGGCGGGCGACCGAGCTGGAGAGCGACGTACCCCTCGCACTGTTCCGGGACGCCCTGCCCCACCTCGTTCCACCAGTTGGCGACGACGCCGGGGCTCGGTGGGAGATGTTTCGAGACGTGGCAGCGGAACTGGGGAGCCGGTCGCGGCTCGTCCTCGTGCTCGATGACGCCCACTGGGCAGACCCGGCGTCACTGGAGCTGCTCGAGACGCTGGTACGCCGGCCACCGGATCCTCCGCATCTGCTCGTGATCGCGCTCCGACCGGGGCCGGTCGCCGACGCGGTCGTCGGCGCGGCTCGGTCAGCCGGTCGCGCCATCACCGTCCTGGACCTGGCTCCGCTGTCCCGGGCCGCGAGCGACACCCTGGTCGGGGCCGAGCGCAATGCCGACGACCGGCGCCGCCTGTTCGAGACCTCGGGTGGCAATCCACTGTTCCTCGAGGAGCTCGCCCGCGCCGACGACCCGACAGCGGTGCCCGATGGGATCGTCTCCGCGGTCTCGGCCGACCTGGCACGGCTCAGTGAGGAGGCCCGCGCGCTGGTCGAGGCCGGCTCCGTCCTGGGCGACCCGTTCGACATCGACATCGCCCGGAGAACGGCAGCACTCGACATGGACGCGGCGCTCAGCGGTGTGGACGAGCTGGTCGTCCGCGGCCTGGTGAAAGCGACCGCGACACTGCGCGAGTTCAGCTTCCGGCATCCGGTGATCCGGAGCGCCGTCTACGAAGGTCAATCGGCCGCTCGGCGGTTGGCCGGGCATGCGCGGGCGGCGGCGGTGCTCGCCGAAACAGGGCGCCCGTTGCCGAGCCGAGCCCGCCACCTCGCGGTTGCCGCGGCGCCCGGCGACATCGAGGCCGCCACGCTGTTGCGAGCTGCCGCCGTGGTGGTGCGGTCACCCGCCCCGTCGATTGCGGCGGACTGGCTCCTTGCGGCGAAACGTGTGTCGCCGCCGACCGACTTCGGGCCGTTCTCGGACCTTGCCGAGGTGCTTGTCCAGTCCGGCCGGCTCAACGAGGCCCTTGGTACTGCCGATGAAGGCCTGTCCTACGGACATGGCAGCGACGTTGACCAGCGGCGCCTGGTCCTCGCCGCCGGCTCGGTCGAGCGGCTGCTCGGACGCCACGACGCAGCACAGCGCCGGCTGGTGCGGGCGTTGGCGGTGACACGAGGAGCCAGCGGGAAGGCCGACCTGGCGGCGGCACTTGCGCTGTTGGCCTACGAGCGCGGCGAGTACGCCGAGATGGCGAGGTGGGCCGCCGACGCTCGTGCCGAGCCGACGGCCGATGGCTTGGTGCGCGGTGCGTCCGCGGCCATGCTCGCGGTGGTCCACCGGTTCTCCGGACTGCTGACCGACTCGGGTCTTGAAGCCGCGGCCGCGGTTGCGGAAATACATGCCGCCACCGATGCCGAGCTCGCCGCGCGGGCGGAGCTGGTCGTCGCCATCCCGTGGTCACTCGCCGCTGTCGAGCGACTGCCCGACGCACTGCAGGCGAGTCGCCGTGGCTCCGCGGCAGCACGTCGGGCCGGCAACCTGGCCGGTGCCGTCCCGATGCTGGTCTCGGAGGTAATGGCGCTCGGCTTGCTCGGGCGCACCGAGGAGGGCGTGCAGGCCGCCGACCGCACCGTGCTTGCCGCCCGGCTGACTCACAACGACCAGTCGCTCCAGTGGGCGCTCTGGATGCAGGCCTGGATCCTGCTGGACCGAGGCGATGTCGAGGAAGCGCTGGCAGCAGCCGGCGAGAGCGTTGCGTTGGCGGAGCACCTTGACCAGTCGGCGCTCGTCACGATTGCGAACGCGGTCCTCGGTGCGGCGCTACTCGCTTCCGGCGATCCGCAGCAGGCGCGTCCGCTGCTCGCGGCGTACGACGTGGAGCCGGGCTGGATCGCGCGCTGGGCGCCGCGACTCGTTGAGGCGGACCTGGCGCTCGGGGACGTGGCCGAGGCCCAGACCTCCGCAGACCGCGCTACGGCGGTCGCTCGCGAGTCCGGCCTGAGCGGTGCACTCGCCGCGGCGGATCGGGCGCAGGCGATGGTGCAGCTCGCCCGGGGCGACACGGTCCTGGCTGGCGAATTGGCGCTGTCCTCGATCGACCACGCGGTCGCCATCGGTGCGTCGCTGGACGAGGCACAGGCGCGGATCCTGGCCGGCCGGGCGTTGGCCAACGTGGACGTCGATGCTGCCGCGCAACAGCTCACCGAGGCGCACGCGCTGGCGATCGGCGGGGGAGCCCGGCGTACGGCGGAGGAGGCCACGCGTGAGCTGCGAAGACTGGGCCGCCGGATCGGACGGGGCGGCACGCGCGGAGTGGGGGCCACCGGCCTCGAGGCGCTGAGTGGTCGCGAGCGGGAGATCGCAGGGCTGGTGGCCCAGGGGCTGACCAACCGTGAGATCGCGACCCGGCTGTTCCTCAGCGAGAAGACCGTGGAATCGCATCTGTCCAAGGCATTCGCGAAGCTGGGAGTTTCCTCGCGTGCCGCGCTGGCGGCTCAGGTCGCGTCCGGCTGACCCAGTCACCGGTCACTCGCTCGCGAGCCACTCCCGGATGGACTCGTTGTGCTGTCCGAGGGTCGGGGGAGCGAGGTGCTGCGGGCGCCCGCCACTGAAGCTGTTGTCGTCGAAGCGCAGCGGTGAGCCGGGCAGCTGGATGTCGCCGAGGGTCGGGTGGTCCACGTCGAGCAGCAGGCCCTGGGAGATCGTCTGGTCCCAGGCGTAGACGTCGTCGATCGTGCGGACCTTGCCAGAAGGCACTCCGGCCTCCGAGAGAAGCATCAGCCAGTGCTCGGCCGGCTGGTCGGCGAAGAGGGCCTCGATGACCGCGACCAGTTCCTCACGATGGGCGACCCGGTCAGGGTTGGTGGCGAACCGCGGCTCGGCGGGATCCAGGCCGAACGCAGTAGCGAACGCGCGCCACAGACCTTCTGAACCGCACGCGATCTGGATCGGCGCCGATCCGGTCGCGAACATCCCGTACGGCGCGATCGAGGGATGGTGGTCACCAGCGAGTCCGGGCACCTCGCCGGCCACTGTCCAGCGAGTGCCCTGGAAGGCATGTACGCCAATCATCCCGGCGAGCAGTGAGGTCCGGACGACCTTCCCGACTCCGGTCCGGTTGCGCTCGTGCAGCGCGGCGACGACGCCGTACGCCCCGTTCATCCCGGCCAGCAGGTCCGCGATCGGTACGCCGACCTTGGTGGGCTGCGCGGACCCGGTGATGCTCATCAGTCCACCCTCGCCCTGGGCGATCTGGTCGTAGCCGGCGCGCTTCGCCTCAGGCCCGTCGTGGCCGAAGCCGGTGATCGAGAGGATCACCAGCCGCGGGTTCAGCTCGTGCAGGCGGGACACCGGGAAACCGAGACGGTCGAGGACCCCGCCTCGGAAATTCTCCATCAGCACATCGGCTCGTCGGACCAGCTCGGTCAGGACGTCCTTGTCCGCGTCGGCCTTCAGGTCGAGGGTGAGCGACTCCTTGTTGCGGTTCGCACTGAGGAAGTACGTCGACTCGCGAGCATCCGCCGGCCCCACGAACGGAGGCCCCCACGACCGGGTGTCGTCGCCGGTCGGGCTCTCCACCTTGATCACCCGCGCGCCGAGATCGCCAAGCATCATCGCCGCCTGGGGTCCCGCGAGAGCGCGGGTCAGGTCGATGACGAGTACGTCCGAGAGTGGCCCGGAGCTGGCACTGGCTGGGTCGGTCTGCATGGCCGCCACGCTAATGGGCGCATCGGCCGCCGGGTACGGCGTGGGTTGCCAATGTCGTCCGTCCTTGGTTGTAGTGCCTCACGACGCCTTGCGTCGTGCTCCTATCTGCGGCGTCGGTATCGGATTTCGCCGGTGGGCAGGGTGCGGAGGTCGTAGCGGTTGTCGTGGGCGCGGTGGTGGTGCCAGCCGCAGAGGGGGATGCCGGTGAGGTCGGTCCTTCCGCCGGA
>JAOPXK010000009.1 GCA_025965195.1 Marmoricola sp.
ACAACCAGTCGGTCTTCGTGTCGAGCGTGGTCCTGTCGAGGCTCGCGAGCAGGTCGAGCTGTGGGCCGGTCTTCGGCAGCTCGTAGCGGAAGAAGTACGCCGCGGCCGCACGCTTGCCGTCGTAGAAGTCACCGGTCGCGTCTCCGACCGCAAGAAGCTGCTCGAGCCACATCCAGGCGATGACCGTGTGGCCGACCGCCTCGAGGTACGCCGACGCGTTCGCCAGGGCAAGCCCGGGATCGCCCTGCTTCCACAGGGTCCGGGTCACCTCGAGGATCCGGTCCAGGTTCGCGCCGAGCGCCGCGGCGTACGCCTGGTCCGGCGCCCGCTGGATCGTGTCCCTGATCGCGCCCGCGAGGGCGAGCAGCCCGGCCCCGCCCTGCACGACCTTGCGACCGAGCAGGTCCTGCCCCTGGATCCCGTGGGTGCCCTCATGGATCGGGTTCAGCCGGTTGTCGCGATAGTGCTGCTCGACGTCGTAGTCGCGGGTGTAGCCATAGCCGCCGTGCACCTGGATCGCCAGGTCGTTGGCGGCCAGGCACCACTGTGAGGGCCAGCTCTTCGCAACCGGCGTCAGTACGTCGAGCAGCAGATGCGCGGCGTCGCGCTCCTCGCTGGTTCCTGCCGTCTTCTCCTCGTCGACGAGACGGCTGCAGTAGAGCAGCAGGGCCAGCGCACCTTCGACGTACGACTTCTGCGCCAGCAGCATCCGCTTCACGTCCGCATGCTCGGCGATCAGAACCTGCGAGGCCGAGCTGCTGCCAGCCGGACGCCCCTGAAGGCGTTCCCTGGCGTACTGCAGCGACTTGAGGTAACCCGTGTAGCCGAGCGACATCGCGCCGATGCCGACGCCGATCCGGGCTTCGTTCATCATGTGGAACATGTAGGAGAGCCCGCGGTTCTCCTCCCCGACGAGATGGCCGACGGCGCCGCCGTGCTCGCCGAAGTTCAGCAAGGTGTTCGTCGTGCCTCGGTAGCCCATCTTGTGGTTGAGGCCCGCCAGTGAGACGTCGTTGCGGGTGCCGTCCGGCAGCACCTTCGGCACGATGAACAGGCTCAGCCCCTTCACCCCCGTGGGCGCGCCCACCGCCCGCGCCAGCACGAGGTGGACGATGTTCTCCGAGAGTTCGTGCTCTCCTCCGGAGATCCACATCTTGTTGCCGACCACTCGATAGCTGCCGTCGGACTGGGGTTCGGCTCGGGTGGCGACGTCGGCCAGTGACGAACCGGCTCCCGGCTCGGAGAGGCACATGGTCCCGAAGAACGCGCCCTCGATCATCGGCCGCACCCAGGTGTCGATCTGCTCGGGAGAACCGTGGGCGAGCAACAGGTTTGCGTTGGCGAGCGTGAGCAGGGCGTACGCCGACGTACCGACATTGGCCGCCTGGAACCAGGACATCACCGCACTGGAGATGACCTGTGGAAGCTGTCCGCCTCCCATCTCCTCGTCCATCGACGCCGCGAGCAGACCGGAGCCGAAGTAGACGCCGAGTGCGTCCTTGACCTCCGGGATCAGCTGGACGTGCTCGCCGTCGAAGGTCGGCTCGTGGGCGTCGCCCAGCTTGTTGTGCGGAGCAAAGTGTTCGGTCGCGATCGTCGCGGCCAGGTCCAGGGCCGCATCGAACGTCTCGCGGGAGTGCTCGGCGAAGCGCCCGCGGCTGGCCAGGCTCTCCACATCGAGCCACTCGTAGAGCAGGAACTCGAGATCACGGCGCGACATCAACAGGGACATGGTCAGAACCTAGTGGGACCCAATGGGGTCCCTAGGACGACTCGGGCACGATCGCGACCATGCAGTGCGCGTGCTCCACGACCGCTCGTCCGACAGCGGGACCGAACCGGTCCCACATCGAGCTGGTCCGCCTGGCGCCCACGACGATCATGATGGCGTCGTCGGTGTCGCGCACGAGAGACTCGTCGGCCAGGCCACGACGAATCGTGTAGCTGACCGCCACGTCCGGGAACTTCTCCTGGATGCAGGCCACTGCCTCGGCCAGCCGGGCCTTCTCCGTCCTCATCTGCGGGTCGCCCACAGGCTCGGACCAGTAGGCGTGCAGGAGGGTCAACGGCAGCTCGTGCAGCGACGCCTGCCGGGCCGCGAACTCGATCGCACTGCGCGAGCGCCCCACCCCGTCGACACCGACGACGATCCCGTTCAACGAGGTCTTCTGGTCGAGGGGGCGAAGCACGATGACCGGACAGCTGGCGCGCTGGGAGACGGCGAGGCTCACCGAGCCCAGCAGCAGGCTCCGGACCGGGCCGCGACCGCGCGAACCGATCACGATCATCGCCGCGCTGGTCGAGAGGTCGAGCAATGCCTGGCGTGGATCCGTGAGCCGGAGCTCGAGCTGGATCTGGGCGCGTGGGTCGAGCGCGATCGCTTGCGCCCGGGCACGTTGGAGCACCTCGTCGCCGCCGGATCGCAACGTGTCGCGGATCAGCCCTTGCTCGAAGCTGCGCTGACTCGCCCATTCGCTGCTCTCGCCGTCGACGCCGTACACGAACGTCAGGGGCAGACGCTCCAGCCGGGCCTGCGCGACTGCCCACTGGACCGCGCGGTCGCTCGACTCGGAGCCGTCGACGCCGACCACGATGCTGCCTGGCTGAACTGTTGAAGTAGTCATCGCTCAATCCATTCGTGACGTGTTGGGAGATCCTTCAGGTCTCCACTGTCGTCTCGGTCAGGGTGCGGCGACCACGGTCTTCGGTCCGCCCACACCGGGCCGTCCGGCCCCTCATTCCGGTCAGGTCGATATGTCCGGAATGCCGGATGTGCGTTGATAAGTGACACCGATGAGATCGGATGCCCGGGCACACGGAAGGCCGATTTCTCCAATCGGTTGGTCTTGACAGCATTTCGGCGTCGGACGGCAGGACCGCAGTTACGTTGCGAACGGGTGTTCCTAAAGCTGAGCTGAGGCAGACCGGGACGCAGTACGCAACCACATTCGCCTCGCACGCTTGACCTACATACAGGAGCTTCATCATGCGCAGATTCCGTAAGAAGAGTGTGGCCGCATTCGTAGGAGCAACCATCGCAATCGCCGGCGCCGGGGCGGCATACGCCTACTGGACCGCAGGCGGCTCCGGCACCGGTACGGCGTCGACCGGCACCAGCCAGGGGCTCGTTGCACACCAGACCAGCGTTGTGTCGGACATGGGCCCCGGCGACTCACCGCAGGAGCTCAGTGGCAACTTCGACAACCCCAACGCCGGACCGAGCCACGTCAGCACAGTGACAGCGAGCATCGGCAGCATCACTCAGGCGGAGGACGCAGTCGGGTCGTGCACCGCTGACGACTACCAGCTCGTCAACGCCGTGATGGACGTCAACGCTGAGATTCCCGCAGGCGATGCACAAGGCGCCTGGGGTGTTGCGGAGGACGTTGCGACCATCCAGTTCAGCAACTCCGAGGCCAACCAGGACGGCTGCAAGGGCGCGACGGTCCACCTCGAGTACGCGATCAGCTGATTTGCAGGCGGTGCTCGGGCACCGCGGTCCCCTGAGCGGATCCGCCAAAACCACGACCTGAGCCGAGGTGAGTTGAGATGAGCAGCGATGTCCGAGATCGCCGAGTGCGCAGAACCCTCGTGGCCTTGCTCTTCCTGTTCCTCCTGTGGTGGCTGTTCAGTGCCGTCATCAGTGACGGGACCGGCAGCAAGGCTGGACTCTCCTCCGCCGAGAGCGGCTCCGGATCCTTCGTCATCAGCGGCGACATCACCAGGCTGTTGGCACCCGGCACCTCCGTGCCGCTCGACCTCCAGTTCACCAACCCGAGCAGCTCCCCGATCTCGGTCACCGGCGTCACGGTGGCCGTCAGCGAGGTCCATGCACCCCACGCCGACCGGGTTCATCCGTGCACGGTCGATGACTTCACCGTCAACCAGGTGGCGGACGGACTCAAGGTCACCGTTGCAGCAGGTGCGACGAACACCCTGACGGGTCTGAACGTCGCACGAACACAGTGGCCGCAGGTAGCCATGCGCAACCGGGCCAGCAACCAGGACGGCTGCGTCGGCGCGTCGTTGACGCTCGCCTACGCAGCTTCGGGAGCAGTGAAGTGATGGACGGCCAGCGGTATCAACGGCTGATGCTCGGCGCACTGATCGCGGTCCTGATCATCGCCGTCAGCGCCGTTGCGGCGAGCGCGTTCACAAGTGGTTCCGGCCACGGCACCGGTTCCGGAACGACCGCGACCACGGCGGACCTCTTGCTCGGACCCGGAACGGCGTCCGCGGACCTCTTCCCGGGCGGCACCGGCGACGTCGTGCTCACCATCTCCAATCCGAACGCCTCGCCAGTCCGAGTCGGCTCCCTCGCGCTCGACAGCGCTCAAGGAGCCGGCGGCTTCACCATCGACTCGGGTCACTCTGGATGTGCCGCAGCATCACTCGCCTTCAGCACCCAGACCAACGGCGCCGGGTGGACGACTCCCGCGAAGATCGGTGCGGTCAACGGCACCTTGTCCGTCACCTTGCGTCACGCGGTGTCGATGAACCTGACCGCCGCGAACGCCTGCCAGGGCGCCACGATCGCCGTCTACCTGACGGCCGGGCCATGAGCCGGGCAACGAGACGGACCGGCACCAACCGGAAGCGGCTGAGGGCCGTCATCGCGGTTGCCCTCGGCCTCAGTCTATCGGTCGGCGGCGCCTGGGCGTACTGGAGCGCCGGATCGGTGCCCGGTGGAAACGGTGCGTCCGCCGCCGCGACCCTCGGTCAGGGTGCGACGCCCGTCGCGTCTGCTTCGCAGGGCGTGGTCACCATCGACTGGGCCTCGACGGCGCTGGCGTCCGGATACATCGTCAAGCGGTACGACGCGACCACGCTTGCGTTGCAGACCATCGTCACGGACTGCGCGGGCATTGTCCCGACAACCGCCTGCACCGAGAACAACGTTCCCGCCGGCCAGTGGGTCTACACCGTCACACCGATCCTGGGCACCCACTGGACCGGATCGGAGAGCCAGGGAAGCAACGCGGTGTCGACCGACTCGTCCGCCCCGGTCAACGACATCACGGCGTCCGCCGGCACGGGGAACGTCTTCAAGAGCGGCGGCACGATCTACTACCGTGGCCTGGTTGCCGGTTCGTTCACCTTGACGAACACCGTCAGCGATGCCGGCTCAGGCCCTGCCTCGAGCACGACCGCCGGGCTGGCCGGGACCTCGGCCGGCTGGACCCACTCCCCTTCGACCGTGTCGTCTCCGGTGGGCGGACCGTACGTCTCGAACCCGTTCAGCTGGACGGCGACGACAGCCTCCGCGCCGACCGTCCTCGTCACCGGCCGTGACGGCGCAGGCAATGGCACCCAGACGACCCTGTCGATGGTCGATGACTCCACTCCGCCGACCGCAGGGTCGATCAGCTATCCGAACGGCTATCAGCCCGGTCAGGCGGTTGTCGTGACCGCCACCTCCGGCACCGACGTCGGATCGGGCATCGCGACCCGCCAGCTCCAGCGCGCATCCGCCGTACTCACCGGCACGACCTGCGGCACGTTCAGCGGTTTCGCGGACATCGGTCCGGACAGCCCTGCATCTCCCTACACCGACAACCAGGTCACCGACAGCCGCTGCTACCAGTACCGCCTCGTGGTGAGCGACCGGGTGAGCAACCGGGACGTCGCCACGAGCGCCAGCGTGGCCAAGGTCGACTCCTCGGGCGGAGGGCCAGCACTGCGTACGTCGGGCAGCTACTCGATCCTTGCCGCAACGGGCGTGGTCAACGACGGCCTGACGACCATCAGCGGTGACCTCGGCGTGAGCCCGAGCGACTCGGTCACCGGGTTTCCGGACGGCATCGTCGCGGGCACCATCCATGCCGGCGACGTACCGGCTGCGCAGGCGCAGGCAGACCTGGTGCTTGCCTACAACGATGCAGCCGCTCGCACTCCGACGGGCCCGGACTTCGCCGGCGACCTCAACGGCGTCACCTTCCATCCGGGGGTCTACCACAGCGCGGCGGCCATGGCGCTGACCGGAACGCTCACGCTGGACGGTGACGGGAACCCGAACGCGATCTTCGTCTTCCAGGTCAGCGCGGCCCTCAACACCGCAGCGCACAGCCACGTCGTCCTGATCAACGGCGCCCAGGCCTCCCATGTGTTCTGGCAGGCACTCGGCGCGGCAGGCACCGGCGCCAACTCCACCTTCGCCGGCACGATCCTGTCCGCCGGCGCGATCACGCTGGGCGCGGACTCGGTGCTCATCGGCCGCGCGCTGTCCTATGGCACCGTGACCATCGCCAACAACATCGTCCGGTTCACCAACGCCCTGCCGCCCACCGTGACGATCACAGGTGGCTCGACAGCGGTCACGAAGAATGCGACACCGACGATCACCGGCAGCACCGATGCAGCGGTCGGGACGACGGTCACTGTTGCCGTTGGTGGTCAGCTGCTGACCACAACCGCGCAGGGCAATGGCACCTGGGGCGTGACTGCGGCGGCTCTCCTTTCCGGGTCCTACAACGTCGTCGTCGCCGTCCGGGACTCCGCCGGCAACGCAGGCACCACCACCCAGACCCTGACGGTCGAGATCAACCCGGACCCGGTGCTGTTGCGTACGGCGGCGACCTACTCGGTGCTCGCCGGAACAGGCATCATCAACACCGTGGTGACCACGATCAGTGGCGATGTGGGAGTGAGCCCGAGCAACTCGATCGGCGGGTTCCCGCCGGGTGTTCTCGGTGGCACGATCCACGCCGGGGACCCTGCAGCCGCTCAGGCACAGGCCGACCTGGTCCTCGCCTACAACGATGCGGCGGCTCGGCGGCCCAGTGCCACATTCTCAGGAGACATGGGCGGACGCACCCTCCATGCCGGCGTGTACCACACAGCGGCGGCCTTCGCCCTGACCGGAAACCTCACCCTGGACGGCGAGAACAATCCGAACGCAGTGTTCATCTTCCAGGTCGGCGCGGCCCTCAACACCGCAGCGTCCAGCAACATCGTCCTGACCAACGGCGCCCAGGCCTCGCACGTGTTCTGGCAGGTGCTCGGTGCCGCTGGGACCGGCGCTCCGTCAACGTTCGCGGGCACGATCCTCGCCAACGGAGCCATCACCTTGGGCGCCGGCACCCAGCTCGACGGCCGCGCTCTCTCCTACGGCCTGGTCACGCTCGCCGGCAACACCATTACGACCGGCTGATCTGCTCGCCGGATCGGTCAGGCCATCTCGAACCGCGACGAGAGGGCATACCGCAACAGCACCACATCACCGATGCGGCGTACGTCGGCCAGGGTCGCCCGCCGGTCCGGGTTCCACGGAAAGCGTCCGTCACCGACGAACCGTCGGGCTCGGGAGTCTCCGACGAAGAACGGAGCAACGACAAGCTGCAGCTCGTCCGCGAGGTCGCCGCTCAGGAACTGGGTGTGCACGATCCCGCCGCCTTCCACCATCAGGCGCCCCACGCCCCGGGAGTAGAGGTCCTCGCTCAGGCTCTGCATGTCGACGGGTGCGCCGCCGTCGACCACGGTCGCCACCGACCCGAGCCGATCGCGGGCCTCATCGACCTTCGCACTCGCGCAGTAGACGAGCTTCTCGGTGTCGCCGACGGTGAAGAAGTTCGCGTGCGCGTCGAGCTTCGCGCTCTCGGTCACGGTCACCTTGACCGGAGACGGCCGAAGGCCGCGCGCAACCCGCTCGTCCCTTCGTGCCTGCTTGCGGACCAGCAGCCGGGGGTTGTCGTTCCGGACGGTGGCAGCGCCGACGAGGATCGCGTCGCAGTTGGCGCGTACGGCGTCGACACGATCGAAGTCCGCGTCGTTGGACAGCAGCAGCCGGGCCTCGGACGCGCCGTCGAGATAGCCGTCGATCGACATGCCACAGCTCAGCAGGACGTAAGGACGGTCAGTCATGGGCCACACCTCCCGGGCTGGTGGTGGCGAGCTGCCTCACGGGTAGCTGGGCCTCGGTCTCCAACACTCGCGTGTCCTGACGCAGCCAGCCCGCGATCAGGACGACAGCCCCGGGCAGGCAGGCAACGAGCACCATCACGCCGTACACGACAGAGGTGGCGACACCCTGGTCCGCACCCAGCCCCGCAACGCTGAATGCCCAGGCGGCCACCCCCTCACGCGGACCCCACCCGGCGATGTTCGTGGGAACTGCCATCGCGAGCAGGACGAGCAGGGCCAGCGGCAGCAGTCGCATCGTCGACGCCGTCGATCCGGCGGTCCTCGCGGCGATGAGGAAGGTCGCGGCGTGTCCGGCGACGATCAGCACGGACGCCAGCACGATGCCGGGCCAGGCCCGTCGAGCGAGCAGTCCGTCGCGGAGGTCGGCCGCTGAAGTGCGGACGATCCGCGCCCAGAGCGCGGGTCCACCCCGAGGCAGCGCACGGCCGAAAAGGATGGCGCCGGCCGTGGCCGTGACTACTGCGACGGCGACGAGCGGCATCGCTGAGTGCACCGGCGACGGCAGCAGGAGCAGCACCAGGAGCGTCATCGCGACCTGCACCACCTGACCGGCGGTGCGTTCCCACACAACCGCGCGCAGGCCGCGGCCCACGTCGCCGACGTCGCGGCCGTGGCGGACTGCCCGGTGCACGTCGCCCACGACGCCTCCGGGCAGCGTCGTGTTCAGGAACTGCGACCGGTAGTACGCCGCCACCGCCGAGCGCATCGCGATGTCGACACCGAGACCGCGCGCGACCAGCTTCCAGCGCCAGGCCGCGCACACCGTGGTCAGCGCCGTGAGAGTCCCGGCGGCCGCGAGAGCCCGGCCGTCGATGGTTCCGAAGGCATCGAGGAACGGGCCCGTGCCCAGCCGCCAGACCAGAACGGCGAGGACGACGCCGCCGGACAGCACCTTTGCCCAGGTCCAGAGGGTCCGGTTCCTCGCGGCTGTCATGGCGCCACCTCAGCCAGCACGCGAGAGACCTGGTCCGAGGTCGTCGACCACGATGAGAGTGCCGAACGACGCTCAACCGCTGACCGGCGAAGGCGCTGGCGCAGCTCGGCGTCACCGAGCCAGCGACGAAGTGCCCCAGCGAAGGCCTGCGGGTCACCGGGTTCGACGAGCAGCCCGGGCCGGTTCTGGTCGGCGTCGTGTCCGAGGGCATCGGGCAGCCCACCGACGGCCGCGGCGATGACCGGGAGTCCGCGCGCCAGCGCCTCGGTGACGACCATGCCGTACGTCTCGGCCCGTGAGGCCAGCACCAGCACATCCGCTTCGGTGTACGCGGCCGCCAGGTCAGCCCCGGTCCGGGGGCCGGTGAACCGCACCCGACCACCGATCCCGCTCTCGAGGGCCCGCCGGCGGAGGCGGTCGACGAAGCGCGGCTCGCGGTCCAGGGCGCCGACGCACACGCAGTGCCAGGCCAGATCGGTGATCGCTGCGAGAGCCTCGACCAGGACGTCGTACCCCTTCTCCGGCGTGACCGCCGCGACGCAGAGCAGTTCCCCGCCGGACGCCGTTCCGGGCGCCAGCTCGGACGGATCCGCGCCTGGCTCCGCGACGTGGATCCGCCGGGGATCCAGCGCGTAGCGGTCGAGGAGCTGGTCCCTCGTCCAGGTGCTGGTCGTGAGAATCGCGCTCGCGGCCGCCAGCGTCGCGTGCTCCCGGGTGCTTGGGTGGTCGTCCCCGGGGCCCTTGGCGCCCAGGGGCATGTGGACGAGCACGACCAGGCGCAGCCGACCGGACTCGGGCACCAGCACGTCCGGGACCGATGAGGCGATCAGGCCGTCGAGCAGAACCACGGCTCCGTCGGGGACAGCGGCGAGTGCGCCGGCCAGGGCGGCGCACTCCGTCCGGTCCGGCCGGGGCCAGGAGCCCTGGACGGCGTGCTCGTGCACCGACCAGCCGATCGCGGTGAGCCCGCGGCAGAGTTGGCGGTCATAGGAGTTGCCCCCGCTCGGCCGCGTCGGGTCGTCGATGCCGTCCGGTACGACGACGTACACCTTCCTCACAGCGGTCGCTCATAACTGGCCCACGCGATGTGCGACTCGTGCAGCGTCACGGCGATCCCCGCCAGCCCGCGGGCGCCATCGCCGAGGGCACCGGCATGGACCCGCTCCGCAAGTCGGTCGGCGACCACCTGGGCGAGCGCTTCGGTCGAGGTGTTGACACCGGCGAACTCGGACTCGTCGTCGAGGTTCCGATAGCTCAGCTCGGCAACGACCGCGTGCAGCTCCTCGGACGCGCGTCCGATGTCGACCACGATGTTGTCGGCGTCCAGCGTCTCCCTGCGGAACGTCGCGTCGACCACGTACGTCGCGCCGTGCAGCCGCTGGGCCGGTCCGAAAACCTCGCCACGGAAGCTGTGGGCGATCATCATGTGATCGCGGACGGTCACACTGAACATGAGCTCACCTGGCCTCGTAGGAGATGGTGTGGCAGAGCGCGGGCAGGCTGCCGTCCGCCAGCCGGGGCATCACCTCGGGCAGCTCGTCGAAGGCAGAGACGCCGGAGATCAGGGCGTCGAAGCCGGGATCGCGCAGCAGCTCCAGGGCAAGGGCCAACCGGTCGGACGGTGTACGGCGTCCACGGCGGGCGGCGGCAACGGTGCCGACCTGGCTGGCCCGAAGGCCGAGACGCCCGGTGTGGAAGGCGCCGCCGAGGGAGAGATGCACCTCGGTGTCGCCGTACCAGCTGAGATCGATGACCGTGCCCTCCGGGGCGAGCAGATCCAGGGACCGCTGGAGGCCTGCGGAGGTGGCGCTGGTGTGCACGACCAGGTCACAGCCGTCGGGTGCGTCGGCCGGCGACGCGAACCTCACCTCCAGCGCGGTCGCGATCTCGGCCCTGGAGGGGTCGACGTCGACGAGGGTGACCCGGACGCCCGGGATCCGGCCGAGCAGACGCGCGACGCAGCAGCCGACCATGCCCGCACCGACCACCGCGATTCGATCACCCACGAGCGGGGCCGCATCCCACAGGGCATTGATCGCGGTCTCGACCGTTCCGGCGAGAACCGCGCGCGACGGCGGCACCTCCTCGGGTACCACGACCACCGCCTCGGCGGGCACCACGTAGGAGGTCTGGTGCGGGTACAGGCAGAACACCGTGCGACCGGAGAGCTCAGCCGGACCCTGTTCGACGACGCCGACGTTGAGATAGCCGTACTTGACCGGCCCGGGAAAGTCGCCGTCCTGAAACGGTGCCCGCATCACGGCGTACTGGCTCGCCGGAACGCCGCCACGGAACACCAGCGCCTCCGTGCCCCGACTCACGCCGGACCGCAACGTGCGGACCAGGACCTCACCGGGACCCGGCTCACGCACTGCCGTCGGCCGGATCTCTCCGACGCCGGGTTCGCGCAGCCAGAAGGCGAGTGCGTCACTACCCACCGGCCTCACCCCTGCCCGCGCTCCGAAATGAACCGGAGCATCGCTTCTCGCGTATTGCTGTTGTACCCATAAGACGGAGGCACATTGCGAACCGTTCAAACCGGCCCGGTCATCGGACTGATCTCCCAGCTGGTGCTGCTGGCTGCCCTTGCTGCCACCCTAGGTCTGAACGGCCCTGGCTGGGTGGTCGGAATCGTCTACGGCGTGATCACGAATGCGGTGCTGGCCGGCGGCCTGTCCCGTCGAGGCGGGACGGGACTCGGGCCGGCTGACCGGGTGACGCTCGGGCGGGCCACTCTCGTCGGCGGCGTGGCCGCGCTGACGGCCAATTCCTTCGGCCGGACCGCACCGGTGACGGCAATGGTGGTGCTCACGGTCGTCGCGCTCGTCCTCGATGCGGTCGACGGCTGGGTCGCGCGACGTACCGAAACGGTGACGCTCCTCGGCGCGCGCTTCGACCTGGAGGTCGACTCGTTCCTGATTCTCGTCCTCAGCGTGTACGTCGCTCGCTCGCTGGGCGCATGGGTGCTCGCCATCGGCGTGGCACGTTATGCCTTCGTCGCTGCCGGCTTGCTGCTGCCCTGGTTGCGCGGGTCGTCAGCACCGCGCTACTGGTGCAAGGTGGTCGCCGCGATCCAGGGGATCGTCTTGACGGTGGCGATGGCGGACCTCCTCCCCCACCCGCTGATGGACGGTGTCCTCGTCGCCGCCCTGGCACTGCTTGCCGAGTCGTTCGGCCGTGAGGTGTGGTGGTTGTGGCGCCATCGGGGGGCCGAGTCCGTCCGGGTGACGTTCCCGGCGAAGCTCGGCACCCTGGTGGCCGGTCTGCTGGTGTGGTTCGCACTCGTCGCACCGGACAAGCTCAGCCTCGTCACTCCCGGCGCGTTCGTCCGCATCCCCCTTGAGGGACTCGTCATTCTCGCGCTGGCCCTGGTGCTGCGGCCCGGAGCGAGACGGGCGGCGGCGACGGCGTTCGGCGTCGTGCTCGCTCTGCTCGCCATCGTCAAGGTCCTCGACATGGGCTTCTTCGCCGTCTTCGACCGGCCCTTCGACCCGCTGAACGACTGGTTCTACCTCGGGCCGGGTATCGGCGTGCTCGGCGACTCCATCGGCCGGGCGGGCGCCATCGCCGCCACGATCGGCGTCGCGGTTCTGGTGCTGGGGCTGGTGACGGCGATGCCGCTGGCCGTCGTCCGCCTGACCCGGCTCGTGGCCAGCCATCGACGCGTCTCGACTCGGGCCGTGACCGGCCTCGGCATCGTCTGGGTCCTCTGTGCGGTCACCAGCCTGCAGTTCGACCCGGGCGCGCGGGTCGCCTCCGTGAGCGCTGCCGGCCTCGCCTATGACCAGGTGAGTCAACTGCGCGACGACCTCGCGGATCGCCAGACGTTCGCGAAGGAGATCGCGACTGACCCACTGAGCAAGGCCGCGGACAACCAGCTGCTGACCGGTCTGCGCGGCAAGGACGTCATCCTCGCCTTCGTCGAGAGCTACGGCCGGGTCGCCGTGCAGGGCACGTCCTTCTCCCCCGGTGTCGACGCCGTGCTCAAGGCCGGGACGAGCCAGCTGCGCTCGGTGGGCTTCTCCTCCCGCAGCGCCTTCCTCACCTCACCGACATTCGGTGCCGGCAGCTGGCTTGCCCACTCCACCTTGCAGTCCGGTCTGTGGGTCGACAGCCAGCAGCGCTACGACCAGCTGCTCACCAAGAACCGGCTGACCCTGACGGACGCCTTCGGACAGGCGGGATGGCGGACGGTCTTCGACGTACCCGCCAACACCATCGACTGGCCCGAGGGAGCGAACTTCTACCACTTCGACAAGCTCTACGACTCGAGGAACGTCGGTTACCACGGCCCGAAGTTCAGCTACGCCCCGATGCCCGACCAGTACGTCCTGTCGGCCTTCGAGCGGCAGGAGCTCGCCAAGACGCACCGGGCCCCGGTCATGGCCGAGATCGACCTCGTCTCCAGCCATCACCCGTGGACACCGCTGCCCCATCTGGTCGCCTGGAACAAGGTCGGTGACGGCTCGATCTTCGATGACATGCCCGCCGAGGGTGAGTCCCCGGACGCCGCGTTTCGCGACCCCGACAAGGTGCGCGCCCTCTACGGACAGTCCATCGAGTACACGCTGAGCTCGCTGTTCTCCTTCGTCCAGACGAATCCTGACCCCAACCTGGTCCTCATCGTGGTGGGCGACCACCAGCCGCACACCTACGTCTCCGGCGAGAACCCCGGCCACGACGTACCGATCTCGATCATCGCCCACGACCGGGCGGTGATGAGCCGGATCTCCGGGTGGGGCTGGCAGGCAGGGATGCTCCCGAGCCCGGCCGCCCCGGTCTGGCGGATGGACACCTTCCGCGACCGCTTCCTGACGGCGTACGGCCCTCGGGTCAGACGCGTGCCGGCTGCGGGCGTTCCTGCATCAGCAGGGCGAGGCCAACGATGATCGCGACGATCTCGACACCGGCCGCCGTGAAGACCTCCCAGCCGGTCCACTTCTCGTGGACGCCGTAGAGCCCAGCCGTCGTGGCGATGATGAACGCGCCAAGCGTGGACACCCCGAACCCGATGGTGAGCAGCACCGGCAGCCAGTGTCGCCACGCGACCAGGAGTACGGCGATCACGACACCTCCGGCGAAGTTCAACAGCATGGAGGGACCGACCACATCGGTGTGGCGGAACACGTCGAACCAGAGCTTCAGGTGGATCGCAGCCGAGACCAGCACCGCCAGCGCAGCCAGCATTCGCATCCTCATGGACCTTCTCCGTTCGTCCTCAGGTCGCCCCGGAATCCCGAGGCCTCATCAAGCAACACGAAACCGACCGCTCCCTGGTTCAGATCGGACACCCTGAGCCGCAGGCGGTCAAGCCACTAGGGTCCATCCATGACGACCGCATCACGCGACCCGAAGGCCTCCCGCTGATGTCCCTCGAGCGAGACGCAATCTTGAATCTGCTCGGCCACTACTGCGAGCTGATGGACGCCGGCCAGTGGGCTGCCGTCGGCGACCTGTTCGCCTCGGCGGAGCTCGTCACCGAGGACGGCACCGTCGTGGCGGCCGGCGCTGACGCCGTACGACGGCTCTATGAGCAGGGCACCCGGATGCACGACGGTTCGCCCCGGACCAGGCATCTCACGGCCAACAGCGTCATCGAGATCGAGGCAGGGACAGCGATCGCCCGGTCGAGCTATGTCGTGTTCCAGGGCATCGAAGGCAGCCCCATCCAGCCGATCATCACCGGCCGCTACCGCGACGAGTTCAGCTGCGTCGACTCGCAGTGGCGGTTCGTCCGTCGCTGCTTCTTCGTCGACCAGATCGGCGATCTCAGCAACCACCTCACCTATGAGCTGGCATGAACCGGTTCGCGGGCAAGGTCGCCCTGGTCACCGGCGCGGGTTCGGGGATCGGCGCGGCCTGCGTGGACCTTTTCACCGCTGAAGGGGCACTGGTCGTCGGGGTCGACATCAACGACACCAACGAGGACGTGCTGTACGGCGACGTGACCGACCCCGCCTCCGTCGATGCGTTCGTTGCCGAGACCGTTGCTCGCCACGGTGCCATCGACATCGTCGCGAACGTCGCCGGGATGGTCCGGTTCTCCCATGTCGAAGCGACCACGCTCGAGGACTGGGATCAGCACCTGGCCGTCAACCTCACCGGCCCGTTCCTGGTCAGCCAGGCCGCGCTGCCGCACCTCTTCACCAGCCGCGGCACGATCATCAACGTCGCCTCGATCGCCGGGGTGAAGGGTCAGGCCTATACCGCGCCCTACTCCGCTGCCAAGGGCGGCCTCGTCATGCTGACCAAGTCGATGGCCCTGGAGCTCGCCTCGCGTCATGTCCGGGTGAACTGTGTCTGCCCGAGCGGCGTGGACACCCCGCTGATCGGTGCCGTCGCAGCCACGATCCCCGCCGACGTCGAGCCACGGCTCTTCGAGCGACTCTCCAGCGTGCTCGACGGAATGGTTGATCCGGCCGACATCGCCGAGGCAGTCGCCTATCTCGCCTCGGATGCCGCCCGGATGATCACCGGCACCGCGATGCTGATCGACGGCGGCACCCAGAGCTGACCAGCGGTCAAGCCCACTGCTCGGCGTTCGCCAGGTCGAGCACCCGATCGAGCTGATCCAGACCCGTCGGGTCGTGGGTGATCCAGACAATGCTCCTCCCGGTGGTGGCAACGAGGACGTCACGGGCGACCTCGGCAGCTGTCGCGGCGTCCAGGTGAGCAGTCGGTTCGTCGAGGACGAGCACGGGCTGATTGGCGAGAAGGGCGCGCGCGAGCCCGAGGCGCGCTCGTTCACCGCCCGACACCTGCCCATGACCATCTCCGAGCCAGGTACCCAGGCCGTCTGGCAAGGCATCGAGCCACTCACCGAGATGAGCGGCCCGAAGTGATGCCTCGACCTGCTCGTTGCTCGCGTAGGGCCGAGCCAGCCGGATGTTCTCGACCAGCGTGGAGGCGAAGACGTGGGGATCGTCGTCCACGAGACCGATCTCCCGGCGGATGTCGTCCAGAGCGAGCTGGCGCATGGGTATGCCCCCGATCATGACCAGCCCGCGGTCGGGGTCGATGAACCTGAGGAGCATCGCCGCCAAGGTGCTCTTCCCCGACCCGGAGGGCCCGATGACACCAACTCGCTCGCCCTGATCGATCCCGAAGGTGAGGTTCTGGAGCACCCTCGAGCCGTCCCATCCGCCAGTCAACTTCACTGCCCTGACGACGTACGACGCTCGAGGGGTCGCCGGCACGGCCGGGTCACTGACCGCTGGCACCGTGCTCTCGATTTCGCGCAACCGCTGTTCCGCGGCTCGCGTCTTCGCCGCCAGCCCACCCGCATCGACGGCCGCGATCGCAACGTCGGCGATCGCGAGTGGAAGCAGGACCAGCAGGGCCAGCATCGGCCGGGACAATGCGCCCGACGAGACTGCGGCACTGGCCACCAGACCCATCGCCGCGACGCCCGCTCCGGTCGCGACCAGAAGCATCGCTCGACCAGTTGCCTGGGCCGTTGCCGCGCGGATCACCGCCTTGTTGAGTCGGTCGCTCGCGGCGACGACAGCGGTGGTGGCGACCTCATCGGCCTGCCACATGGTGAGTTCCGGGGCGACCTGTGCGGTCTCCACGACCCGTGCAGAGAGCTCGGCGCGTGCGGTGACCGCGTGTCGCTGGCA
The DNA here is from genome assembly GCA_025965195.1 of Marmoricola sp. GTDB lineage: Bacteria > Actinomycetota > Actinomycetes > Propionibacteriales > Nocardioidaceae > Marmoricola. The sequence continues at coordinate 16,474 of JAOPXK010000009.1, forward strand.
GCGTGCGGCTCCGAGGCGCGCGACCAGGAATCCCAGGCCACCGCCTGCTACGGCCGTAGCGCCCACGATCGCACCGGCGACCGGAAGCTCCATGGCTGCAACGATCGAGACGAGCACTGCAACCAGCACGAAACCGCGGACGGGCAACCGCACCCGGAGCTCGCGGTCGACGACGCCGTCGACGTCGTCAACGATCGCGGACAGCACGTCCCCGCGATGCTTGCCGAGCCGACCCGGGGTGAGAGGCACGACGGCGTCGTACACCTGGACCCGCCGATCGGCGAGCAGGCGTAGCGCCGCGTCGTGCGAACGGAGTCGCTCGACATAGCGCAGGACAGGGCGGGCCAGGCCGAACGCCCGCACCCCGACAACGGCAACGAGCAAGGTCAGCACGGGCGGGTGCTGGGAGGCCTGGACGATCAGCCAGCCGGCCGTCGCCGTCAACGCAACTCCGGACGCCGACGCGAGAGCACCGATCACCGTGCTCAGCGCAAACGGCCGGGCCGGCAGCGGTCCGACCACTGTACGGAGGCTTCGAGCCACGGGAACCGGGGCGTGGTCCGGAGCAGCAGGTTGCGGCACGGCAACTGCGCTCACGAGGCGTACGACGTGATCGGCGAGCTCGACGAACAGCGGGCGATGGGCCACGACGACCACACCGGAGGTCTGCGCGAGTTCCACGATCGTGTCGGCAATGAGCTGCTCGGTGACCTCATCGAGGTGGGCGGTGGGCTCGTCCAGGAAGACCCAGGGCCGGCCGGCGAGGACGACCCTGGCGAGGGCGAGCCTGGCGCGCTCCCCCGCCGACAGCTCTCGCCCGTCCTCTCCGATCGAGGTGTTGAGTCCCGAAGGCAGGGCGCGGACCCGCTCCTCGAGCGCGACCCGTCGTAGCGCCGACCAGAGCTGGTCATCGGTCGCGTCCGGCGCCGCCAGCCGAAGGTTCTCCGCGACACTCGCGGTCAGGAACATCGGACGCTGCGGAAGCCAGGCGACCTGGGAACGCCATCCGGCGCCACCCACCGCTGCGCCACCGACTCGAACCTCGCCCTCGGTCGGTTGGATCAGCCCGGCCATGCTCGCCAGCAGGGTCGACTTTCCGCACCCCGACGGGCCCACCAGCACGGTGACGCCCCGATCGGGAAGGACGGCACAGACTCCGGCCAGGGCAGGAGTCGTGCGTCCCGGGTAGATGACGGTGAGGTCCCGCACGACGATCGCTCCGGCGTACGACGATGGCTCGTCCTGCACCTCGTCGTACGCCGCGAGTTCGTCGACCCGCTCGAAGGTGGCAATCCCTTCCGCCGCAGCGTGGAACTCCGCGCCAACCCTGCGCAGCGGCCAGTAGGCCTCCGGCGCCAGCAGCAGGACGACGAGCGCCGTCCCCAGCTCGAGGTGACCGGTCGCCAACCTGAGGCCGACGACGACCGCGACCAGGGCGACCGAGAGTGTGGCCACGAGCTCGAGCACGGCGGACGAGGCGAACGCGAGCCGCAGCGTGCCGAGTGAGGCCTGCCGATAGCGGTCGGTGATCCGGCGGATGGTGCCGGACTGGGCCTGCGCCCGGCGATAGACGACCAACGTCGGCAGACCGCGCATCACATCCAGGAAATGGCCCGAGAGCGACTCCATTGCCCGCCATTGCACGGCTGCCCGGTCCCGGGTCGCCAGACCGACCAGTGCGCCGAAGACCGGGACCAGCGGAAGCGTCACCAGCACGATCATGGCGCTCATCACGTCCTGGGTCGCGATCGCGACGAGCGTCACGATGGGCAGCACACCGGCAAGGAGCAGTGCCGGCAGGTACCGGGTCAGGTAGGGCTCGGCCGCAGCGACACCGCGGGTGGCCAGCACGCTGAGCTCGCCGGTGGAACCAGTGGCTCCAGTTGCAGTTTGGCTCAGCAGGGAACGCATCAGTCGTCGTCTCATGTCCGTGCCGACCAGCGCCGCAGCCCGCGCAGCGAGAAGGTCCACGGTCCATCCGACGACTGCTCGGGCGACGAGGACCACCATCACGACGACTGCCGCTCGTCCCGCACCGCGACCGTCGAGGGCATCGATCACGAAGTGGGTGACCGCGAATGCCTGGGCCACGACGAGAGCGCTCGCCATCACGCTGCCGACCACCACGCCGGAGAGCTGTCGGCGCGCGGGAGCGAGCTGGGTGAGGACGCGTGGGTCAGTCGGTCTCATGTTGCTGGCCGCGCAGCTGGCTGAGGCGCGCCCGACGGCGTGCCCTGGGCGGGTCGCTGAACGCCCGGGATGTGCTCGACGGTGATCCGCTGGCGGAAGACCCAGTAGCTCCAGCTCTGGTACAGCAGGACGAGCGGGGTGAAGATGACCGCGACGATGGTCATGATCTTCAGGGTGTACGCCGTCGCGGCCGCGTTCGTCGTGGTCAGACTCTGGCCGCCGGCGAGCGAGGACGGCATCACGTCCGGGAACAGCGCCGCGAAGAGCCCGGCAACACCGAGGGCGATCGCCACAAAGGTGCCGGTGAAGCCCCAGCCCTCACGCCCTGCGGCGACCGCAACGAGGCCCCCGACCAGAGCGAGCGCGGCGATCACGAACAGCACCGCGGAGAGGACACCGCCCGTGTTGACCTGGGTCCAGACGAAGAACGCGACGGCGGCGGCCGCAGCGGCCAGGCCGAACCTGCCGGCCAGGGCGCGGGCGGCCCGCCGGATCGGGCCGTCGGTCTTGAGCGAGATGAACATCGCGCCGTGGGTGAGAAAGAGCAGCACGGTCATCGCGCCGCCGAGCAGGGCATAGGGGCTGAGCAGGTTGAAGAAGCCGCCGACGTATTCCTTGTGCGCATCGATCGGGACACCGCGGACGATGTTGGCGAAGGCAACGCCCCAGAGCAGTGCCGGGACTGCGGACCCGATGATGATCGCCAGGTCCCACCTGGCGCGCCACGCGACGTGATCGCGCTTCGCCCGGTACTCGAAGGCGAGTCCACGGACGATCAGCGCGACGAGAATCAGCAGCAGCGGCAGATAGAACCCGCTGAACAAGGTCGCGTACCACTCCGGGAAGGCGGCGAAGGTCGCACCGCCGGCGACCAGCAGCCACACCTCGTTGCCATCCCAGACCGGTCCGATCGTGTTGATCAGGACGCGCCGCTCGGGCTCGTTCCTGGCGAGGATCGGCAACAGCATCCCGACCCCGAAGTCGAAGCCCTCGAGAGCGAAGTAGCCGATCCACAGCACGGCGATCAGGCCGAACCAGACGGTCGTGAGTTCCATGATCTTGCTCCTGGTCGGTCGGTCGGTCAGTAGGCGAACGCGAGCGGACGGTCGGTGCTGTCGTCAGCGGACAGCGGATCGGGCGGCTCGACGTACGGGTCAGCGCCGCGGCGGATGTAGGTCAGCTCGAGACGGATCTCGATGAACGCGAGTACGGCGTACAGGAGGGTCAGCACGATCACCGACGTCAATGCCTCCGCGACGGTGACGCCGGGCGACACCGCCTGCTGGGTCGTCATCAGCCCGAACACTGCCCAGGGCTGTCGTCCCATCTCGGTGAAGATCCACGCGAACGAGTTGGCTGCGAGCGGCAGCAACGGCATCGCAACCGCCAACCACACCCAGCGACGTTTGGGCGGGACTCTCCCCCGCCGCGTGATCCACAGGATCAGCGCGGCACCGGCCGCGACCAGCAGACCGAGACCGATCATCAACCGGAACGACCAGTAGGTGATCGCCAGGACCGGTGTGTACCCGCCGGGCGAGTAGTACTTCGCGCCCGGGTCCTTGCCGTACTCCGCCTGGTACTTCGCACGGAGCTCGTTGATGCCCTCGACCTTGCCGTGGAACGAACCCGTCGCCAGGAACGAGAGCAGACCGGGGACCTTGACGGCGAACTTCTCCTTCGAACCGTCCAAACTGCCAATGGTGAAGAGCGAGAAGCTGGCCGGCTGCTCGGTGTTGTAGAGCGCTTCGGCGGCGGCCATCTTCATCGGCTGCACCTCAGTCATCACCTTGCCCTGGATGTCACCGCTGAAGGCAACACCCAACCCGGCAATGAGCAGTACGACGGACCCGGTCCGGACCGCGAGGTGGTACATGGCACGGTCATCCTCGGCGGCACCCTTGCGGATCATCGACCAGAATGCGATGCCGACCACGAAGGCCGCACCGGTCATGTAGGCCGCGAGGACGGTGTGCGGAAACGTCACGAGCTGGACCTTGTTGAACATGACGGCAGCGAAGTCGGTCAGCTCCGCGCGACCGGTGACCGGTGAGTAGTGGTAGCCGACCGGGTGCTGCATCCAGGAGTTGGCGGCAAGGATGAAGAACGACGAGATCAGCGTGCCGATGTGCACGATCCAGATACACGCGGCATGCATCCGGGGCGACAACCGCTCCCAGCCGAAGATCCACAGACCCAGGAAGGTCGACTCAAGGAAGAACGCGGCCAGCCCTTCGATCGCCAACGGGGCACCGAAGACGTCACCGACGAAGCGCGAGTAGTCGCTCCAGTTCATCCCGAACTGGAACTCCTGGACGATCCCGGTCACGACGCCGATCGCGAAGTTGATCAGGAAGAGCTTGCCGAAGAACTTGGTCAGCCTCAGCCAGTGCGGGTTGTGGGTGCGCACCCAAGCCGTCTCATAGCCCGCGATGATCGCGGACAGACCAATCGTGATCGGCACGAACAGGAAGTGGTAGACGGTGATGATCCCGAACTGCCACCGGGCGATGTCGACGACGCTCACGGGTACTCCTGATCCATCGCTGCAAGGACACGGACGACGCTAGGAGGAGGGCGACGCACCGGGCACGGCCGTTGGTAATCACCCGTCAGGCCGAAGGTCCCGGTTCCCAACACGAGCCGGGTCCGGTGGACCTCGCGGGAGTCATTCGGCCTTTACAAGCAAGGCCCTTCGGCACTCGGCCCGACGACCCTGTCGATGCTGGACTCACCTATGACCACCAGCCATCCGCAGGCGCACGTCGCCGACACGCTCCTCTCCAACGGGCGCATTGCCACGATCCGGACGCTGGTCGTCGATGACAGGGCCAGCCTCTTGACACTCTTCGCGGAGGCCTCCGACGAGAACATCCGGTTCCGGTTCTTCTCGGTCAACCGGCAAGCCGGGGAGCACTACCTGAGTCACCTGTTCGCCGCTGCCCCGGCAGACGTGGTCGCGCTCGTGGCCGAGGTCGATCAGGTTGTGGTCGCCCTTGGAACTGCCGAGATCGGACCGTCGGGCGCGGCGGAGGTCTCCTTCCTGGTCGCGGACGCGGCTCACGGGCTCGGGCTGGGGACGTTGCTTCTCGAGCACCTCGCCGCGGCAGCACGAGGACGTGGAGTTCAGCGATTCACCGCCGACGTCATCAGCGACAACAACGTGATGCTGAAGGTCTTCCGCGATGCCGGCCTCGATGTGCATCGGCGTACGTCCAGCGGCGTCACGACCCTGGAGATGGGGACGGCGGCAACCGCCCGTGCGATCAGTGCGGCGGACGACCGCGAGTGCGTTGCCGAAGCCCAGTCCCTGTTACCTCTGCTCTATCCGGGCTCCGTCGCCGTGGTTGGTGCGAGCAAGGACCCGCGCGGTATCGGGCGTGCTGTCCTGACCAATATTCGTGCGGGCGGATACACCGGCGGGCTGTTCGTGGTGCATCCGACCGCCTCCCGGATCGACGGTGTTGAGGCTTTCCCGCGACTGGAGGACATCCCGGGGCACGTCGACCTGGTGCTGATCGCCGTCCCTGCGTCGGGCGTCCCGGACGTCGTGCAGTCTGCCGCGGACGCCGGAGTGTCGGCCTGTGTCATTCTCTCCTCCGGCTTCAGTGAGCTCGGCGGGATCGGTTTGCTGGTGCAACGCGACATGGTGGCAACGGCGCGGCGCCGGAGCATGCGAGTCGTCGGCCCCAACTGCATGGGGATCATCTGCAACGACGACACGATCAGTCTCAACGCCACGTTCGCCACAGCCAGTCCGCCTGTTGGTGGCCTGGCCTTCGGCTCCCAGTCCGGCGGTGTCGGCATCGAGCTGCTGGGCCTCGCCGCGGAGACCGGACTGGGGCTGGCAACCTTCGTGTCGTTGGGCAACAAGGCTGACGTCTCGGGCAACGACCTGCTCGCCGCCTGGATGACCGATCCACGCGTCACGGCCGCCGCCCTCTATCTCGAGTCGTTCGGCAACGCCCCCAAGTTCGCTCGGCTGGCCCGGAAGTTCGCGGAGCGAAAGCCCTTGCTCGCGGTGGTCGGCGGTCGCTCATCCGGGGGCAAGCGAGCCGGCGCCTCACACACGGCTGCGGCCGCCACCCCGAACGTCGGGATCGACGCGATGTTTGCGCAGTCCGGAGTGATCGGCTGCTCGAGCATCACGATGCTCACGGACACGGCGCGCCTACTGACGGAGCAGCCTCTACCGGCCGGCCCCCGGCTTGGCGTGATCGGCAATGTCGGCGGCCTCGGTGTTCTCGCGGCCGACGCTGCGACCGCTGCGGGCTTGCTCGTTCCGAAGTTCTCCGACGGACTGGCCGGCCAGATCGCGGCCCACGTCGCCGGGACTGTCGGCCACAGCAATCCGGTCGATCTTGGCGCTGACTGCAGACCGGCCGACTTCGAGGCCTGCCTGAACACACTGCTCGTGAGCGACGAGGTCGACAGTGTCCTGGCCGTCATCGCCGTCACGGCCGTCACCGACTCCGCGCCGATGTTCTCGGCGCTGGCGAGGTCCGCCGCAACCTGCCCTACCAAGCCGGTTCTGCTGATCGCCATCGGTGACCCCGCACTCGGTTTCGATGTTGCTCCGGGGGCCACCAGGTTCAGGTCCGTCGAAGGGGCCGCGGACGCGCTTGCGCGCGCGGCCACCTACAGCGCCTGGCTCACGGCGCCCCGGGGATCTCCCGCTGTCTTTGCGCCGGAAGCAGCCCGGACGGCTCTGGAGGTGTCGAAGCGCTCCCTGGACCGGTGCGCGGACCTGGGCACAGCCTGGATGGACGTCGTGGACGTACGCCGGATGCTCACCAGCTACGGGATTGAGGCCCCGGTGGGGCGCATCGTGCAGACAGCTTCGGCAGCCGTCGCCGCTGCCGAGCAGATCGGGTTCCCGGTCGTGGCCAAGGTTGCCGACAGCTCCGTCGTACACAAGACCGAGCGGCGGCTGGTGCGCACCGGGTTGAGGTCGGGCGAGGAGGTCCGGACCGCGATCACCGGGTTCCTCACCGAGATGCGGACCGATCAGGTGCGCGTGGTGCTGCAACCCGATCTCGGGACGCATCTGGAGATCGCGGTGGGGGTCATCAGGGATCCGGGTTTCGGGCCGATGGTGATGGTTGCGGCAGGCGGAGTTGCCGTCAACGTCATGCAGGACCAGGTCTTCCTGCTGCCGCCAGTCACCGAACTCGATGCCGCTCGAGCAGTTCGGTCGCTTCGAATCTGGCCACTGCTCGACGGCTATCGAGGGATGGAGCGTGTTGACGTCGAGAGTCTCGAACAGCTGATCGTGGCCGTTGCCCAGCTGGCTGTCGATGTGCCGGCCATCGCCGAGCTGGATCTCAATCCGGTGATCGTCACCGCACGCGGAGCCATGTGTGTCGATGCGAAGATCCGGCTGGTGGAGAGCAGTTCACCGATCAATGCCGGAGTGCCGCGCAGCCTCCGATCGCTCGGCTGACGACCGGCGACTGGTTCTCAGCTGAGGTCCTTGGCGAGCTCGATCGCGGCTTGGTTGAGGTAGGGCACGCAGTCGCTGATGGCTTTGTGCGACATTCGTTCGGTCGGGCCGGACAGCGAGATGGCCAGTAGTGACTCGACACCGGGTACCGCGACGGCCACGCAGC
>JAOPXK010000190.1 GCA_025965195.1 Marmoricola sp.
CTGTCCTTTATATACCTAGCTACTGATTTTCCCTACAAGAAAAATTACCACATTTGGCTACCAGAAAAATTACCTCAATAAGCTACATCATACCCACTGTGCTCCTTGCCAAGCCCGACAATCTCCGCCCTTTCACTGCAGTATAACCCAGTCTTGTTATCAACTAGACACAGACATGACCCAGAGCGCCCCCGCAAAATCTTTTTCAAGACCTATGACCCTCTCTCCTTATATGACCCTCCACCAGTTTTCACCCACCCTTCCTTACTTCACCCCCTCATCTTCCACCATTCCCCAGAAATCTCCAATAATCGCTATGCTATGAGTCTTCACTATCTTTTCCGCCACTCTCCTTCCTCTATTGTTCCTCCTCCTCAACCTCCTTATGTCCCTTGGTCCCACTACAAGCTCATCGTCCTCCTCCTTCCCCGCAATATATCCCGTCCTCTTTTGAAATAACTTAAGGTGATCTCTGTGGAAGGTGCCAGGTACAGTTGGACCATGGAAGTAAGCAATGCAATAAGTAACATTTCCGACCCTGTCCTGCACCCAAAAAGGACCCCTCCAGCTTTGCTCCAGTTTCTTTCCTATTCCTTTTCCAATTGTTGTATTCCATAGCATGACAACGTCCCCTTGGTGGTATTCCTTCCCTGTAATTTCCCTATCATATCTGCCCTTCATTTCTTTTGCATTCTTACAGGTTATACTCCAAGCTTCCTTTCTATTATTCTCATGCTTCACTTGGTGGATATCTGCCCACTTCCCCATCCATGCCTCATCCCATGCATCCTTCCCCAATTGTTCCGCAAGAAGAGTTAAAGCTGACCCCATATATTTTCCTGAAATTGCGCGTTGGAATGGAAGCCAATGAGGTAATCCAAATAATAGTTCAAACGGAGTAAATCCTGTTGACAATACAACTCTTATGTTCACAGCCTGAGTTGCGTATGGAAGTTTGAAGCTCCAAAGGCTGAGGTTTCCGTTGCATGCTTTCTTCAAACAATCCTCCAATACCCTATTTGCTCTCTCGATCATCCCCGTAGACTTGGAAGCTCCTGACGGTAAGACCATGTCCGCCACATTGTTATCTTTACAGATCTGCCGAAATAGTGGTGAGGTGAAATGTGTTCCTACATCATGATACACAGCCATGAGAGGTTGAAAGGAAACACAATATTCCTCAAAACATTTTGCTGCCTCCATTGGAGTATCCCCTTTAGTCGCCCAGCTCCTGGTATATCGAGTGAAATAATTGATTATGTGCAATATGTACCGATTTCCTGCACATTCCTCCAATGGTTCTATGAAATCAATGCCAACAATATTGAATGGCTGGTACAAAAGAAACGGGTGAAGTTCATGAGATTGTATCGCGGGTCCGTATTTTGCGCATGTCAGGCATCCATCCACATAAATTCGAGTGTCTCTAGACATTGTTTTCCACCAGACCTTCTCCCTCATAAGCTTCATCATTTTTTTCCATGAGAAATGCTCTTTGTCGTCATGAACCTCCCTAAATACCTCTTGAATCTCCTTCTCTCTAACACATGGAACCTCCATTGACTCCCTCCCTTTCCTCCGTCTTATTAGCCCTGTTTTATAGTGGTACCTGAAGTGTAATACTCTTCCAGGAATATGCTTCTCTCGGAGGTTCTTTTCACTGTCTCAGGCACCTCTGCTCCCCAAAGTAGACACCTGACAATATTACCATACCACTCGTCGTTTTCCCATATCTTTATTCATTTCCTTTCCATTTCACCTATCTCCCTGTATTGCTTGTTCTCATAGTCACCCCAGATGCCTTCCCTCAGCTCCTCCGCTTCCTTTTCTTCCTCCTCTGCCCAATTCCACCTTCTCGTTGTTCTGTCCATAAATCCCGATGGTTCTAGTGTTGTTGCCTCTCCTCTAATCATCTCTTTTGTCCCCCCTCAGTCCCACCTCATCCCCCTTATACTTGTCATTCCTTCTACAAGTTCCATCACTCCCTTCCCCTGCATGCTCCGATTGTCGACATCCTTCTTTTTAATTCCCCTTAACATTTCTTCATATTGTCCCTTCCCATCCTTCCAGAACCACTCATGATTTCCCTGCTCATCTTTCTTCAATATGGCCTGTCCGAGTTCGTTGCTGATTATCTCTGGTAGCTCTTCCTCAAATATTATTCTTGATAGACTATCTGCTATGATGTTTCTTTCTCCAGTTATATACTCAATACAAATGTTATATCGTCTCAACCGGATGGCCCATCTCGAGTATATGCCTTCCATCTTGGAGGAGTTTAAGAATGTTACCAGCGGCCGATGATCGGTGTGGAAAATAGTGGTATGATCGCCCTGGAAGTAGTACTGATATTTGTCTGCAAAGGTGACCATTGCAAGCAATTCACATTTGTAGGTTCCATAATTCTTCTCGGATTTGCCAAGTCCCAACGCATGCTACAATAATGGTCTCATGACCCCTTTCTCCCTTGGGTCCTCCTGAAGTAGTGGAAACCCGATTCCATATGCTGATGCGTTGAAGTATGCGTCTAGTGGGCGATTCTCATCTACAGAGAACATCCCCACTACCGTTGCGCATTTATTCTTCACGAGTCTAAAAGAGATGTCCTTCGACATTGTTCACCTGAATTTTGCTTTCCCCTGCAGCCTTGTCATAGGCCTTGCGATCTCTGTAAAGTTCTTGATCCACCTTCTGCATATCTGCACGGCTCCCATAAATTGTCTAACATCGCTGGCGTTCTGCGGAGTAGGCCACTCCAATAGCTTGTTGGTTCTTGCGGGTCTGATACGCTGGCTACCATTCAGATAGCACTCAATGCCTAAACACCCCATCTGTTCCATGAAGATCTGGAGTTGCTTCCATGACAGTTTTAAGCGGGCCCAGACAAGTCTAGGCAGCCAATGATCTCTGATGAAGAATAGCTGCTCCCAAAACCCCGCATGTTTTCTGAACATGTCATCTACGTATACCCTGAACTCGGGTCCCAATAACAAAGGCTCAGGATTCGGCTCCGGTATTTCGCCGAATGCAAGATAGCCCAATTTGTGGAAATGGTGTCCGGAACTCCCCAGTCCCTGTGGCATTCTGGTAGGACGGACCTGGCCTATTCCTGGGACCCTGAAGGTCCGTATCTTCCTGCTCTCTTCTTCTATCATAGTTAACCAATACCCATGTTTAAGGTCTCCCTGTCCCAGAGCTCCGCATTTCCCCTTTCCCATTGCTTCCATTACCTCTGATGCTAACACAATTGGGTTTCCTGGCATAATTTCATCAACATGGCTGTAATCAAATGTCAACCTCAAATCGGAATTCGGGTCATCTGGCACCTTCACCACGATTACCGGCGGTGCTGACCATGGTGATATCTTCTCCCCCACCGGCGTTCTCTCATATAGCCCGCAATCAAGGCCCTCATTGATAGTGGTTTCGAAGAAGGCTTGGTGTCTTGGTAACATTCTGCGATGTCCCTTTATTGCATATGGCACTGCTCCTGGCTTCAATCGCACTCTTGCTTGTAATAGGTCTGTAGAGGGTAAGTCTTTCAATGTTTCTCCACCTAAATTGCGATATGTCTACAGGAGCCTTTTAACGTCCATCCAATATTCCTCTGGACACACAGGTCCTATAACGATTCCCACCCTTCTCACCCAATCCTCGATCACCCCCTCCTCCGTCCTCTATGCCTCCTCCAAACTCCTTCTCTCGACCCTCCTATTTGTTGGGAAACTCCTTGACCTTTTTCCCTCTCCCTTTTCTCTCTCTTTTCCTTCATTCCCTTCCACAACACCTTCACCTTCCTCCTTCTGCACCAGTCTTGATATCCTTGTTTTTATCGTTATATTTTCCTTTTTCCCATCCCTTTTACACCTGCATCTATGTTTCTGTTTCACCTTCTCTTAATATTTTATTCTTTTCTGTTCGCATGTTCTCTTCATAACCCCTTCGCACCTGCAACATTCATCCTTCCCGTAATTTCTGAGTCCTTCACACCACTCACACATTCCCCCCACTATTCCTTTACAAAGCAAACATCTAACTACTGTATCTACTCTCTCTTCCCTTATCCTCCGCATCCATTCTTCCTCTCTTCCCCACCGGATTGCCTCCCTGCCTAGTTTTGTATCTTCTCAAA
>JAOPXK010000018.1 GCA_025965195.1 Marmoricola sp.
CGGGCAGATGCTGACCGTCGACTGCGGCGAGTTCCACGACTGATGGCCACCTCGGTGGTCGAATGAGATGAGCGACAACGTCATGGTGCGCGAGCGGCCCGACGTCGGGTCGTACGACGACATCGTCGCGGCGGCCGTCCGCACCACCGGCATGAGCGACTTCGGGGGCACCGCCCACGAGGAGGGCCTGCGCGTCCTGGTCGAGGACCTCGCCTCGCCCGAGGCGGGGCTGACCCCGCGCGGCAACTACTTCCAGCGCTCCGAGGTGAAGTCGGCCCTGGTCGGGGTGCTGCTCACCCAGGCTCAGTTCGCCGCCCACCCGGAGCACCGTGACGTGCCCATCGAGCGACCGGTCTTCGTGATGGGGCTCCCCCGCACCGGCACGACTGCCCTGCACCGGCTGCTGCACGCCGACCCGATGGCGCAAGGGCTGGAGATGTGGCTCACGCAGTACCCCCAGCCGCGGCCGCCGCGCGACACCTGGGAGACGGACCCGATCTTCAACGCCATGCAGCAGGCGTTCGCGGCCCACCACGTCGAGAGCCCCGAGTTCATGGGCATCCACTACATGGATGCCACCACGGTCGAGGAGTGCTGGCGGCTGCTGCGCCAGACCGGCAAGTCGAACTCCTACGAGTCGCTCGCCAACCTGCCGCGCTACACCGAGTGGCTCAAGCGGCAGGACTGGACCGACGCCTACGCGCGGCACAAGCAGAACCTCCAGCTGGTCGGCCTCAACGACCAGGAGAAGCGGTGGGTGCTCAAGAACCCGTCGCACATGACCGCGCTCGACGCGCTGATGGCGGTCTACCCCGACGCGCTGGTCGTCTACACGCACCGCGACCCGGTCACCTGCATCGCGTCGTCCTGCTCGCTCTCGGCCGAGACGACCGCCGGCCAGTCAACGACGTACGTCGGTGAGGTCATCGGGCGCACGCAGCTCGACCTCTGGGCGCGGGCCTATCACGCGTTCCACGACGCCCGCGGAAAGTACGACCAGAGCCAGTTCGTCGACGTCGCGTACGGCGACTTCGTGAACGACCCGGTCGAAACGGCGCGAGGGATCTACACCTCCTTCGGGCTCGACTGGACTCCCGAGGTCGCTGTCGCCGTCCACCACATGGGCGCCGAGTCCCGGGAGGGTGGCAAGCGGCCCTCACACCGCTACGACCTTGCCGACTACGGACTCACCGAGGACCAGGTCCGCGCGGCCTTCGTCTGACGGTTCGCCGAAGCTCAGCTGCTCGACCTCAACCGCTCGGCGGTTTCGGCCGGCACTGGTCGGGGTCGACGAAGCGGTCCCCACACGCCACCATCACCCAGCGCAGGTCGAGCGTATGGGGCTTGCCGGCAACGCTGTAGTCGATCTGCGCATTCGTGATTCGCGCGCCCGCCCGACTGACCTTGAGCACGAAGGCGAGCTCCTCGAAGCCGGTCTGGGGCACCTCGCCGCGGGCGATGTCCGTCAGCGCCTGCCTGGTGGCGGCACAGGTGGTGCTGACCGGGGCACCCTGCACACCGGCGGCCCACTCGCCCAGCGGCCAGCGGGCGGCATGAGGACCAGCGAAGGCCGGCGGCAGACCGCGCCAGGTGAACCGCGGAAGCAGCCTCGAGCGCTGAGCTACGGGCGTACGGCGGACCAGGTCCGGGCTCACCTCCCGGCGGAACACCCGGACCTCCAGCGGCTTGAGGTCGGAGGCAGTGCGCACGCGGTCGAGGACGATGTTGGCGTCGGCCGCTTCGGAACACAGCACGAAGGAGCCGAACCCGGCGTACCAGTGCTCGGCGGCCAGGGGCGCGGCGAGCTGGCTGTCACCGGAGCTGCGCCCGACCGACAGCGGGCCAGCAGGGTTGTCGGTCGGCTCGACATTGGCGTCCCCGGAGCCGCAGCCGGCGGCCAGCACGAGCAGCGCGACCAAGGCGCCGGCAAGGGACTGCTTCATCTCACCACCCGCTCGGGATGACTGGGCCAGACCGAGATTACCTGCGACAGCCTGTCACATGCATCCCGCGGAGTCAGCCGGTCAGTTCACCGCGGTTGCGGCGACTGACCCGGGGGCCCAGGCCAAGGTCGGCTCGCTGACCGGAGGCGTAGCCGTCGAGGGCGCCACCGCCGCTGAGCCTTCGCCGGGCGCCGGCTCGAAGGTCCGGGTAGGTCTGGTTCATCGCGACCTCGGCGTCGTGCGACCGGTCGGAGAGCACCAGCGCGGCCGAGGTGCCGGCTGCGGCGAATCTGGTCTCCGCCTCACGGGCGGCTTTCTCCTCCGACTCGGCGAGACGCCGGGCGATCGCGCTGGTGAACCCGGCCCACCAGGTGCGCCGATAGGCGGCGACGTGCTCGCCCCGAGGCACCCGGGTCCGGCCGAGCTCGCGGGCACCCTGCAGCAGCAGGCTGGTGAACAGGATCTCGACACAGACCAGATCTGACTCATGGCCGAAGACATGCAGCGACAACTCGGTCCCGTCGACGCTGATCCGGCGTCGGAGGACCGCGCGGCAGCGCATGCCGGTCGCGATGGCGGCGGCGAGCGAGGCCTTCTCCTGGGCGTAGGGCGCATCCAGCACGACCGCCCGGTCACCGACGATGTCGCGCTCGGGCATCGCCTGCGCGAGCAGCGCCTGGTCGATGCCGTAGTCGGCGATCAGCTGGGCGGCCTTCGCGGTGAAGGCCTCGGCCTCGGCGGGAGTGGCAGCAGGGTTCTCCGCGAGGGCGAGCAGCTTGCGGACCTTCGCGAGCATCGGATCTGTCGGAGTCATCTGGTCACCTCATCCGGGGCTGCCGGGTTGATGGGAAGACCCTGACACGACGCGCCGACAGTCAGGCCTGACGACTCGCCTTGAGGACGCGATATCCCCAGGCGGCAAGGAGAGTCGCGATCAGGAAATTGATCACGATCAGGATCCCGTGAGCAACGAAGAAGGCGACCGGCCTGCCTGAGTCGTCGTTGGCGAGCGCGAAGATGAACCGCACCCAGATGACGACGGTCCAGACGGCGATGGCGATCAGGACCCAGGCGTGCTTGCGTTCCAGCTTCACCCCGGGAAGCCTACGGAGTGCGCCTGGTGACGACGATGCGGGCCCCGCGCTTCGGGACGCTGGTGATGTTGCGGACCTTGGGCTCGTCGCGCGAGCCGGCTGGGATGGCGACGTCGTACGTCGAGAGCACCTCGCGCAGCACCGCCACCCCTTCCATCAGCGAGAAGCCCGCGCCGATGCAGCGACGTACCCCGCCGCCAAAGGGAATCCAGGTGTTCGTGGCGACGGACCCGTCGACGAACCGCTCCGGCCGGAACTGCGCATGAGCCGGATGACTCGTCTCCGATTCGTGGGCGAGGATGATCGACGCAGCCACGTTCGCACCGCGAGGCAGATCGACGCCGCCGATCGTGACGGGCTCCATCAGGTGCCGCACCACCATCGGGATCACCGGGTGCAGGCGCATGGCTTCCTTGAGGACCGCCTCCAGGTAGTCGTTGTCGCCGGCCGTCGCGGCCTCACGAGCCTTTTTCTCCTGGACGGGATCCTTGCCGAGCTCGTAGAGCGTCCACGCCAGCGCGGTCGCGGTCGTCTCGTGACCGGCGAGCAACAACGTCACGAGCTGGTCGCGCAGCTCCTCGTCCTTCAACGAACCATCGGCGGTGCCATCACCGACCAGCAGCAGCCGGGACAGCACGTCGGACCGCTGCTCGAGGTCTCCGGCCGCGCGCCTCTCGGCGATCACCTCATAGATCACCCGATCGAAATCGACCTGGTTCTCCATGTTGCGCCGCCATGGTCCGTAGTTCTGGATCTTCGGGATTCCCCAGCCCAGGAAGACGATCGGGTGCACATTGACCGCCCGGTTGACCAGCGGGCGGAGCGCGGCCAGCCGGCTCTCGTCGGTGACACCGAAGACGACCTGGAGGATCACTTCGAGCGTCAGGGCGTTCATCCGCTCGAGCGACTCGAACGGCACGCCTTCGCGCCACGATCCGACCTCGGCCCTGGCCAGGCCCTCGACGACGGACTCGTAACCCCGCAGCGCCGCACCGTTGAAGGCGGGCATCAGCAGCTTGCGGGCACGCTTGTGCTCGGAGCCGTCGACGAGCAACAACGAGTGCTCGCCCATCATCGGGCCGAGGATCGAGTTGCCCTTGCCTGCGTGGAAGATCTCCGGGTCACCGGCGAAGATCTCCTTCACGTGGTCGGGACGGTTGAACACGACCAGCCAGCGCCCCTCCGGCAGCACCTTGATCGAGAAGACGTCGCCGAACCGCCGGTGCATCGCCGGGATGAACTGGTGCCGGAACCGCAGCAGCCCGATGCTCTGCACGAGAGCCGGCATCCGTGGACCTCGAGGTAGCCGGTCTGCCGGGATGGGTCTCGCGCCGGATCCGGTCGGTCGCATCTTCTGGAAGCGGGCGGCGGCTCGCTCTGCTGCCTGGTCCTGGGTCACGGTCACGACTACTCCTGATGGTGGCTGGCCTCATCGTAGGCGGCTGGCCGGGAACCTGACCGGGCTGCACGACTACGACGACCCACTCGTTCAGGCCATGGCGCGTGGGCACCTTGAGGGTTCACTCTTGGCAGCAACTGGCGTTCCGCCGTACGGCGTGCCCCCGAGGAGTCTGCAGATGCGCAAGGTTTCCGTGCTCACCCTGTCCGTGGCAGCCCTGGCCTCCAGCCTCGCCCTCGGAATGCCGTCCGCGACCGCGACCTCGCCCGCCGGGACCCTCCGGCATGCCCTCGACCACGCCCCGACGTGTGCGGCGCTACGGAAGAACTTCACCTACATCGATGCCAGCAAGGTGCAGCGGATCTCGGGCAGGACCTACATCACCTATCGACCGGCCAGGCTCGTCTGTGGTGGTGAGGACGACAGCCACTACGTCACCCGGAAGGGCGTGCACCACGTGTACGTCAATGCCGGCGCGGAGGTGGTCATCGTGCACAACAACGCCAGCGAGCACGCGTCGACCGCGAAGAAGCTGCCCGGGGTGTTCGCTGCCCAGGACGGAGCGTTCCCGATCTTCGCGGTGCGGCACAGCTCGTTCGGCCACCTCAGCGCGATCGTGCAGCGTTACCACCCCTGACGAAACCGCGAATAAGCGGAATCACCACTGCGCCCGGAGCGGTGTGAACGCGACCATCAGGCCATGGGAAAGCCTGGGGTGCGTCCGCCTGCCCGAAAACACGTTTCCACGCTTGCGGCCCTGCTCACTGCGGGGATCGCGCTGTGTCTGCTGCTGACCTCCTGCGGAAGCACGGTGCCTCCGGGCGCCAACCCGTCGGCGGCCCCGACCGGCACGGGTACGTCGATGACGGCCGACGACCTCGTCAAGGTCTTCGCGAACGCCGGTGTCGGGACCTTCACGACCGCAGCGGCCAGGACGCCTGAACAGCCGGTCACCGCTGCCGGGCCCAGCTCGCTGCTGCGCTGGCAGGTCGAGAACATGGCCAGACAGCTGAACACCGGGCGCGGGTTCGTCGGAACCGACCTCGATGACCTCGTCGGCGGCAAGGTCCCGATCTCGGTGGTTCTCGCTGCCTATCTGAGCCTCGCACCAACCTCGTCGGCGAAGGCGGCCCGGGAGATCATGGGTGACCAGGACTGGGCGCATCAGGCAACTCACCTCGTCTATCCCGAGGCCGTGATCACGCTCTTCGTCAACGACCTGGCTCGCGACGCAGCCTCCGGGAGCACCGCCAAACCGGCAGCCTTCGTCAACGCCGGTTTCCACGCGGTTCCTGCGGTGGCCATGAGGGCCGAGTCGTGCAGCCAGCTCACCAGCATGCTGTCGGGCACCCTCGACAAGATCATCAACAACCTCCAGATCGAGGCGACGACGGGCGTCGCCGGTGTCCTCGCAGTCATCTGGAACACCGCGATCACGATCGCGGTCTCCGCGGCCGGCACGGTGCTGGGAGCGCTCACCGCTCCGGTCGTGAGCATCATCCGCGGGGCGATCACCGTGCTCGCCGTACTCTCCTCGGCCAGCTCGCTGCTCGACCCGTGGACCCTGACGACCACCGCGAGCCCCAACCCGGCATCGTTCGGGATCCTGCCGGCGGCGGGCACCAAGGTCGTCGTGACGACCAAGGTGAACACAGCCGCCGACTTCCAGTGGCCCGGCGACCTGAAGAACTGTGCGCAGACGATCACGGGCGTGGAGCTGCCGGACCCGGACAGCACCAAGGACAGCCCGATCACCTGGGACAAGGCCGACGACGAGAGCCTCACGATCGACGTCGACGAGGATGCGAAGGTCAATGAGACCGGCACCGCGACCAAGTCCTTCCTCACCGGAGCGGAGAGCGCGGAGGACGCCGAGAAGGGACCCCAGCTCGTCGCTGTCGTCAGCGTCAGGTCGAACGTGACCCGGACCGCGATCGACAAGCTCGGCACCCTCTTGACGGGACTGCTCCTCGACCAGCTGCCGGGTCCCGCAGCGGGGATCGCGGCTCAGCTGCTCGGACCCCTGAAGAGCACCGTGCAGACGAAGCTCGAGAAGCTGACCTCGGTGGAGGGCCACGCGGTGAACGTCTTCGTCATCCACCACGGGCCTGCTCCCAAGAAGGCCGACGACGACCCGCCGCCCGCCGCGGAGGGCTGCGTGCCCGGGGACGGCCCGAAGCAGATCCCCGACGGCACCTGGTCGGGCCCGATCAGCCTCAACGTCAGGGGTAGCGACGGCAAGGGCAACGAGGACAAGGGATTCACCGACTCGGCTGGTTCGGGAACCATGCTCGTCAAGGTGAAGGACGGCAAGGTCGTCAGCGGCACCTGGAACGTGCACTGGATCTCGGTTGGCCACTCGACCCTCGACGGCGTGTCCTCGGTGATCAAGGTCTACGGCCTGGTCAAGGGATCGGTGCGCGGGTTCGCCCAGAAGCCTCAGCTCGTCGGGACGTGGAAGATCCATGGCGCCGCGGTGTTCGAGGTCGGCGGCAGCCATGACCAGATCCCGATCGACGAGACCGGTGCGGCCACCGAGAACATGACGCTCACCCAGGCGGACTGCAATTTCGTCGGCGGGAAGTTCATCCCGTCCTTCAACGCCAAGGGCAGCGGCGTCTCCTTCACCGGCACCGCCGAGTGGAGCGGCAAGCCCGCGTAGGCGGTGCTCTGCCGACCGACACGCACGGCTGGGAACAGCTACTGGAGCAGGCCGCGGCGACGGGCGATGGCGGCGGCTTCGGTGCGCCCGCTCGCGCCGAGCTTCGCGAGGATGTTGGAGACGTGCACGCTCACTGTCTTGGTGGCGATGAAGAGCTGCTTGCCGATCTCGCCGTTGCTCCGGCCCGATGCGACGAGCGCGAGGATCTCGGTCTCGCGTGGCGTCAGGTCATCGGCCTTCTGCTGGGTCGCGCGCGATCGCGACCTCCCCTGGCCGAACGACACCCGCAGCTCGTCGATCAGCGGCTGCGTCCCGAGGTGCTCGGCGGTGGCGCGCGCCTTGTCAGCGAGGTCGCGAGCTTCGGCGTCCTCACCGACCGCATGGAGTACGGCGGCCAGCCGGGCCCGGGTCCGGGCGATCTCCCAGACATGGCCATAGGTCTCGAAACGAGCCAGCGCCTCGCGCCAGGCCGCGACGAGCGCCGCTTCGTCCGGGATGTCGATCCCGGACAACCAGCGGAACCGCAGCTCCTCGGCGGGTAGCCGGGCTGCCCAGGCAAGGCCCTCCGGGCCCCAGTAGCCCGACTCCTCGCGCTGCAACACCCGGGATCGCTGGGCACCTTGGTCGATCCGGGCGACCGTCTCGGCAAGTCCGGCGCGTTCGCCGCCGCTCAGGTTGCCGACGAGCGAAGCGAGCCCTCCGATCGTCACCGCCCCGAGTCGCAGCCTCGCGTGGAAGAACTCCCGCCACAGCATGGTCAGGGTCTCGACCACGTCGTCGTGCTCGGCGATCAGGGCCACCGGGTCGGCTGCCTGCGCGTGCAGCTCGATCGCCGCAGGTCCGACGGTGATCGCGAGCAGGCCGTCCTTGTGCCAGTGCGGCCGCAGCTGCGGCAACACCGTCAAGGCCGACTGGTCACCGCGCGCAGCCTGCACGACCACGCGGAGCGCGGCGAGAAGGCTTTCCGGGATGGCCGGCGGCGCCTGGCCACTGACGTCGAGGAGGCCGAGCGCAACGTCGTACTCCCCGGTGATGGTGGCGACCTGGCCCTGCATGAACCGCGCGTCGAAGCCGTACGGCGCCCACGGCTGGCCCATCTCGACCGCACGGGACGCGGCTCGTCCGAAGGCCGGCAGCGCCTCCGCGAAGTCCGCGCGGTCCTGGTGCCAGCGGCCCAGGAGATAGAGCGATCGCAGCTCGGCGGTCTCGGATCCAGCCGCGGCTGCCCGCTGGGCAGCCTCCTCGAGCGCCACCCGGACGTCATCGGACTCGCGCGAGCCGAGTGCTGCGAGCGTGCTGAACACGTCGGTCGCCAGGCGTGGCAGGTCCTGGGTCTCCGCCATCGCGAGCGCTTCCGAACCGAAACGCCGGGCCTGGTCGACGTTGCTGTGGAAGGCATGTGCGCGGGCGTGAACGGCGAGCGTCCGCGCGCGCAGCGGCGACGGCGCATCGGGCACGAGCTGCATCGCCTCGGTCGTGAACTGCAGCGGATCGAGCCGGGTCTCGTCGAGCATCACCGCATTGGCCATCGCGCCGAGCAACCGGCCGCGCCAGTCGATCGGGCTGCCCTCGGGCAGGTTGTCGAGCAGCTCCTTGACGACGGCGATCGCACGAGCCGGCCGCCCGGAAGCGATCAGGGCATCGGCGGCCTTCGAGCCGAGCAGACCGATGTCGACGACGTAGTCGCCGCGCGCGCCCGGGTCGGAGAGCAGCTCGAGCGCCGTCTCGAAGTGGTGGGCTGCGTCATCGGGTCCGCCGACGCCCATCGCCTCGTCGCCGGCCCGGATGCTGGCGTCGACAGCGGTGACCAGGTCCCGTGCGGCACGCGCATGGCGGGCCAGCTCGGCGGCGGTGCCGTTGATGTGACCGCCGGCCAGCGCTGCGACGTACGCGGCATGGATACGGACGCGCTCACCGGGCAGTAGATCGTCGTAGACCGCCTCGGCCAGGAGCGCGTGCCGGAAGCGGTAGTAGTCGTTGCGGGTCGGGATCAGCACATTGAGCTCGACAGCTTCCCGGAGTGCCTGCTCGAGCGCGGTGCCGTCGACACCCGCGACCTCGGCCAGCAGCGCGTGCGAGACCCGGCGACCACCGACCGAGGCGGCGCGGACCACGAGCTGCGAGGGCTCGGCCAGCCGGTCGAGTCGCACCAGCAACAGCTCCGCGAGGTTGTCGGGGAGCCCGTTGCCCGAGGTGGCTCCGACGAGCTCTTCGACGAAGAAGGCGTTGCCCTCGGCACGGGCCACGATCCCGGCCAGGTCGCTCTCGCGGATCGGTTCGGGGTGCAGCTGCTTGACGAGTGTCCGGACGTCGCCCGCCGGGAGGGGGTTGAGCTGCATCCGGCCGACCCCGGGGATCCGCGTCCATTCGGCAGTCGCCCGGCGAAGCGGATGCCTGCGGTGCAGGTCATCGCTGCGATAGGACGAGACGATCTCGACCGGACCTTCGAACGTCCGGGAGAAGAGGAAGCTCAACAGATCACGCGTTGAGGTGTCCGCCCAGTGCGCGTCCTCGACCACCACCAGCAAGGGGGCGAGGTGGGCCACTGCTTCGAAGAGGGCGTGCACGGCCTCGAACAGCTCGCCCCGGCCCACCGCCGCCATGTCGTCGTGCTCGGCGCCACTGATCGTCCGGCGACCGGGTTGCAACGCACGAAGGGCCGGACGTTCGAGGGCGACCTGCTCGACGACCTGCGGAAGGTCGGTGTCGAGCCGGCCGAGGATCTCGGAGAACGGCAGGTAGGGCAACGCACTGTCACCGAAGTCGAGGCAGTGGCCGGCAACCACCTGCCAGCCCTCGGTGAAGGCGACATCGCGGAGCTCGGTGAGCAGCCGCGTCTTTCCGACGCCCGCGTCGCCGGACAGCAGCACCGCCCGGTCGGGCGGCTTGCCGTGGCCGATCCGGATCGGGCGGACACCGAGCATCGAGGCAAGCTCTGCCAGCTCGGCGCCCCGCCCGATCAGGGCGCGGCTCTCATCGGCTCTAGCGGGGAGAGGCACGCCACCCATGATGACGGTTACCGCCGACACCATGTCGACTCCTGTGTCGACTCCTGGTCGACTCCTGGGTCGACTCTCGGGTCGGCGGCTCCGCCCGGGTGGCGCACTCAGCGGTCCTGGCCCTGCCCGGTCCGGTTGATCGACTCCTTGAGGGCCCGCAGGCGACGACGCTCGCGGATCGGACGCCAGTCACGACGGATCTGGTCCCGTCGGTAGGCGATCTCGGCCTGTAGCTGGTCGGGGTTGTTGTACATGATGAGCTCCTTGCATCGCTGGTTCTATGCATTGAGCCTCGCCGTCTGAGGTAGGCCGGGACATCGGGCGAGTTACCTATATCCGGGACTACCCGGTTCGACCGCCGACATAGGTGCCCGCCACGAGGGGTACGCCGGGTCGGTAGGCCAGGTGCAGGTACGACGGCGCATCGAGTACGGCGAAGTCGGCGCGACTGCCGATCCCGAGCCTGCCGATGTCCTCTCGCCGAAGGGCCTTCGCACCCCCGGCGGTGGCCGACCAGAGGGCCTCGGCAGGCGTCATCCCCATCTCCCGGATGGCCAGCGCGATGCAGAACGGCATCGAGCTCGTGTAGCAGGATCCGGGGTTGCAGTCGCTCGCCAGCGCGACCGTCACTCCGGCCTTGCGGAACCGCCGCACGTCGGGGTACGGCGACCGGGTGCTGAACTCCACTCCGGGGAGCAAGGTCGCGACCGTGCCGGAATCGGCGAGCGCCGTCAGGTCCCGGTCGGTCACATGTGTGCAGTGATCGGCCGAGGCCGCGCCGAGCTCGCAGGCCAGCTGGACCCCTGGCCCCTCACTGAGCTGGTTGGCGTGCACCCGCGGGAGCAGCCCCTTTGCCCTTCCTGCGTTGAGGATCGTGCGTGCCTGGTCCTCATCGAAGGCGCCGTCCTCGACGAAGACGTCGACCCACCGCGCGTAAGGCGCGGCGGCCTCGAGCATCGGACCGGTGACCAGGTCGACGTACTCCTCCGGCGTGACGCCCTCCGGCACGACATGGGCGCCCAGGAAGGTGGTCTCCTCGGTGAACTGCCGCGCGATCGCGAGCGACCGGGCTTCGTCCCTGGTCGTCAGGCCGTAGCCACTCTTGATCTCGACGGTCGTCGTGCCTTGGCGAGCCATCTCGCTGACCAGGCGCGCAACGTTGGCCGTCAGGGCCTCGTCGGATGCCGCCCGGGTTGCTGCGACCGTCGTACGAATCCCGCCCGCCTCATAGCGGTTGCCGTTCATCCGCGCCTCGAACTCGCCCGCGCGGTCGCCGGCGAAGACCAGGTGGGTGTGCGAGTCGACGAAACCGGGCAGCACGGCTCGTCCGCCCAGGTCCCGGGCCAGGTCGGCGGCCGGAGCCTGCGCCGCGGGACCGATCCACGCGATCGTCGTGCCGTCGACCACCAGCGCGGCGTCCCTCAGGATCCCGAGCGCGGTGCCGTCGTGCCGCGGGTCATTGGTGACCAGCTCGCCGATGCCGGTGAACAGCGTGGTCGTCATCTCCAGATCTCCCTGATTGCCCGGTCGAGATCGGCACCCACCTGGGCGACATCGCCGTCGAAGACCACATTGCCATCGACCATCACCCGTCGTACGTCGCCGGCGGCTGCCGCGAAGACCGCAGCCTCGATCGTCGATCCGGCTCCGGCCGTGCGCGGGCTGGCCAGGTCGAGCGTCACCAGGTCCGCACGGTGTCCGACCGCGATCGCGCCCGCGTCGGCAAACCCGAGCGAGGCGTGGCCGGTCGTCGTGGCCGCGTCCATCAGCTCGCCGGCCGACCAGTGCCCGCGCGCCTGAGTCGCCAGCCTTTCGTCGAGCTCGACCGCCCGCATCTCCTCGAACGGGTCGATCACCGCATGGCTGTCACTGCCCAGGGTCAGCCGAGCGCCCCCGTCATGCAGCTGCCGGGACGGCCCGATGCCGTCGCCGAGATCGCGCTCGGTGGTGGGGCAGAAACAGGCGTAGGTGCCGGCCCGCCCGAGGGTCTCGACATCCGTCGCGGTCAGGTGCGTGGCGTGTACGACGCTGGTCTGATCACCGAGCGCGCCAGCCTCCTCGAGGATCTGGGTCGGGGTCAGTCCGTACGCCGCCAGGCACTGCTCGTTCTCTGCAACCTGCTCCGAGAGATGCACATGCAGCGGGCCACCCAGTGGTCGACCTTGCCCCGGTGGTCGAGCTTGTCGAGACCACTCCGCGATCCGGCCGAGCTGGTCGCGCGGCACCGCCCGGACCGAGTGAATCGCAGCACCGACCACGACATCCCCCCGGTGATCGAGCTTGTCGAGATCACTCACCCGCCCGGCCCACGCGTCGGCGTCCCCGTCGGAGAACCGTCGCTGTACTCCCTCGGGCGGCTTGCCGATCCCGGACGCGAGGTAGCAGGTGTCGAGGAGGGCGATCCGGATCCCGGCGTCCCGGGCGGCCTGGATGAGCGCGCGGCCCATCGCGTTCGGGTCGTCGTAGGGCCTGCCATCGGGCTGATGATGGAGGTAGTGGAACTCCCCCACGCTGGTGATTCCGGCAGCCACCATCTCGGCGTACGTCGCCCGCGCCAGCCGGTAGTAGCTGTCCGGGTCGAGCCGATCCGCGACGGCGTACATCTGCTCGCGCCACGTCCAGAACGACCCCAGCCCAGTTTGAGTTCGACCCCGCAATGCCCGGTGAAAGGCATGGGAGTGGCAGTTCGCGAGGCCGGGGATCGTGAGCCCGCCGATCCGCTGGCCGGTCCACGGCCCGTCTCCTGCGGGGGCGACGGCGGTCCAACGACCGTCCTCGACGGTGACCAGTACGTCGTCGGCCACTCCAGAAGGCAGCAGGGCATGTTCGAGGAGGTAGCTGGTCATCCGGCGAGCGCTTCGAGGGTGTTGGTGAGGGCTTCGACACCGGCGAGGCAGTCGGCCATCTCGGCGAACTCGGCCGGGGAGTGCGAGACGCCCGTCGGGTTGCGGACGAACAGCATCGCGGTCGGGATCCCGGCGGCGCAGAGCACGCCGGCATCGTGTCCGGCCATGGTCGGGATCACCGGCCAGTCATGGGGATCGGCGATCCGGCGAGCCAGGTCGGGGTCGAAGGCGACCGCGCCCGACACCGACTCGGCGGTGACGACGAGGGCGGTCCCGTCCCGGCCCGCACGTTCGTGACCGAGTCGGCCGATCTCGGCGATCATCCGGTCGAGCTCTGCGGTCGACTCGCAGCGGGCGTCGAGCCAGGCCGTCACGCGGGAAGGTACGGCGTTGGTGCCGTTGGGAGCGACGTCGAGGCGGCCGAACGTCGCCCTTCCGGTGGTCGAGCCCCGCGCCTGCTTGTTGGCGGCGAGCGCCGTCATCGCATAGGTCAGCATCGGGTCGCGCCGGTCCTCCATCCGGGTGCTGCCGGCATGGTTCGCCTCACCGGTGAAGTCGAACCGATAGCGCCCGTGCGGCCAGATCCCGCTCGCCACTCCGACCGCGACGTCCCGGTCGATCAGGTCCCGGCCCTGCTCGACATGCAGCTCGACGAAGCAGCCGACGTCCTGGAGCCAGCGGCTCGGGCCGAGCTCGGGCTCGAGGCCGGCGGCCGCCATCGCGTCCAGCAGTGCCACACCGTCGCGGTCCCTCAGCTCTCTCGCCGCGTCCGGGGACGTCGCTCCCGATGCGAGGCGGGACCCCAAGCAGGCAAGGCCGAACCTCGAACCCTCCTCCTCCGCGAAGGCCGCCACCCCGATCGGACGTGCCGGAGTGAACCCCCGATCGCGCAGCCGGTCGACCGCTGCCAGCGCAGCCACCACCCCCAGCGGACCGTCGTACGCCCCACCGTCGAGGACCGAGTCGAGGTGCGACCCAGTGAGAATTCCCGATAGTCCGAGACGTTCTGGCCCTTCGGAAGCCGGTGGTGGGGCCGAAACGTCTCGGACTATCGGATTCCACCAGCCGACAGTGTTGCCGTTGCCGTCGTGCTCGATCTCGAGTCCGCGGTCAAGACACTGCTCGACGAACCAGGTGTGGCACTCACGTTCGGCGCTCGCAAAGGGTTGCCGGAAGTACCCACCGCTCGAGGCCGACCGGCCAACCGCGGCGAGGTCGTGCCACATCGCCTCGAAGTGGTCAGGCATGCTTGGCTCCATGGAGTTCCGAGACGTCGTACGCCGCAGACGGATGATCCGCAACTACGCGGAGACACCGGTCGACCCGGCGATCGTCGACCGGGCGATGGAGCATGCGACCCACGCGCCGAGCGCAGGATTCAGTCAGGGCTGGGGGTTCCTCCGGCTCGACACGCCCGAGGACGTACGTCGTTGGTGGCAGTCCTCCACCGATCCGGCGTCGCTGGCCGACCCCGATGACTGGCTGACCGGGATGATGCGCGCACCTGTCGTGATCGTGCCGTGCTCGAGCAAGGCGGCCTACCTGAGCCGTTATGCCGAAGCCGACAAGGGCTGGACCGACCAGGACGAGGCCCGCTGGCCGGTCCCGTTCTGGCACATGGATGCGGCGATGGCCTCGCTGTTGATCCTGCAGACGGCCGTCGACGAAGGCCTGGGCAGCTGCTTCTTCGGGATCCCGCCGGGGAATGTCGCAGGCGTCAAGGCGGAGTTCGGGATCCCTGACGTATTCGATCCGGTTGGCGTGATCACCATCGGCCACCGGGTGCCGGACCGGGGAGCTGCGGGATCGCCGACCCGGCGCGGACGCAAGGACGTGCAGGACGTCGTACACCGGGGCAACTGGGGTTCCTGACACGACCTTCAGTCCACCGCGCCCCGTCTCGCGGGTCAACGCGACCGGCCGCTCAGAAGTCTCGGATCCGAGAGCCGCTGCATGACTTGTCCCCTTCGGGGTAGCTGGTGCGGTGTCCCTTTCCCGACACCTCTGGAGCCTGTCATGGTCGTCCTCGGTTTGATTCTCCTGATCATCGGTCTCATCGCCAGCATCGGCATCCTCACCACGATCGGCGTCGTGCTGCTGGTCGTTGGACTGATCCTGAACCTGGTCCCGATGGGCGGCACCCGCCGCAGGGTGTTCTGACGCACATGGGACGCACCTAGTCCGTCAGCGGCGGCGCTCATCGAGCAGCCGCCGACCTGAGCGCTGAACCGGATGCAGTTCGCACGGCCTGCCGAACGACGACAGACTGTGCGCAATGTCCGAGAGCAATGAGACGTACAAGACGCTCGACCTCGCGCTCCGGGTCGGCGAGATGCTGCTCTCTTCCGGCGCCGGGGCGTCTGACGTTGCCGCCCAGATGCTCAACGTGGCGACCGCGTGCGGGATGCGCGCAGTGACTGCGGACGTCACCTTCACCGAACTCGCGATGAGCCATCAGCCGCAGTTCGACGAGCCGGCTCTGATCCAGATCCGGCACGTTCGCCATCGCGAGATCGACTACGAGCACCTGACCCTCGTCGACCACCTGGTCCGCGATCTCGCCACCGGCACGATCGACCGCGACGAGGCCAGGGCACAGCTCAACCGGGTGCTCTCCTCGGGCCACGCCCGAGCGCGCTGGTCCGTCACCGTCGGGTACGGCGTGATGGGCAGCGGTGTCGGCCTGATGCTCGGCGGCGACTGGATCGTCACCGCGATCGCGTTCGTTGCGGCCGTCGGGATCGATCTGCTGCAGCGACAGCTGACTCGCCGCCGACTCCCGGCGTTCTACCAACAGGTCGCAGGTGGCCTGCTCGCGACGCTGCTCGCCACCGGGGCAGCCGCGGCCGACATCGGCGTCGAGCCCAGCCGGGTGGTGACCGCGAGCATCATCCTGCTGCTCGCCGGGGTGAACTTCATGGGTGCGATCCAGGACGCCCTCACCGGCTTTCCGCTCACGGCCGGTGCCCGGATCCTGGAGGCGATGCTGGCCACGGCCGGCGTGATCGCCGGGGTCAGCGGTGGCCTGAGCGTCGCCCGGGTGCTCGGAGTGGACCTCGGCCCGCTCAACCCGGGAGCCCAAGCGATCTCACACCTGCCCCTGATGGCGCTCGGCGGCGCGATCACGGCCGCGGCTTTCGCCTTCTCGTCGTACGCCCCCTATCGCTCGCTCGCCCCGATCGCCGTGATCGCCGCCGGCGCGATGGCCGTCTACTCGACGATCTATCAGCAGGACCTCGGCATTGCCTGGGCGTCTGCGGTGGCTGCGATCCTGGTCGGGCTGGTGAGCTTCTCCGTCGCGGGGCGGTTCCGGGTTCCGGCACTGATCGTCGTCGTGTCTGCCGTGGTGCCGTTGCTTCCCGGCCTGTCGATCTATCGCGGGCTGACGCTGCTCTCCGAGGGCGGGCAGGACGGACTGCTGCCGCTGATCAACGCCGCCGCCATCGCGATCGCGCTGTCCTCGGGCGTGATCCTGGGTGAGTACGTCGCCCAGCCGCTCAAGCGCGAAGCCCGACGTTTCGAGAGCAAGCTCGCCGGTCCGCGGCTCGTCGGGCCGCTGCACGTGAAGTCCCTGCGCCGGCGCCCTCGCCCGACGCGTTCTGACTGACGGACCATTCTCGCCATTTGAGTCTCGATCCGTCGAGCGTACTTTTGACGCGTGGACAGCGAGAACCCCGACGAGCACGAGCCCCAGCCCGAACGGCGGGCGCATCGTGAGGCCGAGCGCGACGCTCGCACCGGGCGGAGTGCCGCGAGCGAACGGATCAGGCATCAGACCCAGTGGGTCGAGCAGCAGATCAGCCAGGCGATGGCGCGCGGTGACTTCGACAACCTCCCCGGTGCCGGCAAGCCGATCAAGGACCTCGGCTCGAGCCATGACCCTGACTGGTGGGTTAAGAAGCTGATCGAGCGCGAGCAGATCACCGGCGTACTCCCACCGGCGCTGATGCTGCGCAAGGAGGACGCCGAGCTCGACGGCGTACTCGACCGCGAGAACGTCGAACGGATCGTCCGCGAGATTCTCGAGGACTTCAACAAGCGCGTCATCAGTGCCCGCCGCCAGCTGCAGGGTGGTCCCCCGGTGATCACCAAGCTCCGCGACGTCGAGGCCGAGGTCACCGCCTGGCGCGACCGGCGGACCCGATAGTCGGCTAGGTGTGGGTGAGGTGCCGGGCCGCGCCCGTCCGGACCAGGTAGCAGGCGAGAGGCTCTTCAGGCCGGAACCAGGAAGGCATCGTCAGGGTCCAGCGCCGATCCTCTGCGCGAGTGAACCGAGCACGGGCCCGCGCACTGCAGATCCTCCGGACCGCCCGAGTCCGATCACCGAGGTCGCCGCGCACGAGGTTGACGTATTCGAGGCCATGGTCCCGGAAGCGCGCCTCTCGTTCTGCGTCCGACCTCCGGCGGTCCCGCTCGAGGTGATCGGCGCCGTCGTACTCACCGACGAGCCCGGCCACCGGATCGAACAGATCGGGGTAACCGAGGAGCTGGCCGTCCAGGCTGAAGACCGGCTGGTTGCACAGCGGAGCTGGTAGATCCGCGTCGAGGGTCCACACGAGGCGCATCCTGGTCTCCTGTGGAGATCGACTGTCCTCACTGGCCAGCAGCAGTGCCCGCCTGACGAGTGGCACGCCTGTCCAGGCCGGACGCTGCGCGACGTACTCGCTCATCAGACCCACCGAGATCAACCTGGCTGCTGCCGCCATGTCCAGGCTGACCACGGCATGCCGCAAGGAGAGTCCTCGACGCATCTCGTCGAACAGGGCTCTCTGCGTCGTCGTGCAGGGCATCCCGGCGACCATCTCGCGTTCGCTGGGCGCGAGCTGCTCCCTGGTGACGGCTGAACCAGGCTGGCTGCGAATGTTCGCGGCACCACTGATGACCAGCGGGACAGGCAGCTGTTCGGAACCATCTCGCAGCCCGTCGAAGAACGCGGCACCGCGCCATCGGAGCGCTGCCCAAGCCGTCACGGCACCACAATCGGGCAACCGGACGGACTGCTCGAGGATGCGCTGCTCGACGACCTCCGGGTCCACCTCGGTAGGGAGGTACCAACCGTGTGCCACCTGTCGCCAACGGGGTCCACGAGCCACGCCTCTCTTGGGCCCGCAGCAACCTGTCGGGTTGATGCGGACGGGCCGCACCAGTCCAGAAGGCCGCGGGCAAACCGGCTGCCATCGATCGTCATCCATGCCACCCGAGCGTCGTGAACCGCGGTCCCGATGGACACCCCGCCTTCACGAACTGTGGACAGCCGTCGACTTCGGATGGGCTGTGGACGGATAGTCCGCCACGAAAAGCACCGTTCCGGCCGGACTATTCAGCCGTTTCGTGGCGGACTATCGGGTCTCCTGCATCGGGATGCGGATGCCGCGCTCGGTGGCCACCTCGGACGCGCGGTCGTAGCCCGCATCCACGTGCCTGATGACGCCCATGCCCGGGTCGTTGGTGAGGACGCGCTCGATCTTCTCCGCGGCCAGGGCGGTGCCGTCGGCGACGCAGACCTGACCGGCGTGGATCGAGCGGCCCATCCCGACGCCACCGCCGTGGTGGATCGACACCCAGGTCGCTCCGGAGGCGGTGTTGACCAGCGCGTTGAGCAGCGCCCAGTCCGCGATCGCGTCGGACCCGTCGGCCATCGCCTCCGTCTCGCGGTACGGCGAGGCGACCGACCCGCAGTCGAGATGGTCGCGGCCGATGACAAGAGGGGCCTTGAGCTCTCCGGAGGCCACCATCTCGTTAAACTTCAGGCCGGCCAGGTGTCGCTCGCCGTACCCGAGCCAGCAGATGCGCGCCGGCAGCCCCTGGAACTGGACCTGTTCGCCGGCCATCCTGATCCACTTGTGCAACCGCTCGTTGTCCGGGAAGAGCTCGAGGATCGCCTTGTCCGTGGCCGCGATGTCGGCCGGGTCGCCGGACAGCGCCGCCCACCGGAACGGGCCCCTGCCTTCGCAGAACAGCGGCCGGATGTACGCCGGCACGAAACCCGGGAACTCGAAGGCCCGGTCGTAGCCGCCCTTCCGGGCCTCGTCCCGGATCGAGTTGCCGTAGTCGAAGACCTCGGCGCCCCTGTCCTGGAACTCGACCATCGCCCGGACGTGCGCTGCCATCGACGCCCGGGCGTCCTTGGTGAACCCACCCGGGTCCTTCTTCGCCGCATCGTGCCAGTCGGCGAACGAGACACCGGCGGGCAGATAGGACAGCGGGTCGTGCGCCGACGTCTGGTCGGTCACGATGTCGATCGGGGCACCGGCCTCCAGCAGGGCGGGGAACATCTCGGCCGCATTGCCCAGAACCCCAATGGACAAAGGGTTTCTGGCATCCCGGGATTCGACGGCGAGCTCGACGGCGTGCCCCAGCGATTCGGCCTGTACGTCGAGATAGCGGTGCTCGATCCGGCGGGTGATCCGGGACTGGTCGACATCGATGCAGATCGCGACGCCGTCGTTCATCGTGACCGCGAGCGGCTGCGCGCCGCCCATCCCGCCGAGTCCGGCCGTCAGGGTGATCGTGCCGGCGAGCGTTCCGCCGTATCTCTTGTCGGCGACGGCGGCGAACGTCTCGAAGGTGCCCTGGAGGATCCCCTGGGTGCCGATGTAGATCCACGAGCCCGCGGTCATCTGCCCGTACATGGTGAGGCCGAGGTCCTCGAGTCGACGGAACTCCGCCCAGTTCGCCCAGTCACCGACCAGGTTGGAGTTCGCGATCAGCACCCGCGGCGCCCAGGTGTTGGTGCGGAAGACGCCGACGGGCTTGCCGGACTGGACGAGCAGCGTCTCGTCGTCGGCGAGAGTCGTCAGGGTGCGGACGATCGCGTCGTAGCACTCCCAGTTGCGGGCCGCCTTGCCGGTGCCGCCGTACACGACCAGGTCCTCCGGCCGCTCGGCCACATCCGGGTCGAGGTTGTTCATCAGCATCCGCAGCGGTGCCTCGGTCTGCCACGACCGGGCGGTCAGCGTGGTCCCGTGGGCCGCATGGATGGGAAGCCGGGGGTTGGTCGTCATGCGAGTTCTCCGATCGCGTCTTCGACAGCAGTGAGTACGGCGCCTGAGCGAACCAGCTCGACGGCTGCTTCGATCTCCGGCGAGAGATACCTGTCCGGGCCGGGCCCCTGGATGCCCGAGGAACGAAGCAGTGCGACGACGGCCGCGGTGGCAGGTGAGGGAACGAGTGGTGCCCGCAGGTCGAGACCACGAGCGGCCGTGAGGACCTCGATGGCGATCACACGGGTGAGCCCGTCGATCGACTTGCGCAGCTTGCGCGCGGCCGACCAGCCCATCGAGACGTGGTCCTCCTGCATCGCACTCGACGGGATCGAGTCGACGGACGCCGGGTTCGCGAGGCGCTTGAGCTCGGAGACGATCGCGGCCTGGGTGTACTGCGCGATCATGTGGCCCGAGTCGACACCCGGGTCGTCGGCGAGGAACGGCGGCAGCCCCTGGTTGCGGCTCTTGTCGAGGAACCGGTCGGTGCGCCGCTCCGAGATCGATGCCACGTCGGCCGCGATGATCGCGGCGAAGTCGAGCACATAGGCCACCGGCGCCCCATGGAAGTTGCCGTTGGACTCGACCCGCCCATCGGCCAGGACAACCGGGTTGTCCACCGCCGAGGCAAGCTCGCGCTCGGCGACCTGGGCACAGTGCGCCATCGTGTCGCGGGCGGCGCCGTGCACCTGTGGCGAGCAGCGCAGCGAGTACGCGTCCTGGACCCGGTTGCAGTCGGGGCCCCGGTGCGAGGCCACCACCCCCGAATCGGCCAGGATGCGGGCGAGGTTCGCGGCCGAGGCCTGCTGACCCGGGTGCGGCCGGATCGCCTGGAGCTCTGGGGCGAACACCCGGTCGGTGCCGAGCAAGCCCTCGACCGACATCGCCGCCGAGATGTCCGCCGTCTTGAGCAGCAGGTCGAGGTCGGAGATCGCCAGCACCAGCATGCCGAGCATCCCGTCGGTCCCGTTGATCAGGGCCAGTCCTTCCTTGGCCTCGAACTCGACCGGGACCAGCCCGACCGCAGCCAGTGCCTCGGCGGCGGGCAGCAAGGCGCCGCTGGCGTCGCGGACCTCACCCTCGCCCATCAGCGCGAGTGCACAGTGCGCCAGCGGAGCGAGGTCGCCGGAGCAACCGAGCGAGCCGTACTCGCGGACCACCGGTGTGATGCCGTGCGAAAGCAGTCCGGCCATCAGCTCCGCCGTCTCGAGCCGTACGCCGGTGCGGCCGGTCGCCAACGTGGACAGCCGGAGCAGCATCAGCCCGCGGACGACCTCCCGCTCGACCTCGGGCCCCGAGCCGGCGGCGTGCGACCGGACCAGCGACTTCTGCAGCTGGGCCCGCATCTCGACGGGGATGTGCCGGTTGGCGAGCGCCCCGAACCCGGTCGAGATCCCGTACGCCGGTGTCGGCGCGGCGGCCAGCTCCTCGACGTACGACCTGGCCGTGGTGATCGCCGAACGCGACTCGGCGGAGAGCCGGACCGGAGCTCCGTAACGGGTCACCGCCACGAGCTCGGCGAAACTGACAGGTCCGACCGAGACAACGACTTCGTCCATGCATCCATCGAACTCTGCAAACGATTCCCCGGCCACCGGGGAGGACCTGGCCTCGTCTCAGATCTGAGAACCCTGCCCTGAATCGGGGCGATTCCGGCGTCGTGAGATAGGTCTCCGCACACTCCCCGAGATTTCCGGCCCTGCGTCGATCGGCCCCGCCTACCGTGACCCGGTGAGCAGCACCGACATCCCCACGGCCGACCCCGCGGCCGACACCGCGACCACCCCGGGCACCAGCCGACGGTGGGCCATGCTCGCCGTGAGTGTCGTCGGCCAGGCGGCGTCCGCGGTGATGATCAACGGACCGGCCTTCCTGATCCCGACCCTGCACCATCAGCTCGGACTCTCGCTGGCCGAGGCCGGCCTGGTCGCGGCGGCGTCGACGATCGGCGTGATGGTCAGCCTGATCGCGTGGGGGTACGTCGCCGACCGGTTCGGCGAACGGTTCGCGATGGTCTCCGGCCTCACCGGCACCGCGGCCGCCGGCGTCCTCGCCACCCAGGTGACCTCGACCGTCGCCCTCGCGGTCGCGTTGTTCCTGGCCGGTTGCTTCGCCGCGAGCACCAGCTCCGCCAGCGGCCGAGTGGTTGTCGGCTGGTTCCCCGCCAACCGTCGCGGCCTCGCGATGGGGATCCGGCAGATGGCCCAGCCCGTCGGCGTCGGGATCGCGGCCATCACGATTGCCGTCGTCGCGTCGAAGCACGGCATCTCGGCGGCGCTCTGGATCCCGACGGCTGCAGCTGCCGTTGCCGCGCTCGCCTGCCTGCTGATCGTCATCGACCCGCCACGATCGAACCCGACGAACGGCAGCACCCCCAACCCCTACAAGCGCAGCGACTTCCTGCTCCGGGTCCACGGCGTCTCGGTCCTGCTGGTCGTGCCGCAGTTCGCTGTCTGGACGTTCGGCCTGGTCTGGCTCGTCGACGACCGTGGCTGGGGTGCAGGTGCGGCCGGCGCCCTGATCGCGGCTAGCCAGTTTCTCGGCGCGTTCGGCCGGATCGCGGTCGGCCATCTCTCAGACCTGGTGTCCTCACGGATGCGGCCATTGCGCTGGGTTGCCATCGCCGCAGCGCTCACGATGGGCCTCCTCGCGCTCACCACCGAGCTCGACCTCGCCGTCGCCGTGTTCTTGCTGGTGGTGGCCACGACCGTGACCGTCGCGGACAACGGGCTGGCCTTCACCTCGGTTGCCGAGCGTGCCGGACCCTCCTGGTCCGGTCGCGCGCTCGGCGTCCAGAACACCGCGCAGTACCTGGCAGCCTCGGCCGTTGCACCGATCGTCGGAGCGGCGATCAGCTCGTGGGGGTACGCCGTCGCGTTCGGGCTCGCCGCGCTCTGCCCGGTCGTCTCGATCCCGCTCGTGCCGGTGCGCGACGAGATCAAGGCGGACTGATTCTCGTATTCGAGACCTGGTTCGCCGTACGCTCCCCGCATGGGTCAGGTGCCGGCAGCGACGAGAGCGCTGCGTGTGCTGAAGCTGCTCGCCAGGCATCCCGACCCGCTT
The DNA here is from genome assembly GCA_025965195.1 of Marmoricola sp. Lineage (GTDB taxonomy): Bacteria > Actinomycetota > Actinomycetes > Propionibacteriales > Nocardioidaceae > Marmoricola. The sequence goes on from JAOPXK010000018.1 coordinate 22,990, forward strand.
CCACTCGAACGGATCATCCGCGAGCTGGCACTGCCGAGGTCCACGGCCTACCACTTGCTCAACGCAATGATCGAGGAAGGCTTCGTCGCCCACATCGGTGAGGAACGCCGTTACGGGCTTGGGGTCTCGGCGTTCGAAGTGGGCAGCGGGTTCTCACGACAGGAGCCCCTTCAACGGCTCTCCCGGCGACATCTCGCCCTGCTCGTTGATGACGTCAAGCAGTCCGCACACCTGGCCGTTCCGCACGGCCGGGACGTGCTGTACGTCGTCGAGGAGCGTGCCCCTGGCCGGCCGCCCCTGGTCACCGATGTCGGCGTCCGGCTGCCGGCGCACCTCACCGCGAGCGGACGGGCGATCCTGGCAGCGTTGCCGGCCGCGCAGGTCCGGGCGCTCTACCCCGACAGGTCCGCGTTCGTCGAACGCCACGGCACCGGGCCGCAGTCGCTGACCGCGCTGCGGGCGGTCCTCTCCGACACGCGCCAGCGTGGCCACGCCGTCGAGGACGGCGAGGTGACTCCGGGTTTCGCGTCGGTGGCGGCGGCGGTGCTCGACCACAACGACCTGCCACTGGCCGGGATAGCGGTGACCTACCCGACCGACCAGCCCGTCGACCTCGACCGGATCGTGCCACGGGTGATCGCGACCGCCCGGGCGATCAGTCGCCGGGTCGGCGGGCACGGCTGAGCGGCGGCAACGGGACCAGTCGGCCATCGGCGTACAACGCGAGCTGGTCGGACCCGTGCACCGACGCGAGGTCACCGTCCGCACCGAGAGGCACCACCCAGCCACCGGCGCTCCGGTCCGCGAGGTCCCAGACATAACGGGCCACGGGTCCGCGATGCGCGTGGACGACGCCGGGCAGCGCTCCCGCAGCCAGAACGCAGTCGTAGTCGCCACCCAGTGCCACCTCGATCGCGGCATCCGCACTCCGGCCGGTCAGCCCGTGCCACGGCCCGAAGCGGTGCCGCTCCCCGTAGCTGCCGCTGGTCGAGCTGCGCCCGGTGGTCGAGCTTGTCGAAACCACTTCCATCGCCTCGACAACGAGTGCCTGGGTATCGGTCTTGAGGAGCTCGCCTGCGGACAGCAGCTCGTCCAGGCCCATCAGCACCCGGCCGGAAAACACGAACCACGCCGCATAGAGGTCGCCGTAGGGTGAGCCAGATCCCAGCCCAGCAAGCGACTCCAGCTCCACGAACCGTTCAACAACGACGTCGCGTAGTGCGAGAAACGTGCCGGCAGCAGTCGAGTCGGCCTCCATCCGGCCATCCCAGCCGACGAGCTCGGCCTGCAGGCCGATGGCCGCGTCGGACAGCCCTTCGGCGGATCCGACCAGGTCCAGCAGCACCGAGGCTGGCCGTTGCGTGTCGAGGTGGATCGCGGCGAAGTCTGCCGACGTCAGGCCGGTCCGGCCGTCGAGGAGGGCGTCGATACGGTCCGCGCGTGCCGACCGGGCGAACTCCGTCCCGATCCGGTCGAAGCCGTCCATCCGCTGGTTCGCCGTCGCGAGCTGGCCGTCCGGTGCCACCTCCGAGCGCGGCAGGTCGACCCAGCCGGTCCAGGCGGCCTCGGGCGAGGAGCCATCCACGGGAAGCCAGCGGTTCGCCTCGGCGCGGTCAGGCACCCGTCCGACCACCCGCTGTACGACGGCGCCGGTGTCGTCCGCGACCAGCAGGTTGTTCACCGGCTCGACCCAGCCGGCGAACGCCGCCTCGACATCGGCGGTCGTGCGGGCACGAAGCAGCGGCAGGAGAGCCGAGAATCCCAGGTCGGACAACGCGAAGCTCGGCGTCCGCAGCGAGTACGCCGCTTCGCCGGGTCCTCCGACCACCACCGGCCCGTTGGCCGTCTCGATCACCTCGGCCGCCACCGCTGGAGCCGACCGCACCTCGACCGTCGTGATCCGGGACGGCACGTCGTACCAGCCGGCCGGCCCGCGAGCCTGCACTCCGGAACCGGTCCGGCGAAGGTCCTCGACGAAGACATCCTGGTAGTCGGCCGAGGCGTTCGTGATCCCCCACGCGACCGACCCGGTGTGCGCGAAGTGCTGCACCCCCGGGACGCCCGGGAAGGTCATCCCGGTGACGTCGAAGTCCGGGCAGACCAGCTGCACCTGCTGGTAGCAGTTCGGAGCCTGGTAGTTGCGGTGCGGGTCGCCGGCCAGCAGCGGCAGACCGCTCGCCGTCCGCTCCCCGCCCACCACCCAGGCGTTGCTCCCGGCACTCCACAGGCCTTCGTACTGGAAGAGCGCGGCGATCGACGGCCCGACGGTCGAGACCAGGTGCTCGCGCCAGAGCTTCGCGGGAAAGGTCCCGAAGAGGATGTGGTTCACGAGGAAGATCCCGAGCGGCACGAAGGGCTCCCAGGCCGTCGGCCGCGCGTCCAGCCCGTCCAGCTCCGAGACCGCTCCGATCCGGGACAGCCCGAGGTTCACGCCGTCGACGTAGGCGTCCACGAAGGCCCGAGTGTCCAGGTCGAGCCGCGCATAGGCAGCCCGGGCCGTCTCCTCGACCAGCGCGCGCCGCGAGAACACGTCCCAGGAGACCCCGGACGGCCCGAGGACCGCGGCCGTCGTTCCGAGCACCCGCCAGTGATCGAGGGTGATCTGCCAGGTCCGGTCCTGCGCGACGGCACGGCCTTGTTCATGGGCAACCTCGAGCACGTCTTCGCCCGAGACCCGCGGGATTCCCCACTCGTCGATCGTTGTCGGCACAGTCCACGTCTACCAGACGCCACGACCGGCCGCGTGACCCGCCGGGTCCGTGCGTCGTTGGAGGCTTCGAACCTCGAGGAGGGTAACGGCCATGGGTGCGACCAAATCTGGCCGGTTACGACTGATCTGCGCGGTGGGTGTCTCCGTTGGAGTCGTCGCCGCAGCGATCACCGTGCCGTCGTACGGCGGGCAGGTGGGCGACGTACGTGGCGCCGATGCCCTGAAGAAGGCGTACGTCGCCGCGAGCAACACCTCGCGCGCCGTCGCCCTGGGAGACACCGGCACCATCTACCTGCCCGACGGCAGCCACCTGCATGCGAACGGGCAGATAGACCCTCCCGGGACGCCGCCGCACAACGACAACGACCCGAGGACGAAGAACTCCGTCTCGCGCACCGCGCCGGTCACCGACGTCGACACCGCCGACCCGACGACCCCGGGCCAGGCGAAGCGCAACGCTTCGTCGGTGGTCGCGCAGCGCAACCAGGTCGAGCCCAAGCTCAAGCACGTCCGGGTCGACCAGCCCCGGCGTGCGGTTCCGCAGAACCGCTACGCGATGTTCAACGCCTGTTACGCGATCCAGTCGTCGAAGTCCGGCCACTGGCTGACGAACACCGGCACACCCGCGTTCACCGCAAAGAGCCGCTCGCAGGCGACCCCTCTCTACTTCAAGCCGAGCGACCTCGGGACCTACCTCCTCTACAGCCACGCACGCACGTTCTTCAACGCGACGCCGGGCACGGTCTCGTACGCCGCTGGTCCGAGCGCCACAGCCAACTGGACCGTGAAGATGCCGAAGTCCGGCAAGTTCGTGTTCAGCCTTCCTGGCAAGGGGAATCTCGCGGAGTCGACCGGCGGCAAGGCAGTCTTCGGCAGCGCGTCCTCACTCTTCAGGCTGCATCTCACGACCGGATGCACGGCGTACCCGGAGATCGGGACGAACGTGGTCGGCAAGCCGATCGCGGGCGTGACGCCGTACCAGGAGACCCGTGGGTTCGTGGACGGCCACATGCACGGGATGGCGTTCGAGTTCCTCGGCGGCGACGTGCACTGCGGCAAGCCGTGGGACCCGTACGGCGTGCCCTTCGCCCTCGTTGACTGCCCCGACCACTACCTGACCGGCGGCAAGGGCGCGGTCCTCGAGGACTTCCTGTCCAATGACTTCGACGGCCACGACCCGATCGGCTGGCCGTCCTTCAAGGACTGGCCTGCGCCCGACTCACTGACCCACGAAGGCACCTACTACAAGTGGATCGAGCGCTCCTGGCGCGCCGGCCAGCGGATGATGGTCAACCTGCTCGTCGAGAACAACCAGCTCTGCATGCTCTACCCGCTCAAGCGGAACTCCTGCCACGACATGGACTCGATCCGGCTGCAGGCCTCGGACATGCGCAAGCTCGAGCGGTACGTCGACGCGCAGCACGGCGGGCCGGGCAAGGGCTGGTACCGCATCGTCACGAACCCCGACCAGGCCCGCAAGGTGATCAACGCCGGCAAGATGGCCGTGATCATGGGCATCGAGACGTCCGCGGTGTTCGGCTGCGACGAGAGGTTCGGCAAGCCCGTCGCCGGCTGCAACCAGGCGTCGATCGACAACCAGCTCGCAGAGGTGCAGAAGCTGGGCGTCGTACAGATGGAGCTCGTCAACAAGTTCGACAACGCCCTCGCCGGCGTTGCCGGTGACAGCGGGGCCACGGGTGACCTGGTCAACGTTGCGAACTTCCTCGAAACCGGTTCGTTCTGGCAGATGCAGCACTGTGCGGTCCAGGACCCGGAGGTGCATGACCGGGACCAGCTGACCACGCCGCTCGCCCCTGCGCAGGACGCGCTGTTCGGCGCGATCGTGAAGCTCAACGTGAACCTGCCGGCACTGCCGCTCTACGGTTCGCCGCACCACTGCAACATCCTCGGCCTGACCGACCTGGGCTCCTACACGATCAAGGGCATGGCCAAGCGGCACATGATCTTCGATCCCGACCACATGAGCGTCAAGGCACGGAAGACCTCGCTCGACGTGATCGACAAGCTCCACTACCCCGGCGTGGTCTCCAGCCACTCGTGGTCGACGCCCGACGCCTACCCCCGGATCTACAAGGAGCAGGGCTTCATCACGCCGTACGCCGGCGACAGCAACGGCTTCGTCGCCAAGTGGAAACGACACATGACCTGGGCGAACCCCAAGGAGTACTGGGGATTCGGGTTCGGCTCGGACATCAACGGGCTCGGCGCCCAGGGCAACCCGCGGCCCAACGCGGCCAGGAACCACCCAGTGACCTATCCGTTCACCACCTTGGGCGGTGTCAAGGTCTACAAGCAGCAGAGCGGCACCCGCGTCTATGACATCAACAAGGACGGCGTCGCCCAGTACGGCCTCTACCCGGACTGGATCCAGGATCTGAAGATGCAGGCTGGTCCCGCAATCGTCAAGGACATGGCGCGCGGCCCGGAGGCCTACCTCCAGACCTGGGAGCGGGCGTACGGCGCCAAGCCCAACGCGTGCACCAATCCGTCGTACAAGAAGTCCCCGGCGTTCTTCACCAGGCTGCACAAGGGAATCTCCACCTGGCAGACCTTGATGAAGGCCGGCCAGCCCGATCGGCGGCTCGGCAAGACGTTCACCTACTGCACAACCGGCCACAAGATGAAGGTGACCTTCACCCAGTCCGGCAAGCTGGTGTCCGCCAGGCGGGTGTGAAGTTACCCGAGGGTAATAATTTTCACACTCCGGCGCGCTGACCCGACGGCGCGATCGACAGTAGTCTCAGCCCGACACATCAGGCACACTCGGCGATCGCGCCGGCAGGTTGGGAGTGGCAGTGACTCTGGTACTGATTCTGGGTCTCGTGATGACCGCGGTGACGATGGTGGTCGCGGGACAGCGGGTCTTGTTCCTGGTCCGGCTGATCTCCAGCGGCCAGCCCGCTCCGGACCGCATCGAGGGCGTCACGAAGCGGACCGGCACTGCGATCAAGTCGCAGCTGGTGGAGGTCCTCGGCCAGAAGAAGCTGCTCACCTGGTCGATCCCGGGCCTCGCGCACGCGTTCGTGATGTACGCCTTCCTGATCCTCGGCACGGTCTACCTCGAGGCGTTCGCCGTACTGATCTCGCGGAACCCCGAGTGGGACTGGTTCGTCTTCGGCAACTGGTCGGTGCTGGGCTTCCTGCAGGACTTCATCGCAGTGATGTGCTTCCTGGGCATCCTCACCTTCTCGATCATCCGGTTCAAGAACTCTCCGATGAAGCTCGGCCGGAAGTCCCGGTTCAAGGGGTCGCACCTCAGCGGAGCCTGGATCACGCTGTTCATGATCTTCAACGTCCTCTGGACGCTCTTTCTGTTCCGTGCGGCCGTCGAGGCCCGCGACATGGGCACCGGACACGGCTACGGCAAGGCCGCCTTCGTCTCCTACCTGCTCGGCAAGGCGCTGCCCGACAGCACCACCCTCATCGGCATCGGTCTGCTGCTGCACATCGGCGTGATGCTGGTCTTCCTGGTGTTCGTCCTCCACTCCAAGCACCTGCACATCTTCATCGCTCCGGTGAACATCATGTTCGGCCGCCGGCCGGTTGCCCTCGGTGCGGTCAAGCCGTTGATGTCGGGCGGCAAGCCGGTCGACCTCGACGACATCGAGGAGATGGACGAAACCACGTTGCTCGGTGTCGGCAACATCCAGGACTTCTCCTGGAAGGGCCTGCTCGACATGGCCAGCTGCACCGAGTGCGGGCGCTGCCAGTCCCAGTGCCCGGCCTGGAACACCGAGAAGCCGTTGTCACCGAAGCTGCTGATCATGGGCCTGCGCGACCACGCGTTCGCCGCTGCGCCGTACCTCCTCGCGGACAGTGAAGAGGAGCGCACCGGGTTGTCGGCCGATGTCCTTGCCGAGGCCCAGCGCCCGCTCGTCGGCACCTCCGAGGGCGAGAAGTGGCACCCGACCGGCGGCGCGGTGATCGACGACGACGTGCTCTGGTCCTGTACGTCGTGCGGCGCCTGCGTCCAGCAGTGCCCCGTCGACATCGAGCACGTCGACCACATCATCGACATGCGCCGGCACCAGGTCCTGGTCGAGTCGAACTTCCCTGCTGAGCTCAACGGTCTCTTCAAGGGGCTGGAGAACAAGGGCAACCCGTGGAACATGGCGCCGACCGCCCGGATGGAATGGGCGGAGGGCCTCGATTTCGAGGTAAAGGTCGTGGGCGAGGACGTGGAGTCCCTCGACGAGGTGGACTGGCTGTTCTGGGTCGGCTGCGCCGGTGCCTACGAGGACCGCGCGAAGAAGACCACCCGCGCCGTTGCCGAGCTGCTGAACATGGCAGGCGTCTCGTTCGCCGTACTCGGCAATGGCGAGACCTGCACCGGTGACCCTGCTCGCCGCGCCGGCAACGAGTTCGTCTTCCAGGGACTGGCGACCCAGAACGCCGAGACGTTCAAGGAGCACAAGGTCAAGAAGGTCGTCTCGACCTGTGCACACTGCTTCAACACCCTGAAGAACGAATACTCCAGCTTCGGCGTCGAGCTCGAGGTCGTGCACCACACCCAGCTGCTCAACCGCCTGGTGCGCGAGAAGAAGCTGACCCCGGTCGCGTCCGGGCAGAGCGGCACCCGGTCCATCACGTACCACGACCCGTGCTACCTCGGCCGGCACAACCAGGTCTACTCGCCGCCTCGCGAGCTGCTCGAGATCATCCCTGACGCCACCCTGGTCGAGATGCCGCGGAACTCCGAGCGGTCCTTCTGCTGCGGCGCCGGTGGCGCCCGGATGTGGATGGAGGAGACCATCGGCGAGCGGATCAACGTCAACCGCACCAAGGAAGCTGTCGCGACCGGTGCGGACCAGATCGCGGTCGGCTGCCCGTTCTGCCGGACCATGCTCGACGACGGGCTGACCTCGGAGCAGTCGCAGGGCAACGCCCGCGAAGAGGTCGAGGTTCTCGACGTCGCGCAGCTGCTCCTCGCGTCCGTGAAGGGTGAGCCGGCGTCGAACCGCAAGGCGGCCGCAGCCACGTCTGGTTCTTCGGGTGGTACGGCGACCGCGGTCGCCACCAGGCCCGAGGCTCCCGCGCCCACCGAAGCCAAGGCCGCTCCGGCCGAGGCGAAGCCGGCTGCACCCGCTTCCGGCGGCGGATCGCTCTTCGACACCCCCGCTCCCGCAGTCGACAAACCGGCCGAGGCAAAGCCGACCGGTGGATCGCTCTTCGACACCCCCGCTCCCGAGCAGGCGAAGGCAGCCGAGCCGGAGGCCCCGGCGGAGGCACAGGCGGAGGCTCCGGCGGAGAAGCCCGCCGCCGCACCGGCCTCCGAGATCGGTGGCGGCTCGCTGTTCGACATCGCCACCCCGGAGCCTGCCGCCAAGAAGGCCGAGCCTGTCCCGGCCGAGCCCGAGGCCAGGGAGCCGGCGCCCGCCGCGGAACCCGAGGCCAGGACGGAGGCAGCCGCGGCAGCACCTGCCGCCGAGATCGGCAGCGGCTCGCTGTTCGACATCGCGGCGCCTGCGGCGGCGGCTCCGAAGGCAGAGCCTCCACAGGCCGATCCTCCACAGGCAGGGGCGGAAGGTGCCGCACCGGAGGAAGTTGCCTCCGACGCGGCGGACGAGACCACGTCCGAAGCCGACGACGAGGCCGAGGATGCGTCCTCGGCGAGCGATGCGTCCGCTGACGATGCTGCCGCCGAGACGGCGGTCGAGGCAGACGACGAAGCTGAGTCAGCGAAGCAGGCGGAGCCCGCATCCGACTCCGAGGTTCGTAGCCTCAAGGACATCAAGGCCGATCTCACCGCAAAGGCAGCCCCAGCCGAGGAAGCCCGAGCCGATGCAGCAAAACCGGCTGACCCGCCGGCCGAGCCCAAGAAGTCGATCGGCGAGGGCTCGCTGTTCGACCTCTGACCGAAGCACGCTGAGAAGACGGCTGTCCCATCCGGGGCAGCCGTCTTCTCCCTTCGACCGCTCGGTCAGGCGGTCTCGGGCCAGCTGTGGTCCTCGGTGACCTCAAGGTCGTGGAAGCTGGGCGTGCCGTCGACCAGGGCGACCAGCTCAGTGGCGAACGCTGCCGTCTCGGGGAGGTTCGAGTTCTCCATCGCTGACTCGTAGGAGTCGAAGAACACGACCACGACGAACTGCCGCGCATCGCCGCGGTGCCGGGTGGTGATCGACCGCCGTGCGGTCCGCCGGCCTTCGGTCGCCGCCTCCCACTTTCGGCCGAGCTCAGTGAGCTCGTCGAAGTGGTCGGTGTGACCCTCGATCAACTGGATGAAGGCCATCGTGGGCTCACTCGTCCCAGACCTGGACGATGGACTGCTTGGTGATCAGGCCGTCGTGCAGGTCCGCCGTGCACGCGCACACGACATTCATCCCGTCCGGGTAGCGGCACTCGTTCGTCATCGCCACCCGGTCGGTGCCGACGACCGGGTTCACCACCTTGTGAGTCATGTCGCGCGAGTAGACGTCTTCGAGCCACGGACGGATCTCGGACACCCCAGTCAGGACCTGGGGCGAGCGCGGGGGGTGGTTGCGATCGACGATGCGCACCTCGGCGTCATCGGCATAGAAGCCGAGCAGGGTGCCGGCGTCGCGCTCCTCGGTCGCGCGGCCGAACGCCGTCGCGTCGAAGGCGAGTTGTGTTGTCATGACTGAATCTCCTCTGAATCTTCTTCTGGCTGACCCGGCCGCGATCACGGACGGGCTTCGAGCACGAGGTTGAACGGGGTCTCCGCAGCACGGCGGAAACTGCTGAATCCGGCTTCGGTGACGACCCTGCGCAGGGCCGGTTCGCCTGCCTGGGCGCCGAGACCGAGACCGACCTCCTGCGACAGCGAGGCGGGGACGCACAGCATGGTCGAGGCGTTGTAGAAGACTTGCCCGATTGGATTCAGGTTGTCCTCGACGCGGTCCCCCGCAAACGGCTCGACGAGCAGCAGCGTGCCGTCGTCGGCCAGGGACTGACGAATGTGCGTCGCCGCCCCCACCGGGTCGCCCATGTCGTGGAGACAGTCGAAGAGGGCGACCAGGTCGTAGCCCTTCCCGGGGTAGGCCGCGGCGCTCGCCACTTCGAACCGACAGCGATCGCCGACACCCGCATCGGCGGCTGCCTTGTCGGCCCACGTGATCGAGGCTTCGTGATAGTCGAACCCGGCAAACCTCGAGTTCGGGAACGACTGTGCCATCAGGATCGTCGAGGCCCCGTGGCCACAACCCACGTCTGCGACCGACGCGCCTGCGGTGAGCTTTTCCACGACCCCGTCGAGGGCGGGCAGCCACGAGTCGACGAGGTTCGCGGCGTAGCCAGGCCGGAAGAACCGTTCGGTTCCCTCGAACAGGTCCGGATTGTGCTCGTGCCAGCCGACTCCTGCGCCTGTGCGAAACGCCTCGGTGATCAGGGGTTCATCCTTGATCGCCGCAGTGGCCAGCTGGAAGGCGCCGGGAACGAACGCCGGGCTGCCCTCCTGGGCGAGAGTGAAGGACTGGAGCTCCGAGAGCGAGAACTTCTCGCCCGCAGGCTCATAGGTCACGTAGCCGCTCGCGGCCTGACCGCGGAGCCACTCGCGGACGTAGCGCTCCGCGGTGCCTGTTCGCTCGGCCAGCTCATCCGAAGTGCTGGGGCCGGCTGCGTCGAGCGCCTTGTAGAGACCCAGCTTGTCCCCGATGACCACCGTCGCGGCGTGGATCGTCGCACCGAGGTCGTTGACGAACTTCCCCATGAAGGCGTCGAGTTCTGCTTCCTGGATTGCCATGTCTGCCTCTCTTCCGGGCGAGTCCCGATCGACCAGCCGCTGCGATCGACACTGCGCGGTGGAGCGTTGACGGCGCGTCAATCAGACGTCAAAGCCGGGCCCCCTCTGCGTGAAGGTTGTTGGTCCAGCAGGCCGTTCCGGGCGTATCTTCGGTGCATGCTGCGCGTGCAGTTGGTTGGCGACATGCTGGTCTGGGTCGACGACGTGGTCATCGACCCACCCGCCAGTCGGCGCGCGTGGTCGCTGCTCGCCTGGTTGGCCCTGCAGCCCGGTCAGCACTCGCGGAGCGAGGTTGCCGCGGCGTTCTGGCCCGACGTCCTCGACTCGAGCGCGCGAGCCAGCCTGCGCAGCGCGCTGTGGGCGCTCCGCCGAGCCCTCGGCAACAGTGCAGAGGACTATCTCAGTCTCGAGCGCGAACGACTGGGCCTCCGCTCGGACGCCGACATCCGGGTCGACGTCCGCGAGATCGAGGCGCTTGCGGCTGCCGGTCGCACCGCGGACGCGGTCGACCTCGGCGCGGCCGTGCTGCTCCCCGGCTTCGACGACGAATGGGTGATCGAGGCGCGAGAGGCCTATCGGCCGAAGATCATGGCCATGCTCGAGACCCTGGCCATGCGGGCCGATGAGGTCGGCGACGCGGGCGCGGCAGTCGACTGGACTCGCCGGCAGATCGGTCTCGATCCACTCGCGGAGGAACCCTTGCAGGCACTGATGCGCCGGCTCGCGGCGTCCGGTGACCGCGCCGCCGCGATGGCGGCGTACAAGCGGTTCCGCGACAAGCTTTCCCGGGAGCTCCAGATCGCTCCGTCGCAGACGACGTCGAGGCTGGCCGACGAGCTGCACTCCGCCACCCATCCGACCGCGATGCAGGCTGTCGCTCCGACCCAGGACTGGGCGCTCATCGGCCGCGATCGCGAACTCACCAGCCTGAAGGCGGCCTGGCGCGAGGCGCGCAAGGGTCGTTCGGTCGTCGCGATGGTCACCGGGGAGCCGGGCATCGGCAAGACGCGACTCGCATCAGAGCTGCTCGACCTGGCCCGGGCGGCCGGTGCGGTGGTCGCGGATGCCACGGCCGTGGACCTGGGGATGACCTCGCCCTTCGGGATGTGGGCCGAACTCATCGGCGGCCTGGCGGCCTCCGTGAAAGCACCGCCACCAGAGGCGGTCTGGCCGCATGCCCTCGCGCCGCTCGCACCAGAACTCGAGGCACGGCTCGGGCGAATGCCCGCCGCTCCGGCTCGCAGCTCGCCCGATCTCGAACGCACCCGGCTCTACGAAGCGACCGTCGGACTCTTGCAATGGGCGAGCCACGACCGGCCGGTGGTCCTGCTCATGGACGACGTCCAGAACGCCGACCTGGCCAGCCTCGACCTGATCGGCTACGCCTGCCGTCGGCTCGCCCGGTCACCGATCCTGATGATCCTCACCCGCCGGCCGCTGCCACATCGGGTGGATGTCGACACGCTCGAGCAGTCGCTGCGGGCCCAGCGGATCCTCAGCACCGAGATCGAGCTCGAACCGCTGACCGCGGAACATTCTGCGCACCTGGCTCGTGAGGTCGCGGTCCTCCCCGAAGCCCAGATCGACCAGGTCGTGGTGGCTGCCGAGGGAAACGCGCTGCTCACGGTCGAGTGGACGGCGGCGTTGGCCCGGGGCCAGAGTTCGCCGCCGAACAGCCTGCGGGCCGCCGTCCGCACCGCTCTCGTTCCGCTCCAGGGCGATGCCCGGGAGCTCGCACTCCTTGCGGCGATCGCCGGGCGGACCCTGGAGCGCGACGAGGTCGAGTCCCTGCCACTGTCCTCGCCTCGTGAGGCGATGACGGCCGCCGCCGAATGCAGCCTGCTGACCACGGCACGGGGCCGGATCGGCTATCGACATGCACTGCTGCGCGAGGCCGCGTACGTCGATCTCTCCGAGCCCCTGCGAGAGCGCCTGCACGAACAGTTCGGCCAGCTCCTCGCGGGCATGAACCCGCGGGTCGCGGCCGAGGCGGCGCGACACCTGCGGCTGGCCGGGCGCAATGACCTGGCCGTCGGCCAGCTGGTTCGGGCCGCCGACCACGCCCGCGCGGTCGCGGCCCTGGCCGAGGCGGCCGCCATCCTGTCCGAAGCCCTGGCTCTCGAGCCCGGCAACTCCGCGTTGATGGTGGACCTTGCAGAGGTCGAAGCCTTCCGTGGCGAGGCCAGCGCCTCCGACGACTCCTTCGAACACGCGATCGCCTCGATGGAGGATCCGGCAGAGGTCGCCGAAGCGTGGGTCCGGCGAGCGACCTGGTACGGAAACGTGCTCTGCAACCCGCGCAACGCGCTCGACGCCGCGCGGCACGCCGTGCGCGTCATGGACACGGCTGAGATCGAGGCACCGGAACTCAGGATCGAAGCCCTGGCGATGTGGTCCTGGGCCGAGTCGGTGGCGGGCGACGTGGACCGCGCCAACCTGCTGCTCGAGGAGGTGCACGCCATCCTGGGCCCCCGCCGGGCCAGCGACCTGCTGATCCCGGCGATCGGGCATGCCCGGTCCTTCGCGCTGTTGCGCCGCGGCCGCTTCCAGGAGAGCTATCCGCCGGAGATCGCCGCCGCAGAGGCCGCCAAGCGGCTCGGCCGCCCCGATCTCTCCTACGGAGCCTGGGTGAACGCGGCTTGCGCCGCGAGCTGCGCCGGAGAGTTCGACCGAGCCCTGGAGTTCGTCGACCGCGGCCTGGTCGACGTGGTCGGCACCGGACTGGACTCGCTCGAGTTCCATCTCCTCGCCGGTCGGTCGCACGTGCTGGCTCGGCTCGGACGCGAGGAGGATGCGCTCGAAGCGGCTGCCGCTCAGCGAGCAATCGCCGAGCGGCTGGGCAGCAAGCATCTGCTGTCCATAGCTGACCACGACGCTGGGCTGCTCGCTCTTCGCCTCGATCATCCGGCGCGGGCGGCAGAGCTCCTCGGCGCAGCTCTCGAGCAGGGTGCGGCCGTGAGCCGACCCATCGCGAGGCTGCACCGGGCGGAGGCGCTCGTGGCGACCGGACGCCACGACGAGGCCGAGGAGGAGCTGCGGTTGACCGCGCTCGAGCCGATGTCTCCGGGCGACATGCCCGAGACCCTGGTGCCCCGGTTGACCTCGCTGCAGGGTCTGATCGCCCGCGGCCGGGGCGACGAGGATCGTGCCCGGTCCCTGCTCGAGGACGCCGCTGCCGGCTGGCGCCGGGTCATCGACCGCCGCGCCCAGGGCGAGCAGTTCGTCGCTACGCTGGCCGACTTCGGCCGACCACCGGTCGTCGGGCTGGTCGAGCCGACCCGCGAGCTCGAACGGGTCCTGGCCAATCTTCAGGCGCCCCAGCCGGCGCCGACGTGAGGAGCTGACGATGCCTTCGTTCGACGACGCGACAGTGAGCGCGGCCCCTCCGCAGGAGGTCTGGAAGATCCTCTACGACCCGTATCGATTCCCCGAGTGGTGGTCGGGAATCGAGACGGTGGCACCCGCGAAGACGTCCACCGACAACACCGACTTCACGATCTATCCAACCGGCTATCCCGACTTCCCGATGCCACAGTCGATGCGGACGGAGAGCTCTCAGCGCCGCATTGTCGTCTCCTGCCTGGTCTCGGACCTTCGCTTCGAGTGGGCCCTTGAGTCCGAAGCCGGCGGCGCCGCCACCCGGATCAGCGTCCACGTCGACATCCCGGATGCCGAGGCACACCGGCTCGACGGCCAGCGCGAGGCGATCAGTGCTGCGCTGACCGGCCTCGCGGATCTGGCCGCGCGTTCAGCCGCCTGATCCGGAGCGACCGTCACGGCTGCGGACCTCGATCGTTCAACAACTGGAACGACGTCTGGCCAGGACCACCGGGAGGACCAACCGCATGCTCATCACCCGTACGGCGCCGCGGCTCGTCGCACCGCTGCTCGGCTTCGGGCTCGTGCTCGCAGCGCCGGGCCCGGTCCCGAGTGCATCGGCTGCGCCGCAACCCGCTCGCGCAGTCGTCGCCAGGGCCGTCCCGGCCACGCCCGCGATGGCGGCTGGCAAGTGGAAGCCGCGCGCTCAGCAGTACCCGAACACGGTCACCCGGACGGACCTTCCGATCAAGATGTCGGACGGCGTCACCCTGCGCGCCGATCTGACCCTGCCCGCCGATGCGAGCGGCAAGGCGATCCCGGGCAGGTTCCCGGTGATCGTGACGGTCACGCCGTACAACAAGACCGTGCTGGGCGCGCCGGGCGCGGCAACCCTGGGCGGTCCGGACGGCAGCTACCTCGTCAAGCGCGGATACGCGAAGCTGCTGGTCGACGTACGCGGGACTGGCAGCTCCGAGGGCAGCTGGAACGCCTTCGACGCCCGCGAGGACGCGGACAACGGCGAGATCGTGAACTGGGCGCACAGGCAGCCCTGGAGCAACGGCAAGAGCGGCATGTCCGGCCCGTCGTACATGGGCATGGCGCAGCTCTTCGGGGCTGCCGCCCACCCCGCCGGCCTCAAGGCGATCTTCCCGCAGGTGCCCGGCGACGACGTCTATCGCGACGTGGTCGGCTCAGGCGGCCAGCTCGACGTCGGATTCATCCCGCTCTGGCTCGGCCTGATCGGCGGCACCAGCCTGATCCCGCCGGCCGTGGCCCTCACCGATCCGGTCTCCGGTTTCGGCGCGCTGCTGTCACACCTCTCCGACATCGCGACGTTCACGGTTCCTCTTCTCACCCAGGCAATGCTCGGCGCAGACCCCGCGTACGCCGGCGCGTTCTACAACGAGCGCTCCCCCGGCCGCGTCATCAACAAGGTCGACGTCCCGACGTTCTTCGTCAGCGGCGAGTACGACCTGTTCCAGCGCGGCACCCCGCTGCTGTTTGAGAACCTTCGCAACCGAGGCATCAACACCAAGCTGATCATCGGACCCTGGGACCACCTGCAGGCCTCGGCCGGCACCGACATCGGCCACGCGGGCTACGGCAGCCTCCAGAACCTTCAGCTGCGCTGGTTCGACCACTACGTCAAGGGCGTCCCGGACCCGACGCTGAACTCCGACATCCCGCCGCTGACCTACTACGAGCAGGGCTCCGGAGCCTGGCGTACGTCGACCAGGTGGATCGGCCCGCAGCTCCGGGCAACGACCTACAAGCTCTCGGGCAGCGCCACCACCGCTGGCTCTCCGGGCGGCCTGACGACCGGGAAGCAGGCCGCGGGCACCGCTGTCGTCCTCCCGATCCCGGTCTCCGGGCTGTGCACCCGGTCGGCGAACCAGTGGACCGCGGGCATCGAGAACCTGCTCCTTCCGGGCAACCCATGCCTCACCGACAACACCCTCAACGACCTCTCGGGTGTGGTCTTCCAGACCGCACCGGTGACGAAGCCGGTCTCGATCCAGGGCCCGATCAACGCCCACCTCTACGTGTCGAGCTCCAGCGGCGACGGGATGATCGCAGCTTCCGTCGAGGACGTGGCGCCGGACGGCACGGTCAGCAGGTTGACCGGCGGCTGGCAGGTGATCTCGCTGCGCCAGCTCGACAAGAAGAAGTCGCGCTACCTCGACGGCAAGCTGATCCAGCCGTGGCATCCGTTCACCAAGGCATCACAGCACAGCCTCCCGGCCGGGGCGATCCAGCCCGTCGACGTGGAGATCTTCCCGACCGGTGCCCGGATCAAGAAAGGCCATCGGCTTCGGATCGCGCTGCAGGAGTACGACGTACCGCACCTCAGTCCGGTCCTTCCCGAGGCCGGTGGCGCGCTGTCGGTGATCACGATCCACAACGGCTCGAAGTACCCGTCATCGATCTCGCTTCCGACGATCCGGTAGCCCGCACCAGAAGAGTTGCATTCTTCTGCACTGCAACGAGTGACCCTCTCGATGGGTGGTCGGACGGCCACCCACGCAGCGAGGGTTGCTCCATGCCCCGCAACTCCGTAGGGCACAGGTGAGGAGAACCCCTTGCGCAAACCAATTCATGGCCTCGGTGTCGCCGGTGCAGTCCTGCTGATCGCAGGCCTCACTGTCGGCACGGCGGGTGCCACGTCCGCATCACCCGATCACAGCCGGCACGCCCAGCGGGTGTGCACCGCGACGAAGTCCGCTACGAAGGCTTCCTGCTCGGCGAAGGTCCTGGTCAACAGCGACGACGCCGTCCCGCACTCCACGACGCCGCCCGGCACCGGGAAGACACCCGCGCAGCTGCGCAGTGCGTACAAGCTGACCGGAGCCACGTCGGGCGGCCGGACCGTCGCCATCATCGACGCCTACGGCTACCCGAACCTGGAGCGTGACCTCGGCATCTACCGCTCCCAGTTCGGCATCGCTGCCTGTACGTCGGCCAACGGATGCCTCAAGGTGCTCAACCAGACCGGCGGCACCAGCCTGCCGCAGTTCAACGCCGGCTGGGCCGGCGAGACCGCGCTCGACGTGGACGCCGTGTCGGCCATCTGTCCGGACTGCAAGATCCTCGTCGTGCAGGCCACGTCCGCCTCGATCGCCAACCTGGGCACCGCCGCGGCGACCGCGGCCCGGCAGTCCGGCGTCGTGGCGATCAGCAACAGCTACGGCGGCGGCGACCTCTCCGACGCGACGTACGGCGCCTATTACAACCACCCGGGCATCGCGGTCACCGCATCGACCGGTGACAGCGGCTACCAGGGCGGCAGCTTCCCGGCCTCGTCGGCCTACGTGACCGCAGTCGGCGGTACGACGCTGACGGCGGCCTCGAACACCCGTGGCTGGACCGAGACCGCCTGGACCGGCGCCGGCAGTGGCTGCTCGACGGTGAACACCGCGCTCGCCGCGGCAGCAGGCGCGGGCACTGGCTGCTCGAAGCGGGCGATAGCGGACGTCTCCGCAGCGGCCGACCCGAACAACGGCGGCATGTCGGTCTACTACCCGACGAGCCGGACCGCCTCGACGTGGGCCCAGGTCGGCGGGACCAGCGAGTCCTCGCCGATCATCGCCTCGGTCTACGCGCTCTCGGGAAACACCTCCGGTTACGCGAACGCGACGCCCTACGCCCATCCGACGTCGCTCTTCGACGTCACCAGCGGTAGCAACGGCAGCTGCCCAACGACCCAGTGGTGCACCGCCCGCGCCGGCTGGGACGGGCCGACCGGCCTCGGTACGCCGAACGGCACCGGGGCGTTCTGACGCTGACGAGGAACGAAGGGGCCGTCGGCATTCCGGCGGCCCCTTCGTCCGTGCGTCACGTTGACATCACTTGATGCTTGACATGACATCATGATGGTGTCATCGTGGTGCACATGGACATCACGCCGTACGTCGAACGTCTTCGACACGATCTCGCCCAGGCCGCTGCCTCGGCGAACGACCAGACCCGTGACGCAGCCGAGCGACTGACCCTTGCCCTCGACCCGGCGATGCGGCTGACGTTGATGGAGGCGCTGTCGCAAGCCACCGCCGAGATCACCACCGAGATGCGCTCCGGCTCCGTCGAGGTCAGGCTGACCGGCCGCGACCTGGAGTTCGTGGTCGAGCACCCGACGCCCGCGGCCGCGCCGACTCCACCGCCAGCCGCGGCCGCCACCGACGAGGACGAGTCCGACGTCGCGACCGCGCGGATCACACTTCGCCTTCCCGAGATCGTCAAGACCAGGGCCGAGGAGCTCGCCGCGAAGGGCGGCCACTCGCTGAACACCTGGATCGTCTCGGTGCTGCGCAATGCGACCCGCGAGAAGAACGCCCTCAACATCGACATCGACCTTTCCAGCATCCCGTTCCTCGACGAGGGCTTTCCCGGCGGTCGCAACCGGGGCAACCGCCGCATGACCGGCTGGGTGTAACCAGCAGGCCCCAACCCCGGCACCAGTCCGGCACCCGTCAGCTGACCGGCACGACGCCGGCGCGGCTACCGAGCACACCCAAAACCAGGGAGCACCAGATGAACAGGACCTTCAACACCCCCGAGGCCGTCGAGCTGTACGTCGAGCTCGGCAGCGGCCAGATCGCCACGGACGCGATCGAGACCGACCAGACCACCGTTGCGATCACCGGCCCGCGGGCCGACGAGTTCGCGGTGGAGCAGAACGGCGACCAGATCAAGGTCACCCCGCCGAAGAGCCGGGTCGGCTTCCTCCACGGCAACGACAGCCACGAGGTCAAGGTCAGCCTGCCGACCGGCAGCGGCCTCACCGCCAAGGCCGGATCGGCCGACACCGTGGCGACAGGCAGCTATGGCGTGATCAGGCTGAAGACCGGCTCCGGCGACGTCGAGATCGAAGAAGCCGAGGGCCCGGTCGTCATCGACAGCGGCTCCGGCGACGTACGCGGTCACCAGATCCGTGGCGAGGTCCGGATCAAGAGCGGTTCCGGCGACATCGACCTCGGCGAGGTCCACGGACCGGCCGGCATCTCGACCGGCTCCGGCGACGTCCTGATCGGCCGCGCCCACGCCAGCACCGTGGTGAAGACCGGGTCGGGCGACCTCGAGGTCAAGCGCGCAGAGAACGATGTGACCTTCGCTGCCGGGAGCGGCGATCTCGTCGTCGGCAACGCCCGCAAGGGCTCGATCACCGCGAAGAGCGCCTCCGGCGACGTCCGGGTCGGCATTTGTGTCGGTACCCCGGTGTGGACTGACATCACCTCGGTCACCGGCCGCGTGACGTCCCAGCTGCAGAGCACCGGCAAGCCGGCTGAGGGCCAGGACTACGTCGAGGTCCGTGCCACCACGGTCAGCGGCGACATCTACCTAGAGCAGATCTGACAAGGAAGGAAGAGCCCCGATGAACGCCGTCTGGCACACCACAGAAGAGATCAGGATCGCCAACCTCGAGATGCAGGAGCGCATCCGCCGCAACTACGGGCGGCGCAAGCTGCGCCACAACCGCTGACCGGCCACTCCCTGCAAGTGCAGTCGGTTCAGATGCGGGTGCGGTGGAAGTTCGCGTAGGACTTCGACGGTGTCGGGCCACGCTGGCCCTGATAGCGGGAGCCGTACTTCGTCGAGCCGTACGGGTGCTCCGCAGGCGAGGACAGCCGGAAGAAGCAGAGCTGACCGATCTTCATGCCCGGCCACAGCTTGATCGGCAGATTGGCGACATTGGCCAGCTCGAGGGTCACGTGACCGGAGAAGCCCGGGTCGATGAAGCCCGCGGTGGAATGGGTCAGCAGGCCGAGGCGGCCGAGCGAGGACTTGCCCTCCAGGCGGGCCGCCACGTCGTCGGGCAGCGAGACCACTTCGTACGTCGAGCCCAGCACGAACTCCCCCGGGTGCAGGATGAACGGCTCCTCGCCGTCGGGCTCGACCTCACGGGTCAGGTCGGCCTGGTCCTCGGCGGGGTCGATGTGCGGGTAGCGATGGTTCTCGAACACCCGGAAGAACCGGTCGAGGCGTACGTCGATGCTGGACGGCTGCACCATCCCGAGGTCGAGCGGCTCGAGCTTGACGCGGCCGTTGTCGAGCTCGGTCAGGATGTCGCGGTCAGAGAGAAGCACGGGGTCAACTTACCCACTCTTCGCGCAGACCTCGACAGGTCTCAGCAGCCCTTCGATGTCTGCCAGGAGTCGGCATAGCAGAATCACGCCATGACTTCTGCCGGGACTTCTGCCGGGACATCTGCCGGGACATCTGTTGGGACCTTCCGCCGCTACGTGGCTCTTGGTGACTCCTTCACCGAGGGTTGCGGCGATCCCGACCCGTCGCGACCCAACGGTTTGCGCGGCTGGGCGGACCGTTTCGCCGAGGTGCTCTCCACGCAACGCGGTCTCGGCGCCGACGGCTTCGGCTATGCCAACCTCGCGATCCGGGGCCGCAAGCTGCAGCAGATCATCGACGAGCAGCTCAACGCCGCGCTGGCCCTCCGACCGGACCTCGTCACGATCTATGCCGGTGCGAACGACATCATGCGGCCGAAGGTCGACCTGGAGAACCTGGCGTCGTCCTACGACGACGCGATCGGCAACCTCGCCGAGAACGGCGCCAAGGTGGTGATGTTCACCGCCTTCGATCCCGGCCATACCCGGGTGCACGGACCGTTCCGGGGCCGGTGGGCGCTCTACACCGAGGCCGTCCGCGAGATCGCCGATCGGCACGACGCGACCGTCGTCGACTATTGGCGGATGCGCGAGTACCGCTCCTGGGGCCTCTGGGACGAGGACCGGCTGCACATGAACGACGCGGGACACCAGCTGATGGCCATCGCCGTACTCGACACGCTCGGCATCGACCACCACCTCACGCGGCTCCCGGAGCAACCTCGCCCGGAGCTGTCGGCCAAAGAGGCGCGCCGGGCCAACCTCGCCTGGACCCGCACGCACGCGCTCCCCTGGGTGCACCGTCGCCTGACCGGCCGCTCGTCCGGTGACAACATCACCCCCAAGCGACCCACCCTCGCGCCCATCGCACCACCGGCCTGAGGCCGTCCGGGCTCGGGTACGATCTGTCCTCGTCGGGCTCGCCCGGCGTGCGGATGTAGCTCAGCTGGTAGAGCGCGACCTTCCCAAGGTCGATGTCGCGAGTTCGAATCTCGTCATCCGCTCCACGCACGGTAGTTGTCCTCGTCATCTACCTCACGAACCTCAAAAATCCCACTGGTCCCAGTTTTGCGCCTATGGTGGTCCGGGCGCTCCGGGTCGCGCCCGGGAGGGATCCATCGTGAGGACAGCACGAGTCGCACTGGTCGCAGGCACCTGCATCACCGTGCTCAGCAGCTCGCTCGCCGTGATCGCCGGGCCGGCTCAGGCCGCTGGCGACACCCGGACGGTCTCCTACGACGGCGTCACCGCGACCGTCCCGGCCGACTGGCCGGTGACCGATCTGGACGGCAAGACCGGCTGCGTCCGCTACGACCAGCACGCGGTCTACCTCGGCACCCCGACCGGGTCGAACTGTCCGGCCCAGCTCGTCGGCCATGTCGAGACCCTGCAGCTGACGGGTGGCCATGCCGTGGTCACCTCCGGCGCCGAGGGGCTCGCCGCTGCCGTGAGGCGGAGCGTCGCCCCTCAGAGTGCGCTCGACGTCGCCCCGGCTCCCGCCGCACGGACCGCGATCGCGGCCCGGACCGTCGCGGGCGGCGTCTTCCACGGTCTCGGCTTCGACACGTGCGCGGCACCGTCGGCCGCCGCGATGACCGCCTGGCGCACGGCGTCGCCCTACGGCGCAGCCAACATCTACATCGGCGGCACCGACAGCGCCTGCGCCCAGGCGAACCTCACGGCGACCTGGGTCGCCGGCGTCTCGGCCCAGGGCTGGACGCTGATCCCGACCTTCGTGGGCCTGCAGGCGCCGGGCACCGGCATCGGGTCGATGTTCAGCACCAACACGACGACGGCCGCCTCGCAGGGCAAGGTCGCCGCGATCAACGCGGCCCGGATCATGGCAGGCCTCGGGATGGCGCCGCACCTGGGCAACCCGGTCTACTTCGACATGGAGGCCTACAACACGACGAAGGCGACCACCGTGGCCGCGGTCAAGGCGTTCACGAATGCGTGGACCGTCGAGCTGCACGCCGAGGGCTACGTCTCCGGGATCTACGGCAGCTCCGCGTCGATGATGACCAACCTCGTCGAGTGGAACGGCACCAGCTACAACTCGCCCGACGACATCTGGTTCGCGCACTGGGGTACGCCGAGCACCCCGGCACACGACTCCTACATTCCGGACGCGATGTGGGCCAACCAGCAACGGATCCACCAGTACCAGGGCGGCCACAACGAGACCTACGGGGGCGTCACGATCAACATCGACAACGACGCCCTCAACGGCTCGGTGGGCAATGGCGCTCCGCCTCCGGACGTCACACCTCCGAAGGCGAGCACGACCACCCTCCCGACGTACACGATGGGCAGGACGGTGCTGCTCGGCTGGCATGCGACCGACTCCGGCTCAGGTGTCGCCAGCTACGACGTACGCCTCGCCGACACGACGCGTGCGAAGCACACCTGGGTCCAGCCGACGGCGTGGACGGGGATGACCGCGACGAGCCTGAGCTTCACGGGCGGCCTCGGGCACAGCTACTGCTTCCAGTCCCGCGCCCGGGACGAGGCCGGCAACGTCTCCGCCTGGTCCGCGATCACCTGCACCTCGACCCCCTTCGACGACCACGGCTTCTCGATCAACAAGTCCTGGAAGCGCATCACCGGGACGACGTTCTTCAACGGCACCGCGACGATCACGAGCAAGCTGAACGCGACTGCGACCAGGCGGGGGGTGCTGCTCGACCGGGTCGGCATCATCGCGACCAGGTGCCCGAAGTGCGGCACGATCGGTGTCTACCTCAGCGGCAAGCTGCTCAAGAAGATCAACCTCGCCGGCACGCCGGCTGCCCGCCGGGTCCTGTTCACGATGCCCGGGTTCAAGCGGCGTACGGCGACGATCAGCGTGAAGGTGTTGACCAGAGGGCGGTCCGTCCAGCTCGATGGGCTTGCGATCAGCAACAATTGAGGTCGGACGTCCCAACCCCTCATGCTGGGATAATGTGTCCGCCACCTGACTGAAGGACGGCATCCAACCCATGGCCACCTCTGCGAACACTGCCGAGAACGCGATCCGGGAGTTCCTCCGTCGCACCAAGAAGACGGATGACATCGACCTCGACACCCCGTTGTACGGCGATGACGGCATCGGCCTGGACTCGATGGACACCGCCGAGCTGTCGGCCATCCTCGAGGACGAGCTCGGCTCCGACCCCTACAGCGCCGGCCTGATGCCCCAGACCCTGCGCGAGATCGTCTCCTTCTACAACGACGATCTGGTGTCCGAGTCTTGATCGAGAAGCCGCTCTCGGTGGCGCAGCTCATCCGGGCGGACATCGAGGCGACGACGCACGCGAACTTCCGGCTCTACTCCAACAGGCGGTTCTGGCTGCGCGCGTTCGCCAAGCTGCTGGTCACGCCTTCGGTCCGGGTGGTCGTCATGTACCGGATCTCGCACTGGCTGACGAAGAAGGGCCTGCTGCCCATCGCGCTGCTCATCCGGAACCACGGGGTCAACGTCTCGGGCGCCGAGCTCAGCCCGCTCGCGACCGTCGGGCCCGGCCTCTACCTCCCGCACGCGATTGGTGCCGGTTTCGGCGCCTACGTGACGATCGGGTCCAACTGCACCCTGCAGGCAGGTGCGGCAGTGGGGCCGCAACCGCTCGGCAACGAGGGACCCAAGCAGACGGTGATCGGCGACAACGTCTACATCGGGCTGCACGCTGTCGTCATGGGTGGCGTCCACGTCGGCGACGGAGCGGTGATCGGCGCGAACGCGGTGGTGATGCGTGATGTCGAGGCCTACAGCGTGATTGCGTCGTCGCCCGGCAGGGTCGTGTGGCGGCGCTCCGAGGAGGACGGCCGGCACGGCTGACGGCTCCGGTGGTCGAGCTTGTCGAGACCGGGCCGCCTCGCCTCAGCTGGCTCCCATGGCGCGCACCACGGCGCCGTACTCCTGAACCATCGCGCTCGCCGCGCCAGCGGGCAGCTGGCTGTCATCGGTGGTGGCGCTCTGCACCAGGCGGCCGCGGTAACCGACTCCACTGACGAAGGCGATCTGGTTGGGTGCCGGAGCCAGATAGCCGACCATCGCGAGCAGCCAGTCGGGATCGGAGCCAGGGTCGATGATCCCGAGGTTCGTCACGCTGACCACCGGTGGCGCGGTTGCCAGCGCCTGCGCGACGACCCGCGCTCCCACCTCCAGGTCCTGGATGCTGTTCGCCCGGGACAGCTGGAAGAACAGCTCCCCCTCGCCCGCGTTCATCGAGGCCTCGAGCTTCGTCCTGACCTCCAGGGCCAGCTCCCACGGCGACTTCGGATCGACCCGGTAGCGGTTCCCGACGACGCTGACCGCCGGCGACGGCGGGCGCTCCACGTCGGCGCTTGGCACGCCGACATCCACCGGGGTCGCCAGATGCAGCGTCGGGGTGTCGCTCTCGCACAGGCGCGCGGCGACCGCGACCAGCCACGAGGCCGCGATGGCCGCGTAGGCCCGGGTCTGGTGAGTCCGGGCTCCCGCCAGCAACGCATCAGCGTCTGCGTCCGGGACGTTCACCGAGAAGAACCTCGGCGCCCGGGCGATCGTCGGCTGTCTCCAGTCGGACGGCTCAGGTGGCCCGGCCGCTTCGTTGCGGGCAGCAATGCTCCGCATCAGCGCGAAGAGCTGCTCCCGGTCGGCCTGCCAGGGGAACTGCCGCTGCGCCGGACTCGGGAGTGACCCGAGCGGCTGGGCGGGGACAGCCTGGCCGTCGAGTCCACGGACGAACGCCTGCAGGTCGACGATCCCGGCTCGTCCGTCGAAGACCGAGTGATGCCCGATGAAGACCAGCCGCGAACGGCCCTCGTCCGGGCTGCTCAGGTAGCGGCAGCGCATCGGCCGGTCCAGCCCGAACGGCTCGCGCGACTCGATGCCCAGCTGCTCGTTCCACTCACTGCTGGGAAGCTCCAGCCCCTTGAAGTCGAGGTCCGACGTACCGCCGTCGCTCAGCGTCAGATCGGCCTGGACCCGGATCCGCGGTGTCGACCGGAGCGACACGAAGGAGGTCCAGTGCTCGCCGACCTGGTCGATGGGGAAGCACCGACCCAGCTCGGCGGTCATGATCAGGTTCATCGGCGAGACCGCATCGAGGAACGCGTAGTACTTCTCCGCCGGGGACATGGGCCGAGAAGCGATCGTCATGGCCGAATGCTAGCCAGCGGCGGCGGAGGAGGGTGTCGGCATCCGGTTAGGCTCGCCAGCGTGACTGAGTTCGCCGGATTTCCTGAAGCAGCGCTCGACTTCTACGACGACCTGGAGATGGACAACACCAAGTCGTTCTGGGAGGCCCACAAGGGGATCTACAAGGAGCAGGTGCTGGCGCCGATGACCGCGCTCACCGATGCGCTGGCCACCGAGTTCGGCAAGGCGAAGGTCTTCCGTCCCTATCGCGACGTCCGGTTCGCAAAGGACAAGACGCCGTACAAGACCGGGCAGGGTGCGTTCGTCTCGGCTGGTCGCGCCACCGGTTGGTACGTCGAGGTGTCGTCGCCCGGCGTACGCGTCGGCGCAGGGTTCTACGACGCGACCGGTCCTGACCTCTCCCGGATCCGTGAGTCAATCCTCAACGACGCAACGGGAAAGTTGCTTGAGACGATCCTCGCCGACCTGGAGGCCAACGGCTTCACCATCGGCGGCGACAAGCTCAAGACCTCACCGCGTGGGTACGACGCGGACCACCCGCGCATCGACCTGCTCCGGCACAAGTCGCTCGTGCTCGGGAAGTCCTACGGCTTCGACAAGGTGATCCACTCCCCGAAGCTGCTCGACAAGGTCCGCGCCGACTGGCAGGCCTTGCGGCCGCTCGTCGAGTGGGTCGCCGACCGGGTCGAGGACCTCGGCTCCTGACCGCCGAGCTACTCGGGTTTGCGGAGGCTCGCCATCGTGCGGTCGACCTCCCAGTGCGCGCACATCGACTGGATCAGGCCGTCGTCGGTGATCCGGTAGACCGCGATCAGATCGGTGTCGGCGAGCGTGCCGTCCTCCAGCACGGTGCTGAACGTGCCGATGTTGGCGCAGGCGTTGCCGTTCGCGAACGAGTCGCGGATGGTGAACCGGAACTCCCGGATCGGCGCGATCGCCATGTCCCAGAAGGCACTGATCCCGTCCTGGCCCTTGTGGCCCTTGCCCTCGGTGTCGAAGAACGACGGTCCGACCGGGTCCTCGAGCACGGCATCGTCGGCGAAGAGCGTCAGCCAGGTGGCCTTGTCCTTGCGCGAGACGGCGTCATAGGACAGCTGCGAGAGCCGACGCGCGGGGTGGTCGCCGTCAGGGGCTTCCCAGTTGATGAACTCAGACTCGATCATGGTCGAAACTGTAACTTGTTCTAGAAATCTGGACCAGAGCCGGACCCGGCCTTTGCGGTGGTGCGACCCGGATCACGCCCATCGGCCACAATCGGACGCGTCTCGTTCATCTTGCGTACGCCGTGCCCGGTCACGCTCAGGTCATGGCTAAACGAAAGGTGTTCTGGCACATCGGTCCGGCCGACCTCGGTACGGCGTTCCTGGCGGAGGCTCTCGAAGCACGCACGACCGACTTCGCCGACCTCGGGATCCTGGTGCCCGGCACCGCGGCAGAGATGCGCGATGCCGGCCTCGAGCTCCGACGCGCGCACCAGGACGGCGGCCGCACCCGCGCGGACGTCGAAGGCACCTGGGCGCGGATCGAGCGGCGCATCTGGGCGAACAAGGGGATCACGCTGCTCAACACACCTGACCTGAGCAAGGCCGAGCGCGCGCAGATCAGGCTCGCGCTCGACGGCATCCGCGGCGTCGAACTGCACCCGGTGCTGCTGGTTCGTGACCTGCCTTCGCAGGTGCAGGCCGGCTGGCAGTCCGAGCTCGAGAAGGGCCAGACGATCTCGCCCACGACGTACGCCGAGCGGGTGCTCGACCCGCTGCGGGACCACCCGCACGCGGTGTCGTTCTGGGCCGGCCACGATCTGAGCGGGATCCTCGATCGCTGGACGCGGACGTTGCACGCCGAGCGGGTGCACGTCATCGCCGTTCCCGACCAGCCGGACCCGATCTGGGACGCCTTCCTCCGCACCGCAGGCATCGAGGGCATCACCCGGCCCGACGTACCTCTCCCATGGAGCGTCCCCGGGCGCCCCGCCCTCGACGCAGACCGCGTCGCGGAGATCGCCGCCGGCTGGACCAAGCGCATCAATGACGGAGGTTTCGACATGCAGGGCTCACTGACGGCCAGCACCGGGACGACGTACGCCGGCACGACCGACCACCTCGATGCCCTTGCGACGGCGGCGACCGAGATCGCCCGGCTCAAGGCGCAGGTGGCCGCACTCCAGGCCGAGAACCAGCATCTGGACCGCAAGCGCCGCAAGCACAAGCGCCGACTTCAGACATTCACCGGCCAGGCCGCGTAGTTGCCCGTCGGTCGATCCGGCGTACGACTTCCCGTTGGCTCCACGCTTCCCGCGCGAAACTTCGGCCGGGGAGTGTGCAATTCGCACGGTACCCAGTGAATTCGCGGCACAACTCAGTGCGGCTTCCAGGCCTCTTCGTCCTTGGTGCGAGCGGCGACATCACGGGGTAGCTTGCGGTTGGCGAGTGCGTCGATGCTGACCTTCTCGAAGACGTCGCGCAGGCTGCTGCGGGCCGCGATCCAGACCAGCTGGAGCACCTCGGCGGACTCGTTGTAGGTGACGGCCTCGGGCCGCAGCCCGTAGACGCTGACCAGCGGCCCGTCGACGGCCCGGATCACATCGGCCACCGAGACGTCCGTGGACTTCTTCGCGAGCCGCCAGCCACCGGACTGGCCGCGCTGGCTGACCACGATCCCGGCACGACGCATGTCGGCAAGAATCGCCTGCAGGAACCCGTGCGGGATGTCCTGGAGCTTGCCGAGTTCCTCGGCGCTGACGGCAAGACCGTCGTCACGACCCGCGATCTCGATGAGGGCTCGCAGGGCGTAGTCGGACTTGGCGGATACGCGCATGTAGCAAGTTTGTCAGATCAATCGACAATGGGTGTCGGCAGCGTGTTTCGCGCCACTCCGGCCTGTTCGGCTTGCACCACCCGGCGGCACGGAAGATAATAAAGTTACCGGCGAGTAGCAAGCCGGTCCGGTGCGTTCAGCCCGGTTACCGATACCTGAAAAGGGTGGGTCAGTGAGCCACTACAAGAGCAACATCCGCGACATCGAGTTCAACCTGTTCGAGGTGCTCGGCCGTGACGAGATCCTCGGCACCGGCCCCTTCGCCGAGGTCGACCTCGAGACGGCCAAGGCGATCCTCGCCGAGGTGGACCGGATGGCCCGCGGAGAACTTGCGGAGTCCTTCGTCGACGGCGACCGCAATCCGCCCGTCTTCGACCCGGAGACGAGCACCGCGCCCGTGCCGGCGTCGTTCAAGAAGAGCTATGACGCCTGGATGGCCGCGGAGTACTGGCGGCTGGGCACGCTGGCCGAGCTCGGCGGCACCCCGGCCCCGTCCAGCTTCAACTGGGCGATGGGCGAGCTCGTCCTGGGCGCCAACCCCGCCCTCTGGATGTACGGCGCAGGCCCGATGTTCGCCGGCGTCCTGCACCGCAACGGCAACGACCGGGACAAGCGGATCGCCCAGCACATCGTCGACCGCAACTGGAACACCACGATGGTGCTCACCGAGCCCGACGCTGGTTCCGACGTCGGCGCCGGTCGCGCGAAGGCCACGCCGAACGCTGACGGCACCTGGAACATCGAGGGCGTCAAGCGCTTCATCACCTCGGCCGAGAGCGACCTCACCGAGAACATCATCCACATGGTGCTGGCGCGTCCGTCGGGCGTCGAGGGCGCCGGCGGCCCGGGCACCAAGGGCCTCTCGCTCTTCATCGTGCCGAAGTACAACTTCGACCTCGAGACCGGTGAGCTGACCGGCGAGCGCAACGGCGCCTATGTCACCAACGTCGAGCACAAGATGGGCATCAAGGTCTCCAACACCTGCGAGCTGACCTTCGGCGAGAAGGAGCCTGCCGTCGGCTACCTGCTCGGCGAGGTGCACGACGGAATCGCGCAGAT
Organism: Marmoricola sp.; assembly: GCA_025965195.1. GTDB lineage: Bacteria > Actinomycetota > Actinomycetes > Propionibacteriales > Nocardioidaceae > Marmoricola. The sequence goes on from JAOPXK010000018.1 coordinate 51,855, forward strand.
GTTCCAGGTCATCGAGAACGCCCGGATGATGGTTGGCACGAAGGCCATCGCCACGCTCTCCACGGGCTACCTCAACGCCCTCGAGTACGCCAAGACGCGTGAGCAGGGTGCGGACCTCACCGAGGCGTCGAACAAGACCGCTCCCCGCGTGACGATCACCCACCACCCCGACGTACGTCGGTCGCTGATGGTGCAGAAGTCGTTCTCCGAAGCGATGCGCGCACTGGTGCTCTACACCGCTTCCTGGCAGGACAAGGTGATGATCGCCGAGCACAACGGCGAGACCGACAAGCAGGCCGAGGGCATCAACGACCTGCTGCTCCCGATCGTCAAGGGCTACGGCTCGGAGCGGTCGTGGGTGCTGCTCGGCACCGAGTCGCTGCAGACCTTCGGTGGCTCCGGCTTCCTGCAGGAGTACCCCATTGAGCAGTACGTCCGCGACGCCAAGATCGACACGCTCTACGAAGGCACCACGGCGATCCAGGGCCAGGACTTCTTCTTCCGAAAGATCGTGAAGGACCAGGCGAAGGCGCTCGGGTACCTCGCAGGAGAGATCGACACCTTCGTGAAGTCGGAGGCCGGAAATGGCCGGCTCAAGATCGAGCGCGAGCTCCTCGCCAAGGGCCTCGAGGACGGTCAGGCGCTGGTCAGCGAGATGATCACCGTGCTGATGAGCGCCGACGAGTCGGCCGAGGGCGGCGACATCCGCAACATCTACAAGGTCGGGCTGAACACCTCCCGCCTGCTGATGATGCTCGGTGACATCGTCTGTTCGTGGCTGCTGCTGCGTCAGGCCGAGGTCGCACTGAACGCACTCGCCGGTGAGGTCTCTGCCGACGACAAGGCGTTCTACGAGGGCAAGGTCGCTGCCGCGCAGTTCTTCGCGCGCAACAACCTGCCGAAGCTCACCGCCGAGCTCGCCATCGCACAGGCCACCGACCTGTCGCTGATGGACCTCGACGAGGCCGCTTTCTGATCCAGCTCGACCCGGACGTCATACGAAGTGGTTGCTCCGGCGACCAGCTCGTATGACGTCCGCCGCTTTCCAGGGGACGTCAGCCGCTTTCTAGAGGGCGGAGAGGGGGCGGATGACGTCCTCGCGGAAGCGGCGCAGCCCGTCGAGCTTCTGGTCGAGGTTTGCCTCAAGGCCGGTGTAGAACGCCCACGGCATCGTCATCACGTCGGTGACCCCGCCGGCCTCGGCGCGTCGGTAGTCCTCTGGAGCGATCGCATCGGTCAGCGCCACGAACACGGAGAACGGCCGCTCCGCGCCGGCCCCCTTCGCGCGCAGCCGGTCGACCCAGGAGATCGCTTCGTCGGTGGTGAACATGTCGCCGACCCAGCCGTCGTGGCGAGCCGCCCTGGCCAGACCGGTCTCGGAGAGCCCACCGACGTAGATCGGCACCTGCTGGGTCGGGGTCGGCTCCATCGTCAGCCGGGGCGCCGAGTAGAAGGCGCCCTTGAACTCGGTGACACCCGGTTCCCAGAGGCGGCTCAGCAGCTCGAGCACCTCGTCGGTACGCCGGCCACGGCCGCGGAAGTCCTGCCCCATCAGCTCGAACTCCTCGGCACACCAGCCAACGCCCACACCGAGCGCCACCCGGTTGCCGGAGAGCACGGCGGCCGTGCCGACGGACTTCGCCACCTGGAACGGGTTGCGCAGCGCCGGCACGTAGACCGAGGTGACGAAGCGCAGCCGGGTGGTGACGGCGGCAAGGCTGCCGGCGAGGACCCACGGGTCCGGCCAGTGCGCCGAGCTGGTCCAGCGTCGGGAGCCGTCCCGGGTGTAGGGGTACGGCGTCTGGATCTCCTCGAGGTCCACCACATGATCCGGGATCGTCATGCTGTCGTAGCCGAGCTCGTCGGCAGCCCGCGCGATGGGGGTCAGCTCATCGACGGGAAGAAAGGCTGAGCTGATGGAGAAGCGCACCCGGCCATACTAGAACCTGTTCTAGTGTTCCGGTCCAGTCGCCGGTCCAGTCGCCGGCCAGTCGCCAGTCAGCGCCGGGTCCGGCGTTACGGCCCGGCCGGCCGGTTCGCGGTCACATCGGCCCGGACCGGAAGCAGCGTCGGCCGCTTCGGCGTACGCGCCTCCTGGGCGTTGCGGCCGAGCAGCTGGCGGGTGAGCCACGGCGCCATGAAGGTCGCGACCCAGCGCACGTCGCGGGCGGCCGCCTTCCACACGGCCCCACGATTCGGAGGTGGTACGTCGGACCAGCTGGGATCGGCGCCCGGGAGACCCATCACGTACGCCGCACCGGCGGCGATCCGGGTGTGGCCCTCGGTGCTGCCATGGATCCGGTCGTGGCTCCACATCCGCGGGTCGGCGACCATCGCGAGGCCGGACAGCTCCAGGAGCGGCACCTCGTGCCGGGCCGCGATCTCGCGAACCCGGACGTTGAGTGCGCGCTGACGCGGAGCCAGCCAGCGCATCACCGGCAACATCTGGTCTATGTCGGGGAAGGTCATCGTGACCACGTGCGCCCCAGCCGCCTGCAGCGCGACGATGGTGTCCTCGATGTCGCGCGCGGTCTGCTCGGGGTCGTAGTCATGGCGGAGCATGTCGTTCATCCCGACCACGACGGTGGCCAGGTCCGGCTCGAGAGCGAGCGCCGCGTCGAGCTGGGTCGTCCGGACGTGCCGGGCACGGCAGCCACTGATCGCCAGGTTGGCGTAGAGGAGGTCGGGGTTGACCTCGGCCAGCTTCTCCGCGAGGCGGTCCGCCCACCCCCGCACGCCGGTCGTCTCGTCGCCGTCGTTGAGGCCCTCGGTCTGGCTGTCGCCCAGCGCCACGAAGCGCGAGAACCGGGTAGTCATTGCGCAATCCTACCCAGGCAAGGTAGTTGCGAACCACATGCAGTCGGGGACGGACCGGGTTGGACCGGGGTTGCAACAGAGGTTTGCAACACCCGCAGCCGGGCACCTGAGACCAGACAGTTTCCCGAACAGCACCTGGAGGACCCCATGGCACTCGGACTCGGCATCGTCTTGCTCGTCGCCGGCTTGATCCTCGGACTCAACGTGGTGAACCTGCCCGCCAGCTGGGACCAGAACGTCGACTCGAACACGCTCGGCTGGATTCTGGTCGCGGTCGGCGCCCTCGCCATCCTGCTCACGCTCGTGATCAGCCAGCAACGCAGCCGGACCACTGTCGTCGAGCGCCGGACGGACGTTCCTCCCACGCGCTGAGCCCTATGCTTCGGGCTACACGCCAGAGGGGGACAGCATGCTTCGGCTTGGTCTAGGGGCTGTACTCACTGCCGCGACGCTCGTCACGCTTCCGCACGCTCCGGTTTCGGCGGGTGAGCCCACGCCCGATCCGCCGGGGGCGCGGGTTTCGGTGCACAACGCAAACCTGACGGATGCGGCGCTGAGCTTCCTGACCCGGCGCAAGGGCAGGTACCGGATCGCCGACCCGTCCCGCGACCTCAGGCCGGCCGGGTCGAGCCGAACCGGAGCAATGGTCGCCGAGCGGTTCGACCAGCGCTACAACGGCATCCCGGTGCTGGGCAGCCAGTACGTCGTCCGTCTCACCGACCAGGGCAGCTCGGCCGTCGTCACCGGCACCAGCGGCAAGTACTTCAGCGGCCTCGACGTCGCCACGGACGCAGGCGTATCGGCCAGCCTCTCCCGGGTGGTCGCCCTGCACGCCCTGCCGCGGCCCTCGCGCCACGGCCCGGCGCAGACGACCGACCACGGACTCGTCATCGTCCCGTTCGGCCACGGCATCCTGACCCGGCACATCACCGTCGCGACGTACGACGACCAGCGCAACCTCCCGGTCCGGATGGAGATGTACGTCGGAGCCGGCCGAACCCGACCGGTGCTGTCCTACGACTCCATCAGCTACGACGGACCCACCACCACGACCGGCGTCGCGAATCACTCCCCGACGCTGCCGCTCCAGGTACTGCAGACCGGGTCGACGTACACCCTGCAGGACCAGACGAAGCCAATGTTCGCCTCGACCGGCGGCACGATCCGCACCTACGACGCCCACGGCATGGACGCCAGCGACTTCGGCCTCGAGCCCGGCCTCACCCCCGGGCCGGTGCTGGTCGGCTCCGGCGTCATCCCGTTCCCCGCGAGCCTGAACAAGCAGGGTGCTCTCGATGCGCACTGGGGCGCCGGCAAGGTCTACGACTTCTATGCGAACCTCGGTCGCGACAGTCTCGACGGCAAGGGCGGATCGATCGTCTCCGTCGTCGGCGCGACCGATGACGGCGGCCCGTTCCCGAATGCGTTCTGGGACGGCAGCGAGATGGTCTACGGCGCCGGTGGCTACGGCTACAAGCCGTTCTCCGCTGCACTCGACGTCGTCGGTCACGAGATGACCCATGCCGTCGTCCAGCACTCCGCCGGGCTGCTCTTCTTCGGCCAGGAGGGGGCACTCAACGAAGCCCTCGCCGACTACTTCGGCAACGCCATCGAGGACAACACCCTGAACATCTCGATGTCGTCGCCCCTCGGCGGCCTGATGGGCCAGGACCTCTGCGTCAAGAAGGTCGGCGCGGCGTGCGCCGACCGCAACCTCGACAAGCTCAACACCACCTCGCACTTCGACGGCAGCGGCTTCGACGACGGCGGCGTGCACGCCAACTCGACGATCGTCTCGGGGGCGTTCTGGGAGACCCGAAAGATCCTCGGCGCCGCCCTCGGCGACAAGGTCATGTACGCCGTGATGACGCAGTACCTGACTCCGATGTCGGAGTTCATGGACGCTCGCCGCGCGACTCTTGAGGCCGCGCAGAGCCTGGGCGCGACGGCGGCACAGGTGACCGCGATCGGGCACGCGTTCGACAAGCGCGGCGTCGTGCAGGGCTGGGAGAAGAAGTTCCTGCACCTCGACGGCCGGACGCTGATGTCGAACCTCACCTACGGCGGCGCTCCTGCGGCTGGCGACGGGCGCTGGGTGATCGCAGACACCGGCCCGAACGCCGAACACTCCCCGGAGATCTTCGCCGGCACCGTTACCGGTGGCGGTCCGAAACGGATCTCGCCGTCGAACCCTGACGTCATCTACGACACGCCTGCGACCGACGGGCGCACCGTGATCTGGACGGCCACCTGGTTGCGGGCGAACTCCACGACCACCCGCGTACAGACCCGGTCGTTGTCCGGTGGACCGGTGCGCACGTTGGCGACGTACCGGAACGGGCTGATCTTCGGCACCGGGATCAGCGGGCATGTCGCCACCTGGAGCGGCTTCACCGGCCACAGCGAGGCGGTCTGGGTGAAGCGACCGGGAGGCCGGATCGTCAAGCTTCAGCACAGCCGTCACCGACAGCCCACTCAGCCGACGGTGCGCGGCAACCAGGTGGTGTACGTCGACACGGACGCCAGGTTCAAGCCGCGTACGACCGCGAAGCTGATGTCCTACGACGCCGGGAGCGGAGTCCAAAAGGTGCTCGCCGCGGTGAAGGGCATCGGCCACAGCGACGGTGAGCTCTGGAGTCCGCAGATCACGCCGTCCTACGTCGTGTTCCTCGCCGATGCCAGGATCGGTGGCAAGGAAGGACTGTTGCGCGTGGACCGCAACGGCCACCATCTGCGGACGCTGATCCCGGAGCGGTCGAAGCTGGCCACCAGCGGTTACGGCATCGCTGCTTCGGACCGGGCCGTCACCTACCAGACCTTCTCCTTCGGGACCGGGCTGGTGCATCTGTTGCAGCTGACGACCCGCGGTGGCGGGCCGGTCAGGGTCAGCTGTGCCCGTGGGTCGCAGCCCGTTGCCGTGGCGGGCCGCCAGCGCCGGGTCCTGTGGGTCGATCTCAGCGCGGGCCGGGCTGATCTCGTCACCCGGGCCAACCCCGTCGGCAGCTGCTGAGCCCGCTGGTCAGGCCGCGAAGCGGGTGCCCTGCAGGCTGTCGAGGAAGCCTTCTACAACCTTGATCAACGCAGGCTCGGCGTCGGCGTGGATGTTCACCGGCGCTTCGATCGGCGACGGCTCGACCGGGGTCGGCGCCTCGATGTAGCGGTCGAGGACCAGGAAGCCGTTGACCACGTGACGGGCATCCATGCTGGTCAGCACTGGGCGCAGTGCGTAGTCGAGGGCGAGTGCATGGGCCACGCTGCCGCCGGTCGCGAGGGGCAGGACGCACTTCCCGGTCAGCCCGAACTGTGGCTGCAGGTCGAGCCAAGCCTTCAGCAGGCCCGAGAACGCGGCCTTGTAGACCGGCGTCGCGAAGACCACCCCATCGGCCTTCTCGAGCCGGGCGCTCGAGTCCACCAACGCCGGGTTGCCGAAGTCGGCGTGCAGCAGCGCTTGTGCTGGAAGGTCGCGGATCCGGAGGGTGTCCACGGTGTGCCCACGGGACTCGAGGATCGAGGACACATGTCCGAGGAGCACGTTGCTCCGCGAGATCTCCATCGGGCTACCGGAAACTGCAAGGACGTGTGCCATGGGAGGTTCTCCTTAGATGGTTCCGTGGCGCGGCGGAGTCTGTCCGGTCAGGACGAAGCGGCCGAGGTGCTGGTACTTCCAGCGGATGGGGTCGTGCAGGGTGTGGGTGCGCGCGTTGCGCCAGTGCCGGTCGAGGTGCTCACAGCTGGCCGCGGACCGAGTGCCGGAGACCTCGAAGAGCGCACTCGCGAGCTCGACCGAGGCCCGCTCGCCCAGCACCTTGGCGGCGGCGACGTCGAGCGATGCCCGGGCCGCGGTCTGGTCCGCAGGGTTTGCGAAGACCTCGTCGACCGAGCGGCCGGCCAGCTCCAGCACGGCCTCGGCGGCCGTCAACGTGACGCTGAGCTCGCCGAAGCGCTGGATCACGAGCGGGTCGTCGACGGCCTGGCCGACCTCGGCCTCGAACCACGGCCGGCTCTTGGTGCGGACGAACTCGGCCGCGTCTTCGAGCGCCGCGCGCGCGATGCCGACATCGATGCTCGCGTGCAACAGCTGGGCGAAGGCGCCGTAGCCGTTGGGCTGGTCGAACGCCTCGTGCCGCGCGACGACCCAGTCCGGGTCGACGTCGATCTGGTCGAAGAGGATCGTGCCACTCGCGGTCAGCCGCTGGCCGACACCGTCCCAGTCGTCAAGGATGCTGACGCCGTCGCTGATCGCCGGGATGAACACGATCTGCTCACCCTCGCGAAGGCCACTGGTGCCGCGAGGGTCCTCGAGCCTCGCAAGGACCGGGATGATGTCGGCGAAGAGCGTGCCGGTGCAGTAGTACTTGGCTCCGGTCAGGCTGAGACGACCCTCGGGCGTGGCCGTCAGCGTCGTCGAGATGTCCTTGATGGTCTTGCCGCCGCGCTCCGACTGGGCATTGGCGAACAGCTTGCCCTCGAGCACCTTGCCGAAGAGATCGGCCTGTTGCTGCGGGCTCGCGGCCACCCGGACGAGGTTTGCGTAGACGAAGTGGCTGTGCGGGATCTGGGCGATGTTCGGGTCGGCCCGGGCGATCCGGCGGAACACCTCGGCGACGACGCTCGGCGGGAGCCCGGGACCGCCGTACTCCCTGGGCACGGTGATCGTCAGAAGACCGGAGTTCGCGAGCCGGCGGATCTCGTCGTAGGGCAGCCGCCTGTCGCGGTCACGCTTCCCTGCCCCGCGGGCGAATTCCCGGGCCAGCTCCTCGGCAGTCTGTAGGGCGTGGGCAGCATCGCGGATCGTCGCGACGCGTGCCGGCGCCAGGTGCTCGATCGTCATAAAGTAATAGTAGCAACTTTATCGACTTACCTAACCATCGGCCCACGAGCTGCGTGTCAGGAAACGCCTCCCAGGGGCAACGTGAGGGTTCCGGCGCCGTCTCTCGAAACCCGGATCGGGACACCCCAGTCCTGCTGGTGCAGGTGGCAGGCAGCGCCCTCGCCCTCGGTCGCGTCGCACGATGCCGCGCGTGCCGCGATGTGCAGTACGCCGTCCCCGACCGCCTCGTCGATGAGCAGCACCCGGGTCAGGTCGGTGCCGACTCCGTCGCCCGCCTTGAGCAGGGCCGGCGGCGTGGCGCTCACGTGCAGCTGGGTCGCCGGCCCGAAACGGTCGTCCACCTTCTGCCCCGGTGGCGGCCTGAAGGTGACCTCGAGTCGCAGCTCGCCGGGGAGTACGTCGGTCGGTGGGCGCCGGGTGCGACCGATCACCCCGTCCGCGACCGCCAACCCGTCCCCGGTGGTCGAGCGGTCGTCGGTGGTCGAGCCTGTCGAGACCGCGGCGAGCCGGTGCGCTCCGGACTCGACGACGATCACGGCGGTCGAGCTGTCCCCGGTGGTCGAGCTTGTCGAGACCACGAACCCACTCGGCTCCTGCAGCCCGGTCGCAACCGTGCTCAGCTGCTTGGTTGCCGGGTCGTAGCGACGAACCGCGCCGTTGTACGTGTCGGCGACCAGTACGGCGCCATCGGGAAGGACGGCCACTCCGAGCGGATGCTGCAGCCGAGCCTCCTCACGGGCGCCGTCGCGGAAGCCGAAGTCGAAGAGCCCTTCGCCGATGACGGTGTGGACCTCGCCCGCCTCGACGTACCGCAACGACGAGGTCTCCGAGTCCGCCAGCCACAGCCGGTCGCCGTCGGCGGCGAGACCGGACGTCTGGGCGAACCAGGCGTCCTCGAGCGATCCGTCGAGCAGTCCCTCGTTGGTCGTGCCTGCCGCGACGGCGACCTCACCGGTCTGCGGATCGAAGGTCCAGAGCTGGTGGATGCCGGCCATCGCGATCCAGACCTTGTCCTGCCACCAGGTCACGTCCCATGGGCTCGAGAGGGCGGCCGTGCCGTCTCCTTGCATCAACTGGTGGCCGGTGCCCGCGAGGTTGCGCACCTGGCCCGTCGCGAGCTCGACGCCTGCGAGCCGGTGGCCGACGGTGTCCGCCACCACGACGTCGTAGCCAACGGCGTTCGCGACCTCGGCCGGCAGCAGGCAGAGCCCGTTCGGCTCCTTGAACTGTCCCTCACCCAGCACCCGGACGACGGTCTCACCATCGGGTGCGAGCTCGACGAGGCGGTTGTGGCCCGCGTCGGCCACGAGAATCCCATTGTTTTCAAGGCGAATCGCCTTCGCGGGGAACCGGAGGTCGGTCGGCTCGACCACCGGCGGGACATAGGGCGAGTCCCCCGGCTGCAGGGTGCCCTTCCGGAGGTGGACCTTTCGGAGCTCGGCGATCAGGGCGTCGATCGCATGGGCGTGACCCTCACCGGCGTACTGCGCGACCACGTACCCCTCGGGGTCGATCAGCACCAGCGTCGGCCAGGCCCGCGCGGTGTACGCCTGCCAGGTGATCAGCTCGGGATCGTCGAGCACGGGATGGCGTACGTCGTATCTCTCGATCGCCTGGGCGAGCGCGACCGGATCGGCCTCGTGAAGGAACTTCGGGCTGTGCGCACCGATGACCACCAGCTCCCCGGCGTACTTCTCCTCGAGCTCGCGCATCTCATCGAGGACGTGCAGGCAGTTGATGCAGCAGAACGTCCAGAAGTCGAGCAGCACGAACCGGCCGCGCAGGTCACCGAGCCGGATCGGCTCTCCACCGGTGTTCAGCCAGCCTCGGCCGATCAGCTCTGGGGCACGCACGCGAGGAGTCACGAGTCCATTCTCCCCACTGGCCCGAACGATCCCGGACTCCCGGCGGTCGCGCTGCAACCCGGCGGACGCGCTGCGTCTTCGGTGGTCGAGCTTGTCGAGACCACTTTCCCCTTGTTGCGGTGACAACAACCACCTCAACATACTCGAATACATGTTTGAATAGCACGGCACAATGAGGTAAAGTCGATCCATGAACGGCACCACCGAAACCCAGGCACACCCGATCCTCGGGTTCCTCAGCGCCTTGGACGGTGCGCTGGACAAGGTCCAGGGGATCGAACCGGTCTTCATGAGTGCCGATCAGAAACGTCTGGCGTTGGTGGAGCTGACCCGCGAACAGGCCCGGTTGGAGTCGTTGACCCTGC